>JASHPL010000383.1 GCA_030038125.1 Candidatus Sulfotelmatobacter sp.
GTAATCTCGACAGGCGCGGCAAGCGGGGCATCCCGTAACGTCCTTAATGGTTCTGAAATCGGTAGCATGCGAATTACACGAGGAGCCCAACGTATAACCGGAGTTCGTCATGGATTCCACCCTTCAAGTGCAGGGCAGAGATCTCAAGCTGACCAATCTGGAGAAGGTTCTCTATCCTGCCGCCGGATTCACCAAGAAGGACGTGATCGATTACTACGTCCGCATCGCGCCGGCGATTTTGCCGCATTTGAAAGGACGCGCGCTGACGCGCAAGCGGTATCCGGATGGAGTCGATGGTGAACCCTTCTTTGAGAAAAATGCGCCGGCACATCGCCCGCCGTGGGTGAAGACCGCTCCGATCTGGAGCGAAGGCAATCGGCGCACGGTGCATTACGTTTTGGCCGATGATCTGGCGACGCTGGTATGGTTGGCAAATCTGGCCGCACTCGAATTGCATCCCTCGTTAGCTCTGGCCAAAGACATTACGTGCCCCACCGAAATGGTCTTCGATCTCGATCCGGGTCTGCCGGCCAACATCGTGCAGTGCTGCCAGGTTGCTTTGTGGCTGCGTGAGATTTTTGAACACTTCGGGCTGCAGAGCTTTCCCAAAACATCCGGCTCAAAAGGATTGCAGGTTTATATTCCGCTGAACACGCCAACCACTTTCGACCAGACCAAGGAATTTGCCCACGCCTTAGCACGTTTGCTGGAGCACGAACATCCGGAGCAAGTGGTTTCGGATATGAAGAAGCAGCTGCGAACCGGCAAAGTGTTCGTCGACTGGAGCCAGAATGATGAGCACAAAACGACAATCGCCGTTTATTCGCTGCGGGCGCGCGAGCATCCAACCGTTTCGACCCCGGTTACGTGGAACGAAGTGGAGCGTGCGCTCAAGAAAAAAGATGCAGGTCTGCTGGTCTTCGAGTCGAAGCAGACCATCGCTCGTTTTGAAAAAACGGGGGACCTGTTCGAGCCGGTGCTGAAGCTCAAACAACGGCTTCCTGATTTGAAAGCAGCAGCCGCAGAGAAGGCGCCTGAGCCGATCGAGATCGCGGCGCAGAGCGACGAACCAGCTACGGATTCGAAAGGGAAGAGGGCCCCAAAGAGACGATCGAAAACGGGCATGAAAGGGCGCAGGGTATAATCGCGATCCTGCGCTGTTCATGACATTGATCCTGATTTTCGCAACGAGCTAGCGTATGGCGCAACTGTTCGCTGGAACTTCGGGTTGGGCTTATCCGAACTGGCGGCCCGATTTCTATCCTGACAAGCTCGCCCAGAAAAAATTTCTCAGCTACTACGCGACCCGGCTCAACACAGTCGAGGTGAATTTCACCTTCCGCCAGTTGGTGAAGGAAACCACTGTTCAGAACTGGATCCAGGAAACGCCGCAACATTTTCGCTTTTCGGTTAAGGCGCACCAGGTGATCACGCATATCAAGCGACTGAAGAGCACAGCGGATTTCGTTCCGCGCTTTCTTTCCACCATCGAGCCTTTGGCAGCGGCAGGGAAGCTGGCCGCGGTACTATTCCAGCTGCCGCCTAACTTGAAAGCCGATCCCGGATTGCTGCAGGATTTTCTCGCCACCCTGCCGCGCAGCGTTCCGACAGCTTTTGAATTTCGCCATGAATCCTGGTTTAGCGACTCAACCTGGGATTTACTTCGTGCCAGCAAGGCCGCAGTCTGTGTCGCCGAGACCGAGACGCGAACTACGCCCGATGTGGCCACGGCAGAATTCGCCTACTATCGATTTCGCAAGCCGACCTACACCGCCGAAGAGCGGCGCGCGATGCTCGAGCGGATCGGGCAGCACATCGCCGCCGGACGCAGCGTTTATGCATACTTCAAGCACGAGGATACGCCCGAAGGAGCGCTCTATGCGGCGGAACTGCTGAATCGTGCGCAATCCCCGACTCCCAGCTGATGGGCTGGCATCCCCTTCATCACTGTTTTCTGCGTCCGATAACGAGCATACTAAACGGGACCTTCCAGCATGGCTTCTGAAGTCAACAACCGCGTTGTGGCGAGCTTTCTCGATTATCTGCGCATTGAGAAAGGACTTGCGCCGCTTTCGATCGGCGCATACAAGTCTGACATTCGGCAGTTTGCGGAATTTCTGGAGAAGAAGAAGCAGGCTCCGCTAACCGCGAAGCGGATCGATGTCCGCGAATTCCTGCAGGAACTTTTTTCCAATGGAGTCGATGGTCGCAGCGTAGGGCGCAAGCTGTCAGCTTTGCGGCATCTCTATCGCTATCTGTTGCTCGACCGGAAAACTGATCACGACCCCACCCTCAATATCGAATCGCCCC
This sequence comes from Candidatus Sulfotelmatobacter sp., assembly GCA_030038125.1. GTDB lineage: Bacteria > Acidobacteriota > Terriglobia > Terriglobales > Acidobacteriaceae > Sulfotelmatobacter. Next base: position 2,311 of record JASHPL010000383.1, read on the forward strand.
GGCAGTGGAAGGTTCTGCCCAAATCGCTGGCACGAGATGAGATCGAGGCGACGCTCAGAGCGCGAACCACCCCAAATGCAGCGCACGCAACGAAACAATCGGCCGCGTTGACACTGCGCAATCGAGCCATGCTCGAGGTTTTCTACGCAGGCGCGTTGCGCGTATCGGAGATTGTCAACGCCAAGCTCGAAGATTTAAAGCTTGAGGCAGGATACATGCTGGTTCGCGGCAAAGGCGACAAGGAACGTGTGGTCCCGTTGGGAAGACCGGCGCAAGAAGCTTTGCGAGGGTACTTGGAGCACGCGCGGGCAGTCTTGGCGCAGGGAAGAGCGGGCAAGATTGTTGCTAGCTCTCCCTTATTGTTTTTTGCTCGCGGGGCTCGCAAATTAACGCGGCAGCGCGTCTGGCAAATGGTGCGTGACGCCTCGGCCTCTTCAGGACGGCACGCCTCGCCGCACATGCTGCGGCATTCCTGCGCGACCCATATGGTGGAGAACGGCGCGGACCTGCGCACGGTACAGACGATCCTCGGTCACGCGGATATTTCCACAACACAGGTGTACACGCATTTGGCTCTGGATCGGCTGCGCAGCGTCTATCAGAAACATCATCCGAGAGCGAAGGCCAGATGATCCATCGTGCAGGCGCAAAAACGCGGGACAAAGTGAGCTCGCACCTCGACACCATCGTCAGTCGGGCTGCATCCGATTTTCTACGTCATCTGGGTGCACGCAATGCCTCGCGACACACAGTAACGGCCTATCGCAACGATTTGGGCGAGTTTGCCGCTTACGCGGGAACCCGCGCCTGGAAGGATATCGACCACATCACAATTCGCGGATTTCTTTCGCAGCTTTACGCGAAGGGGCTGAGCAAGACTTCGGTAGCGCGTGCGCTGGCTGCGGTGCGGTCTCTGTATCGTTGGCTGGCCCAGGAAGGAGTGGTCGAGCAGAATCCGGCAAAACTCGTGGCCACGCCGAAATTGCCCAAGAAGCTTCCGCGCGTTCCCACTATTGAAGAGATGAATTCCGTCCTCGATGGCGAGATGCCCGAATCTGCGGCTTTTCCCGAACGCGATCGCCTGATGCTAGAACTGCTGTATGGGTGCGGCATTCGCAATTCGGAATTGACGGGAATCAATCTGCAAGATATTCGGCTCAGCGCGGAAGCGATTCTAATTCGCGGCAAAGGAAAAAAAGAACGTTACGTACCGTTTGGCGGATCGGCAAAAAACGCGCTCGCCGCATATCTTCCCGTTCGTCAAACCGTTGTCGGCGAAACGCGCAAGGATACTCCCGCGTTGCTGATTAACCGCCGCGGCGGGAGGTTGACCACCCGCAGTGTCGGACGCATCATCAAGCAAGTCGCAGTCGCAAAAGGCCTCTCGCCCGACGTGCACCCGCACACACTCCGCCATGCGTTTGGCACGCACATGCTCGAAGAAGGCGCAGACCTGCGCGCCATTCAGGAGTTGCTGGGCCATGAACGTTTAGCCACGACCCAACGCTACACTCAGCTTTCCATGAAGCACGTGCTGCAGGTTTACGATCAAACCCATCCCCGCGCGAAGTAATTGTTTTATGTAATTACGTCGGTAATCTGGGCGTGGTGCGCGCGAACTCGAAAATATACAGAACGGGATGAATCGGTTCCCCGCCGAGGCAATCGTGCGCAAGATCAATCCGGAACTCTGGCTGTTGCTGTTTCTGGTCGTCATTGCTGCGATATTGAACTTTCTGGTGGCCTCGCAGCGCATGGCTTTGGTGTTCTACTTCTTACCGACCCTTTTCTCCGCATATCACTTCGGCCGTCGTCATGCCACGCTCACGGCGTTGGCCAGCATCGTCATTGTGGTCCTGCTGGTCAACACCAATCCGGCGATGCGCACCCATCACGTGGAGCTTCCCTTTGCCCACTATCTGGATCTCGCTGTCTGGGGTGGGGTCCTTATGATTGCGGGATATGCGACTGGCACGCTCTACGAACGCAACCAGAAGTCGCTCGAAGAGATGGAGCAAGGATATGACGGCATGCTCGCGATCCTGCAGACTTTTCTTGCCAGCCAGAAATACAGCGCAACCCATGCGTATCGCATTGCTCTGTGCGCGACCAAGATTGCGGAGACAGCCGGCCTCGACCCTGGGAGCGTGGATGATATTCGCACCGCCGCTCTGCTTTTCAATCTGAAGGAACTCGGAATCACGAACGAGGTTCTGTGCAAGGCGGCGCAAGTCTCGAATGAAGACTTGCAAAGAAGCAGAAGGGCCGAGCGGCGCGCTACAAAATCCGACGCTTCGGCCAGTACGATCCGGCGGGCGATTCCGATTTTTCTGACAGAGAGGCAACTGCGCCAAACTGGCGGCAAAATCGAAGATGCCGAACTGGAAGTCCAGATTCTGAGCCTGGCAGATGAATATGAGTCGTTGATCGGCGGAGAGCGCGGAACCAAGATGTCGCCGTCGCAGGCCGGGCAGGAAGTGATCCGGCGATCGAGCGGACGTTACGATTCGATTGTTCTGGACGGTTTTGCCAAAGCCTTCGGCGCGAAGGCCAGCGGAGCACGCGCTTAATTGGCGCTTTAGTCGGCCGTCCGCAGGTCCTGCCACATCTCGACGATTCTTCCTTTCACCTCGCCCGTGAGTTTCTCATAGGCTGCCTCGGAGGCGTCCGATTCCGGAGGAGGGAAGATCGGCTTGCCGAAAGCCATCCTCAGAGGTGCTAATCTCTTGATGAATTTGCTGCCTCGCGGCCACGCCTCGTAAAAGCCATCAATCGCGATGGGAACAATCGGCGCTTGCATATGAATGGAAAGAATGGCTGCACCCTTCTTAAAAATGCGTGGCGTGCCGTCGATCGAGCGTTCGCCTTCAGGGTATAGAACGAGCACACGGCCGTGACGCAAGCCAAATGCCCCGGCGCGCATGGCGGGGATGAGATTCGCGTCGGGGTCCACCACGATCACCCGTATCCAGCGCGCCAATCGCCGCATGAATCCCTGACCGAATATTTCACTGGTTCCCACCGCGAAAGAATTCCTCAGGATCTCACTCGGCAAGACCCCCGCGAGTACCGCCGGGTCAAGATAGCTTTGATGATTGGAGGACAGAATGAATGGGCCGCGAGGCGGAAGATTCTCCAGTCCGGAGACACGTAGCTGAAACAGGTCCTGAGAAATCAAGTTGATCGCCCGTGAGAGGGGATACCAGAACCCATCAAATGCCGCTGGCATGTGAGCAAGAGCTAGCACGTCGGGATCCGTCGGTTCCTCCGCGAAAATGGCCTTCCATCCGGCAAAGGCGGCGCGCGGTGCGGTTTCACCGGCCGCAGCACTGGCGAGGACGGCATCAAGCAGATCGCGAACCGTATAAATGTCGGCAAGTCGGGATTCGTCAACCCGGCCGCCGAGTTCTTGTTCGAGTTGGCTCAGAACTTCAACGCGCTGCATGGAGTCCAGTCCGAGATCGAGTTCCAGATTATGCGTCGGACCTATTTCGTGCGAAACGTCGGGTACAATTTGGCGCATCGCTTTCAGGCCGCGCTGAACCTGAGGGCGTTCAAGCCACGCCAGTTCCTCAGGGCTCAAAGGTTTTTCCGCAGGTACAGCGGAATCGTCAGCGAGCCTCCTGCACTGATCCGCTTTGACTCGCTTTTCCACTTCAAAGCGCTTGATCTTGCGTGTGGTGGTTCGCGGCAGATCCTCCTGCCAGATTTCATAACTTCCGATTCGCTTCGTCGAGGGAAGTTGCTGGGAAAGATTTTCAATGTCGTAACGAATGACCTCTTTCGCATTTACGACCTTACGTTGGCGGAGCCCGTCGAAATTGGGGACGATCACGGCATGCAAACGATCTTCGCCGGCGTTTCCCTCGACGCCCATCACCGCGAGTTCCTTGATGAACACCGATTTCAGGTAATGCGCCTCAATTTCCTCGGGATAAACATTTTTTCCGTTGCTGAGCACGATGACTTCCTTTAGGCGGCCGGTGAGAAACAAATTGCGGTGTGCATCGAAATACCCGAGATCGCCGGTATAAAACCAGCCATCGCGGATGGCGGCCTCCGTCGCATCTGGACGATTCCAATATCCCTTCATCACGACCGGCCCGCGCAGTGCAACTTCTCCCAAGGCAGGGCCTCCATCTTCTGGTGGTTGCGGATTGGCGATCTTGCCTTCGATACCTTTCAGCACCTGACCGACAGAGCCGATCACATTGTTATCAGGAGCATTTGCGTAGACGGCCGCCGTGGTTTCAGTGAGTCCATAGGCCTGCAACACGTCAATGCCGAGATCGCGAAAGTCGCGCGCAATTTCCGGATCGAATCGTGATCCACCCGTGACCAGGTAACGCATTTTCGGGCCGAGCGTGTCATGAATCTTGCGAAATAGAACCGGCCCGGCATTCATTCCAAGCTTGCGCAGCATTCGGTTGAGCGCGATCATTCCGCCGAATATGTTTTTCGTGACGGCGCCACGCTTGGCGACTTCCTGAAAGATTCGTTCGTGAATCAGATAGAAGAATTGCGGAACCACCGCGAAGGCAGTGATGTTTCGCTCTTTCAGGGCCCGCATAAGTTCGGTCGTGTTGAGCGTTTCCAGGTACACAACGCGCGAACCTTTGACGAGCGGCAGGAGCAGATTCGCCATCTGCGCGAGGATGTGGAACAAGGGAAGGACGCCGAGCAACGCGTCGTTGGGGCCAATGTCGACCCAGTTGAAGACGGCCTCGACTTCGCCGAGAAAATTTCCGTGGGTTAGCATCACTCCCTTGGGATCGGCCGTTGTGCCCGAGGTGTAAATCAGAGAGGCAAGATCGTCATGGTTTGCCGCGGCAGGTTGAAAAGCGCCCGGACTGGCCGCAAAAATAGATGGCAGGTCGGTGAGCCATATGCTGGTGTTGGCTTGACCCGTCAAGCGATCCGGATCCATGAGAATGAGATCCAGCTTCACCTCGCTTGCAGCCGCACACGCGACCGGCAGATGTTTTGCATCTACAAACACGACAGACGCGCCGCTGTCTATTATGAGTTTTGCAGCTTGATCGGCGTGAAGTGCGGTATCGAGCGGAACCACGGCAGAACCCGAGGCGGTGATGCCGAGATAAACCGCAACCCAGCGTGGATGGTTGTCGGCAAAAATTGCCAGCCTCGAACCGCGCGGAAAGCCACGCTCGGCGATCCAACGGCCTACAGATTCCGCCGTGCGCCGAAGTTCTGTGTACGTGCAGCTCTCAAGACGATCATGCCGCTGAATTTCTACCGCAACGTTGTTCGGCCAGCGCTCCGAGCATTCGACAAAGCGGTCGTAGAACGTGGGCATGAGTCGAGAGGAATCTTACAGGAAACGCCACTCCATCGCAGGTATGGCTAGGGGTTCTTACTCTCCTCGGTAGGCATCTAATATGCTAGGCTTTACATAGTTTGGGCTTGTGGCCCTCCGAAGGATTCCAGTTGATCGACAAGCTTTTAGACAAGGTATTTGGCACTAAGAGCGAGCGCGTGGTGAAGAATCTGCGGCCCAAGGTGCAGGCCATCAACGCGCTCGAGCCCGAGATTTCGAAGCTTACCGATGCCGAACTGCGCGCCAAGACCGACGAGTTCCGCCAGCGTATTCAGGCGCACATGAGCCGGCTTGGCGAAAATGGGAGCACTGGGGCGGAAAGCCTTGCCGATTCCGGCGAAGAAGATGATTTCGGGCGCCAAAAACGGCTGGAAAAAGAAGAGCACCAGGCGCTGCAGGAAATTCTCGAGGAGATTCTCGTCGAAGCGTTTGCCGTAGCCCGGGAAGCCGCTCGGCGCGTGCTCAACATGCGGCATTTTGATGTGCAGCTGATCGGCGGCATGGTGCTGCATCGGGGCGCGATTTCCGAGATGAAGACCGGCGAAGGTAAAACTCTGGTTGCCACGCTCCCGGTTTACTTGAATGCTCTCAGCGGCCGGGGCGTGCACGTCGTCACGGTCAACGATTATCTGGCCAAGCGCGACTCCGAGTGGATGGGCAAACTCTATCGCTTTCTCGGCCTGACCGTCGGCGTGATCGTGCACGACCTCGACGACGACCAGCGCCGCGCCGCGTACGCCGCCGATGTGACTTACGGCACGAACAACGAGTTCGGCTTTGATTATCTGCGCGACAATATGAAATTTGATCTCCGCGACTGCGTGCAGCGCGGGCATCACTATGCCATCGTCGACGAAGTTGATTCCATTCTGATCGACGAATCCCGCACGCCGCTCATTATTTCCGGCGCCAGCGAGGAATCGACGGACAAGTATTACCGGGTCGACCGCATCATTCCCAAGCTTGACAGGGGTGAAGAGCTATCGCAGCAAGAGTTGCGCCAGTTGCTGGAAGACGGCAAGTTCCCCCCGGCGCGACGAGACGCCCTGATTCGCGACCTGAATGACGCCGGCAACGATCCGACAAGAATGATACTTACCGGCGACTACGCGGTCGACGAAAAGCATCGCAATATCACGGTCACCGATGAAGGCTGGGAGAAGGTGGAGGGGCTGCTCGGAATCGGCAACATCGCCGATCCCGAAAATTGGCCGCTGAAACACCACGTCGAGACGGCCATCAAGGCGCATGCTCTCTATCGCAAGGATGTGGAATATGTAGTGAAAGACGGCGAGGTCATCATCGTTGACGAATTCACTGGACGCATGATGCCAGGCCGCCGCTGGTCTGACGGGCTGCACCAGGCGATCGAGGCCAAGGAAGGCGTCAAGATCGAGCGCGAGAATCAGACCCTGGCGACCATCACCTTCCAGAATTATTTCCGCATGTTCAAGAAACTCGCCGGCATGACTGGCACGGCGGAAACGGAAGCCGAAGAATTCGAGAATATCTACAGTCTCAACGTGGTTGTCATTCCCACCAACAAGACACTGCTGCGTATCGAAAACCCCGACATTGTGTATCGGACGGAAAAAGAGAAGTACTTCGCCGTGGCCGATGAAATTCAACAACTCGCGCAGAAGGGACAGCCTGTACTGGTGGGTACAACGTCGGTCGAGAAATCGGAGCGGCTGTCTGAACTGCTTAAGAAAAAGGGCACGAAGCACGTTGTGCTGAACGCGAAGTTTCACGAGCGTGAAGCCGAAATTGTCGCCCAGGCCGGACGCAAAGGCGCCGTGACCATCGCCACCAACATGGCCGGCCGCGGCACCGATATTCTGCTCGGCGGCAATCCGGAGTTCATGGCCAAGCAGGAGATGGTCAAGAAGGGAATTGCCCAGCAGTTGCGCGTCGCGCAGGGCAAAATCGAGGGGCCGCAGGAAGACGGCCAGTCCTCGATCTTCTATTACAACGGAAACGAGTACCTCGTTCCGACCGACAAATGGACGGATGCATTCAATCGCTATAAGCAGCAAACCGACAAAGAGCACGACGAAGTAACCGCGGTCGGTGGTTTGCACATCCTGGGCACGGAGCGGCACGAATCGCGGCGCATCGACAATCAGCTTCGCGGACGCGCCGGCCGTCAGGGCGATCCGGGTTCGTCGCGCTTCTATCTCGCGCTTGAAGATGACCTGATGCGCATCTTTGCCAAGGAATGGGTTTCGAAACTGCTCCAGCGGCTGGGAATGGAAGAAGGCATCCCGATCGAGTCGAAGCTCATCACGAAGCGCATCGAGACCGCGCAGAAAGCCGTCGAGGCTCAGCACTTCGAATCGCGCAAACATCTGCTCGAATACGACGACGTGATGAACAAACAGCGCGAAGCCGTGTATGGCTTGCGCCGGCGTCTGCTCGAGGGCATGGATCAGAAAGATCTGATTCTCGAAGACTATGTGTCGGCCATTCTCGGCGAACTGCTCGAGCAATATTGTCCACCCAAGGCTCACGAAGCCGACTGGGATATTAAAGGCCTGAAAGATGCGATCTTTACGCGCTTTGGCGTGGATATTCTTGCCGAGGGCGTGAACCCGGAAGACCTGAACCGGCAAGAATTAGGCGATGCGATCTTCGCCACGCTGAAGCAGCGCTACGATGCGAAAGAGAAACTGATTGGCCCTGAAGCCATGCGGCATCACGAGCGCATGATCATGCTCAGCGTGATCGACCAGCAGTGGAAAGATCACCTGCTAAGCATGGACCACCTGAAAGAGGGCATCGGCCTGCGCGGATATGGCCAGCACGATCCTCTGGTTGAGTATAAGCGCGAATCGTTCGACATGTTCGAAGCCATGATGCAGCGCTTCCAGGAAGACACGGTCCGCTATTTGTATCTCATGCAGATTCTGGAGCGTCCGCCGCAGCCGCCGCCACAACCCGTCCAGCCTGAAAGCGCTCCCGCGATGTTGACCGGAGGCGATGGCAACGGCAAGCGTCCTCCTCGGATGGTTTCCACATCGGCCGACGAATTAGAGGAAGCCTTCCTGCGCCGCAAGCGCCGTGAGCTGGAACAAGCGCGTATGGCCGGCGGCGGCGCGGACGCGGCCCCGGTGCAGCAGGTCGTCCGCTCCCAGGAAAAAGTCGGACGAAACGATCCCTGCCCCTGCGGATCCGGGAAAAAGTATAAGAAGTGCCACGGCGCGTAATCGAATAAAGTTGTGTAGGGACGTGCGCCTCGCCCGTCTGGCCGAGCGAGCGCTTGCGGTTATCTACTCCTTTACCGCTTTGAACGTCATCTCTTCCGCTTTGCTCTTCGTTTCCTGCTTCCAGTCTGCAAACAACGTCGCGTAGTTTTTCATGATGTACTGATCGCGGCCCACGCCCAGACTCTTCGCCGTCTTGTCAATCCACCTCGCTGGGCCTTCGATTTCGCAGAAGTTTCCGATCGGGGTTTGATCCACGACTACATTCCCTTTACTATCCGACCATTCCGCGCGGAATTTTTCATAGCGGAATGAGGGCGAATATCCCAGCGCGCGCAAAATCGAGTCCATTTTTTTCCCGTCTTCCACTTGCGTTTCCAGTTCTTCGCGGCGGCTGTGGCGCGCTGCCTTGGTACCGCTTTTGTGCGTAAGCTTCCACTCCGAACCATACTGACGCAGGCGCAACAGCTGTTTCCGTTTGCGCAAGACCTGCCCGGGCAAATCGTAGAGCGTATTCATCTCGTGCGTTCGCGGTGTCACTAGCCGAAATTTTGCAGCTTTCAGCTTGCGCCTGAGCATGCGCAGATTCGCCACCCGAAATTTAATTTCGATTTCCTGCGGCATGACACGAGTGTATTACGATCCCGTTGCCGCGGGGTCGGGTACGCACTGGCCGGAGCGCGAAACTTTTTCCCAATCCACTTCTTCCAAAGGACCAACCACGAACCACCAGCCGAAGGCCCCGATCCAGGCGACCATGGCGGTGATAAAGAATGGCCAATAGAACGAACCTGTGCGATCAAGGAGAAACCCAGTCAATGCCGGGGCGACCGCCCCCGCAAGATTGCCCACGAAGTTCTGCACGCCGACCCAGCGCCCGACCATGCGCGGCCCAGCCAGCATCTGCGAGATCGCCCAGCTGTTGCAGATGCTGATCCCCAGGAACATACCGGTGAGAGCGAGCATGACAATGAATAGTCGGCCCGTGGTCATGACAGCCAGCACAAAAAGAACTCCGATGCCGACGTGCCCGAAGAGCATGAATCCTTTACGCACGATCGTCGGCGATGCCCCGGCGTTGATCCATCGATCCGACAACTTGCCACTCGCTGCGGATGAGAGGGCAGACATCAGGAACACAAGCCCGCCCACTCGGGCCATCTCGTTCAACGAGAAGTGCCTTCCGCGGACCAGATAAAACGGCAGCCAGGTCACCAGAAAATACAAGAAGTAGTTGATGGAGGACTGTCCGATGCACGTTCCCCAAGCCGATCGCTGCCGCAGAATGTGGAGATAGCCGGATTTCTGCTCCGACGCTCGCGCCGGAGCTTCTTCCCGACGCGGCATCCATGCCCACCATGGTGGCACCCAGAGCAAAGCGAGCAATCCCAGGGCGATGAAGAACGGGCGCCAGCCAAAATGCGCGATGGCGCTTCCGCCTAGCCACATTCCCACTGCTGGGCCCAGCGACATCCCTGCCATGATCATGGCGTTGGCAAACCCGCGACGGTTCTCTTTGAAGTGGCCACCGAGAATTTTGCTGTACGAGGGAAATGCGACCGATTCTCCCAGACCCACAATCACGCGTATGACCAATAAGGCCAAAAAACCGTGCAAAAATCCCGTGACGCTGGTCGCCGCCGACCAGAGAAGAAATCCCGCCGCAAAAACCCACTTCACGTCGAAGCGATCGACCAGCCAGCCAGAGGGCGCCTGCATCAGCGCGTAGGTCCAGAAAAACGCCGAAAGCAGAGTCCCTAGCTGTGATGCGGAAATGTGAAGTTCGTCTTTGAGCAGTGGTGCCGCGATCGAGAGATTGCTGCGGTCGATGTAGTTGATGAGGACGGAAATGGTCAGCAGGAAAAGCACGCGATTCATCGCTGGATGCGATGCGTGCCCCGGACGCGAGTCAATCTCGTCCACTGCGGACAAGCTGGGATTTTGCGGACCGGCGGTCATGGACAAAATCGAGCTATTGTACAGCTAGTGGGGAAAGCTTGCGGTTTTCCAGTAGCCATTCAACAGTCCCCAGTCGTATCGATTCTGCTTCCACGCAATGGCGGAGCTGTCGCCCCAATAAATCGAACCATAATCGGCGTTCTCCGGTTCCATCTGCAATCGATTGGGCCGGAGCAGACTCTCACGGCTGTTCAAAGAGCGTACACCGCCGCCGGAGTGGCACCAGATGCAGGTTTGCATCACGGGAAGAGTCTTGTCGAGATTATCCGGCTGGCCATGGCCGAAGGTCCCTTCGATCGGATCGTTGCCGTGTGTTTGAAATGTAGAAAACTCCTTTTCCTCTCGGCCGACCGCGCGCAAGCCGCCATTCTTGCCTGAAAACAAAAGCCGCCGGCTGAGCCGCATTTCGTAGAAATCCTGACCAGAGTTCTTGATCACGAACGCAATACCGCCGTTAAAGAAGCGTTCTCGGGCATTTGTAATCGCGTGGTAAACGCGAATCTGCACGCTCTCGGTGATCGGGGATGGCGTGAGAGTGCCTTGATCATCGAACAGATTGATGCGCCGAACCAGGGCGACCTCGGTCCCTGCGGGGAATGACGGAAGATCAGGATTCACCTGCGACTGATCCGGCGCCCCGCTTGGGCCTGCGACGTAAGGCTGAGGGAAGTTCCACAGACTCTGGAAATAGTCGAGCGTTGCTTTGTGGCCGCCCGGCAATTTCACGAAGACCAGAAAGCTGGAGCGCCCTGAGAAATTGAAGATATGCATCTTGGCCACGCCAGCATCAGACTCCGGGCTGGGTGTGATTCCGACCCAGGGTCCATGTGGATCGAACAGGTCTGGAGGAAGAAAAGCTTGGTCTGGATGCGCTGGATCATATTCCTTGGCGAAGGCACCCGAGGCGACCGCCTGCTTGTAGTTGTCGGGCAGAGATTTCACTTCCTCGGGCGAGAGCGCGAGTCGGCGCAAAACCTCCGCCAACCGAATTTGTAACTCCCGCCTCTGTTCGCTGTACTCAGAACGGCCACTCGCGGATTGGACAGACCAGTCAAATATCGCCCAAAGATCGCGCTGGAACATGGCTCTCTTCAGCGGATCAGGAATCTGTTTTTCCGCGTGAAACTCCAAGAACTTGTCCAATACCTCAACGGCCTGTCGGTGCGACGGTTCGGACAATAGGTGCTCGGTTTCATACCAGAGCAGCGGGTCCAGCGAATCCTTGCCGTAAATCGTTCCTCGTTGATCCTGGCGAATCCACAGCGCCGAATAAAGCTGATTCCATAGTTGCGATGGATTTGCATCATAGATGGAGACGGCTGTTCCACTGTCGGGGTGTGCTGATGCGGGAACTCTCCAGGATGCAATTGCCAAGACGGCGACAGTTGAAATGAAAAGCGCAAACCTTCGCATGAACTCCTCCTAGGCAGCGCCAGCGCGGAGTGCTTGAGCCCGATATTAGCGAAAAGTCGCGTGTTTTTGGCGAATCTGAAACCAATAACGCGGGCTCATGAGAAGGTCGGCAATTTGATCAAGTCATCTTTCGGAACGGACTCCAGCGGTTCACCGGCTTTCCGCCATGCGGTGAGCCCGCCGACGATTACGAACGTGTTGAACCCTTTTTCCCGCAGCAGATGCGCCACCCGGGCGCTAGTCGCTTCGCGCGCTCAAGTACAGTACAGGTAAATGTCCTTGTCTTTGGGAAGATTCTTGATTTCCGCCTCCAGATTATTGGGCTCGATCCGAATCGATCCCTTGATGCGCTCGGCGCCGGTATCGTAGTAGCCGTGGCTGCGGACATCGACGATCTGGATGTGGTCGCCTTCATGGTTTGCCAGGCGCCTGGCAAGTTCCTGCACCTGGACGCGCGGCACGATGTCGTACTGGCGATATCTCTGAAATATAACGATGCGATAGGTGATATAGGCAATCAGCGCGACGAGGATGACGATTTCCATAACCACCCGGGCGGCATGGAAACTGTTCAAAACCACTCCCAGAAAATCACGCGAAACATATCCGACCAGCAGGTATGTCACGCAATAAAGCAATGCTCCAGTGAAATCCAGCTGCGCAAATTGGCCGAATCGCATTTTCATGCTTCCCGCGAGCGGCGCGGCCATGGTATTCACGCCGGGAATAAATTTTGCGATCAGCAGGGTGGCTTTGCCGCGCTTATAAAAGGATTCTGCCGAACGCAAAATGCATGTCTCCGGATTGAGTGACAGACGGCAGAGGATTCCGAGCAAAGCCCACCCCGTGTATCGCCCCAGCCAGAATTGCACCGTGTCGCCCACAAGTAGACCCAGGATCGCACCGCACAACACCACTGCCCCTGACAGTGTGTGGGAAGCGATCGCGGCCCCGGCGGCGATCAATACGACAGAGCTCGGCAAGGGGAGACCAATTGATTCGGCGAACAGGGTCGCGAAGATTACGACATATCCGTGACGCGCTAACACATGGAGCAGATCGTTCATGAGTATTTGAGTATGCGGAAAACCAGAAGAATTTAGTATAAACAAAGCCGGGCAGGCCCGATGGGCGCTGCCCGGATCTGCTGCACGGGGAGTGCGTCTCTCAGGAGGACTATCCCCGTCTGTCAGGGTGAGAAGCGGCGGCTTCCACTCGAAGTCTTCAGCCCTTTTCGGGCCGGCGCGTTTCGAAAAACAAGCCGCCTTGCGTCCAAAGCTTCGACTGAAGCCGCTGCTTTCGTTGGTGTCAATCCGTCAGCGGATAGGTCCCTCAGCGACCTGCCTTTCACAGGTGCCAAGGGGAGAGGAGTGAGGTCGTCTTGATGGCGGCCCATCGCATGCCAGTGCGTCTCGTTAGCCTTCCGCCTTGGCGGATAGTTCACCAACTCGCGATATTCTGAGCGCGAAGTCCACAAAAATCTGTACTGCCGGTCACCCTCGACTGTGACGCAGATCAATTCCCACCGTAGAAGTCCCCTGTGCTCCAGCGCACAGGTGAAGTCCCAATTATTGGAAAATGGTGTGAACCGAGAATCGAGAAAAACGCACGGCTTCGCAAGCACGTCGAAAGTGAACCCGCTCAGGGATCGGTTTCGAAGGGCACGGCGGATCCCAACGTCCGCACCGTGGCCAGCACCATTACCGGTCCAACTCGCAACTGCGTTATCAGTTTCACCGCTGCCGGACGCTACTTGCACCCTCGACTTCCACCTGCTGGTACAGCGCGCTGATCTTGGTTTCGAGCGCGCGTCCCGTCGCGCCAGCAATTGCGGCCGTCGCTGGGCGCTGTGACAAAACATCTACTTCTTGCGAAACGGCGAAAAACAGGGCTGACCAGAACAGCGTTAGGGACAAGAAAGGACCAATCATCAGAAATTGGACGAGTTTAAACTGCCAGAGAACGTCCTTGTCGTGAACGCAATCCTCCATCCAAGACCCACCGTAGCAATGACATCGTTCCAACCACCGCCTGGGAGTGGTGCTAGTTGAAATCCAGATGCGAAACGGCACCACTACCCACCGCCGTCGTTCTTTGACACTTCTAGAATACGACTGCTAGTATCATCAATTGTTCGCAAGACATTCCGCCCTGCTTAACGTCCCCGTCGTCTAGCCCGGCCTAGGACATCGCCCTTTCACGGCGGTAACACGGGTTCAAATCCCGTCGGGGACGCCAACAAAATAAATGATTTATTGGAATCGGCCCTTTTCACCGAGGGTTTGAAAGGGTTCGATAAGAAAACATCACTCGCCGGACGCTTGTTTTTCCCCCGCCTGCTTGCTCGGCAGGAGAATCATCTTCACAAGCCTTGTTTGCGCTGCGCTCTTCATGGGAGTGACGGCTTCTGTGTACGTGGTCGGCAGTCACCTTGTAGTTCGAATGTCGTAGAAGCTCCTGGATTGTCTTGATGTCTTCGCCATTCGCATGAAGCAGGGTCGTGTAGGTATGTCTGAACGTGTGCCAGCCGATGTGCTTCGTGATACCGACGCGCTTGGCCGCCGGTTGAATCTGATAGGTCATCACTTTCGACAACCAAACGGGTTGCTTCCCGGGCTTCTTGCCAGCCCGCGGAGCATCCGTCGCAAAGATGTAGTCCACCGCGCGGGTGTACTTCGCTGTTCGATACCAGGCGAGTGGATCCTCGGCGACGAAAGGGTCGATCGGAATAGGCCGCTTCGATGCTTCGGTCTTCACGTTGCCCACGACCTGATCAACGATGGATCGGCGCGCGCCATCACGGTCAGATGGTCGAATCGAATATCCTCCCGATGCAGGCCGGCGAGTTCACCGCGCCGGAGTCCGAGAGTCATGTCCAACCAGAGGCGGCGATATCTTCTGGCAGAGATGTGACCGTTGGCCCGTTCTCGGTAACCGCGGTCGTGATCGCTGTCGAAAAAATTGCACGCGCTTGCTCAGGGTTTACCACTCGCCCGATGTACAGGGCTGCAGTATCGAAAAACTTATACGGATTCAATTCTTCCAACGCCGATGTATCGATCAGTTTCGATTCCACGTCGCCGGCAACTGCAATAACTGGCGCACCCTCCTTGCGGGCGTCCGCAGCCCATTGATCAGATGTGCAGTTCCTGGGCCGGCGGTGCCGCATACGGCGACCGGACTATCCGTCATATAGGCATCGGCGACCGCCGCAAAAGTTCCGTATTCTTCATGCCGGACATGAACGAAGTCGATCTTTCCATTTCGATGAAGTGCATCGATGACGGGGTTGAGCGCATCTCCAACGATTCCGTAACAGCGTTTCACACCCGCGCTCGCGAGCATTTCCCACAGCAAGTCGGCTACATTCTGCGCCATATTGATCGCACTCCTCGTTCTGGTTTCAATGGTTGGATGTGTTTGGAGGTAAAAGTGAAGTTTCCTTGTTGGAATTTCACTGGCCAAGTCACGGGGAAACCGCTCCAATCTGCTTGAGGAATGTGAGATTGTCCTCCAGGTGCCAGTTGTCGGTGATCTGCCCGCGCTGGTCGATGCGGAGAATATCGGTTGCAACAAAATCAACTTTTTGCCCTGTGCCCTGCAGCTTTCCGAATGTTCCGGTGAAGTGCCCGGTGAAACGGAGATTGGATACCACCCGGTCTTGAACAATGATTTGTTGCAGTACATAGCAATGAAGATCGGGCACGGCTTTTGTGAACTGCCGGAAGGCGAAGAGTGGACCATCAGGGCCTTGTGGCCTTCCGGGCGGCAGATCGCGGTCCGTAAACGACGGCGAGATCACGCGGGAAAGCAATTTGGGATCGCCCGTATTCCAGAACGTATAAAAACCGTGTGCAGTATCAATCAACATTTGTCGTTGTGTTTCCGAGAGGTCATTGGACACGATCAGCACATCCGCTTTGCCGAGTTGTGCGCTGTCCTGACCGTGCGATCTAGCCACAACGCTGCAAGCAGCCAGGAAGAGGACTACAAGCAAGTTTTTTCCATCGACGATATTTCTCATAGATCCACCCCTCGACACCACGAAACTGAACATGAAGGTCATCCCACGCCCGGTAGGCCGCTTGCACTTGCCGGCCCACGCTGAAGGATCGGTGTGTCGTTCCGATTTGCGAGAACCCACTTGGCAATCTCATCCTTGCGCGCAAACCAGACGCCATCGTGGCTTTTCGCATAAGTAAGGAAGCGATCTAACACTCGAATACGATTCGCGTGACCATTAATTCGGTCATGGAACCCGATCAGCATCATCCGCCGTCTGGTGACACCTTCTTCATACAATTGATCAAACTCGTCTTTGAGCGCTTGTTCGTAGGCCAGAGGGTTATAACCTTCAAACGGAAAAGACGAGATGTCGTTCATATGAAATGTATAGGGAACGGTCACAAAGTCTTTCCCGTTGACTGGAATGATGAAGGGCTCGTCATGACTGGGTTCATCGATGTGATAGATAAAACCGAGTTCCTGTAAAGTCTCGAGGATGTGCACTGAGTTGCGGAGCCAGTAAGCATTCCAGCCGATCGGCCTCTGCCCGGTGATCTTATGAATCGTCTCTACGCAATCTGCGATGAATCGTTTCTCTTCGTCCCTGGGAAGGAAGTAAGAGTTTTGCCAGGTGCTTCCGTGCGCTGCCACTTCATGGCCGCGGCGAGCAATTTCTTGTGCAAGTTCTGGAGCAGTCTCAACAGCCTTCGCGATCATAAAGCAGGACACTTTTATCCCGTGCTTGTCGAACAGGCTCAACGCACGCGGAATACCTTCGTAGTGCCCGTAGGCGAAGAATGCATTCGTCGGGAGATCTGGCAAGCCGTCCTTGATCGGCTCGGGGATTGGACCGCCGGCACCGGAAATCGGTTGACCGCCGCCCTCGAACATCATCGAAATGCTGACCGCGAGGCGAGCGCCATTTGGCCAGAAGGTCTTTTGATTCTTCTGAGTTTGCACTGGTTTTTCTCCTTTTAGCTCCTCGTCATAATCGCTTTGTCCCGATAATATGGCTGCTCCAACCACGCTCGAACTGGTCATGAATTCACGGCGTGTCATCATTGGGCGTCATTTCCGGCGGATGAATTCACAACGGCAGCATACGTTTGACGATTCCGAACGCAAACCTTGTTTCAGACGGGAAATAGGCTGCTAATTCAGGTAGGTTTTTAGCGGAACGCGGCTTGCGCTAGTTCTTTTCTGTGTTCTTAAGAATTTTCCGGACCTTGTCCAGGTGAGTGGCATGTGGTTTTCGAAATATGATTCGGCCTGGAACAATGACCTTGATCACGCTGCCAGAGTTTGGAGAGCTAGAAACGGTGAGTTTGGCGCCAATGCGGTCTGCGCGCTCACGAATCCCTTGTAACCCAAAGTGTCCGTCTCGCCCCGCCTCCGCGACAACCGGATCGATCCCAATTCCATCGTCGCGGACCTGAAGGGTCAGATCGTTCCCATAGTTCAAGGCCACATCGATACGGCTACCGGACGAATGTGAACAAGCATTGCGAATGGCTTCATAACCGATCCGATAAACCTCATCCCGAACCACAGGATGCATCTCCTGCGCGTCTCCTGTTGTCGAAAACGAGTTTTCGATCGCAGTCTCCCTGCGACAATCCTCTAGTGCCCGCCGAAAAGCCCCCGCAAGATCGTTGGTTTCCGATGCCGATTCCCGCAAGGAGTGGAGGGCGGCACGTCCCTCCTGTGTTGCCCGAACAAGCCAATCCGATAACTGCTCTAAAGCTTGGCGCATTCGATTTGGATCGTCTGAGTTCTTAAGCGCGAGATCGACAACCATCTTGCTGCCTTGAACGGTTTGCAAGAATGTGTCGTGAAGATCCCTTGCCATACGTGTGCGTTCCTCTAACCGTTCATCGAATCGGGCGCTCATGGCAGTTGCGATTTGCCGTACTCGAAGACGATAGATGGCCCAAAGCATCACGATCGCGGCGACCGAGCAGAACAGCCAGAACCAAATTGTCTGAAACCATGCAGGCGAGATGTTGAAGTCCAATGTCGCACCCTCTTGATTCCAGACACCGTCGCCGTTACTGGCAATCACTCGAAAGTGATACGCACCGGGACGCAAGTTGCTGTAGAACGCCTGACGTCGCGTCCCAGGCTCCTGCCACGATCGATCATGGCCCTCCAATCGATATCGAAACGAAACCTTCTGCGGAGCGGCGAAACTGAGACCGGCATAATCGATCTCCAGGTCTCGGGTTAGCGAGGGGAGTTGAACCAGCCCAACGATCGAATAGTTCTTGCGATCTGCCACGATCTGCTCGATACGGACGAGAGGGGCCAATGTTTGGACGTTTTGAGCAGGATCAATCGTTTCTAAGAACTGCCCATTGACGAACCAGAGATGTCCGTCGGGAGATCTCGTCGCAGCATCGAACGGCGCTTGGCCCGTGCGCACTCCATCGAGAGCATCGAAGGTCTGTATCGATACCTTGACCTGCGGATGTCGCCACCACGCCTGCAGGTCGGCGCTTTCGAACTTGCCCAGCGCGCAATCCATGAAGAGCCACAAGTTTCCCCGGTTATCAAATGTCATCGCATTGACGGCTTCGCAGGGAAGACCATTTTTTGCCGCCAGAGTTAAAGACCTGCCATTCTGCCACCCAACCAACCCATACGTTGTGGCCGCGAGAACCGACCCGTCATCGTTGATCAATAGCTGGTGAACTTGTGCCGCACCGTCGTGGGTAAACTGGTAGGTAGCCACCTTGCCGCCCCGATAGTGCGCCAGGTCGCCATTTAAGAGCCCCATCCAGATTCCGCCCGCCGGGTCTGCAGCAATTCGACGCGCCCCGGGCAGGTCCGGTTCAGGATGTAATTCCTTCACCTTCAGACCTTCAATCCGAATGAGCGTTGCGGGCGGTCCCATCACCGTCACCCAAATGCTATTTTCTGCGTCTTCTGTAATCCCCCTGATCAGTCCCATCGGTTTACCATTTTGTCTCTTGACCTCGCGAAATCTTCCTTTCTCATAAACTGACAGAGTGTCATCAATGCCGATCCACATCTTGCCGGCGTGATCCTCCAACATCGATGTCACTTGAGATCCTGGCAAGCCTTGTCCTGTTCG
>JASHPL010000384.1 GCA_030038125.1 Candidatus Sulfotelmatobacter sp.
TTCGTGAGGATATGTTTCTTCCCCGTGACGACGGATGGCGGAATGGTCTTGTGTATTGATCTTCAGCATGAAAATTCCAGTTCACCGAACAGAAATATCCCCACGGGGCCTTGAGCAAGGAACCATGCATTCGAAGTTACACTATTTTCATACCTGGTTGTCAGCCCGTCCGTCAGATTCGACTACACGGCGAGAAATTCAGGAATGCGGTCGAATCATTTCTCATCATGCTTGGGATTGGAGTAATCCTGGCGAGTGATTCTGAGCCGCTGCATTTTGGATTGCAGGGTCGTCCGCTTCAAGCCTAGGCGACGGGCAGCACCGTTGGGTCCCGAGATCAGGCCACCGGTTTCGCGCAGAACGCGCATGATGTGCTCACGCTCAGCCGTGTTGAGACTGTCATCGAGCGGGATCACAGCACCCGGGACGGAACTTGACATTTCTGATAACGGAACATGAAGAGTGCGGCCGGGACTTAAGATGACGGATCTTTCCATCAGGTTCTCGAGTTCCCGCACGTTGCCCGGCCAGTACCAAGCCTTCAGCGCGGCCATAGTCTCTTTCGGGATACGCTCAATGGGCCGGTCCATGCGGCGGGCAAACTTGCGAACGAAGAAGCGAACCAGTAGCGGGATGTCCTCTCGTCTTTCCCGCAGCGCCGGCAAATGAATCGGAAAAACATTGAGCCGATAAAAAAGATCGTTGCGGAACTGATGATCAGCCACGCTACGCGCAAGATCGCGGTTGGTAGCGGCGATCAGGCGGATGTGCACGCGGATGGTTCGAGTGCTGCCAAGACGTTCGAATTCCTGGTCCTGCAGCACGCGCAAAAGTTTGGGTTGTAGCTCCAGGGGAATTTCCCCGATCTCATCGAGAAACAGCGTGCCTCCATCGGCCAGCTCCAAGCGGCCGATTTTTTGCACGACAGCGCCAGTAAATGCCCCCTTTTCATGGCCGAAGAGCTCGCTTTCCAGCAAGCCCGTAGGAATTGCTGCGCAGTTGAGCTTGATGAAAGGCGAATTTTTGCGGCGGCTCATGCGGTGGATAGCATGGGCAATCAGCTCTTTACCGGTGCCCGTTTCTCCCAAGATCAGGACCGTGGCTTCGCTGGCCGCGACGGTCGCGACCTGATCGAGCACCTGCTTGAGGATCGGACTTTCGCCGATGATCTCGGCAAATTGACCTTCGGAGCGGATTTCGCCTTGCAGATATTTCCGCTCTTCATTCAAACGCCGCTTTAGAGCGTCGATCTCCTCCGCGGTACGATTGTTCTCAAGCGCGATTCCGAGTTGGATCGCAACCTGGTTCAAGAGCCCAAGATCATCGGCATCAAAAGCGTTTTGCCGCGTGCTGCCGAGAACGAGAACTCCAAGAGGGCCTTTGGGTCGAAGCATCGGGACACAGCACAATGATTGCAGTCCCTCGTCGAGATAGCGCTGCGCGATCTCGGACTGGGAACTTTGCATCTGCTCCTTGGAGAGGATCACGGGCGAACCCTGCTCCAGCGACCGCCCGCTTGGGCTGTCGTTGGCGAGCACCTGAATGTGTGAGGTCAAACCTCTTCCGAGAGGGAAATCCTCCGACTGGCGGACGAGAAGCCCGGTATTGGCGTCATGCAAAGAAAGCCCCGCGTATTCCTGGCGTAAGACGCGACGGATACGGGCGGAAATCTGCGGGAAAACCTGCTGCACATCCCAGTTCGAGGAAAGGATATTGCCAATATCCAGCATCATTTGCAGCCGGTCCATCTGGTTTCTGGCGCGTTGGTCGAGGTGATTGAGGGTAACTTCCATACGTTTTTGTTGAGTCACCTCAAGCACAATGGCGCCGATGCTCCGCACGGCACCCGCGCTGTCTTTTATGGGAAAGTAGGAGCCGACCCAATAACCGGTTTCTCTTCTGGCAGAAATATGGCCTGAGACCTCAAGATCCAGCACAGGCTCGCCCATCGAAAATACTTGTTGGAAGACCGGTTCGAGTTGATCGGCAACCTCTCCGAGAATTTCCCGCACGGTTTTGCCTAGATGCTCCGGCGCCGGCCGACCGTTCATTTGCGCCAGGGCGTTATTCACAGTGAGATAACGGAGACCCGAGTCCAGGATGCAGAAACCTAAAGTGGAGCCCTCGAAATAGGAGGACAGCATTTTCTCTGGCTCGGAGATTTCTGGAGCGTCGGCGAACGGAATTGCATCACCCGCTCGTAAAAAGACGAATTCATTCAGCATAGATGCGGGCCTCCTGGCGAGAGTGCAGGGGGCGCGAACTGGGCAGCCGAATAGCTTTTCCCATTGCAGAAAAATCGGAGGGGACGCAAGACAAAATCGATCGAGAGGAAGGACGCTGAAGGCCAGAAAATGCGAACCCGCAGAGGCGAAGACAGATTATATCGACCACGCCAAGACACGAAATCTGCAAGATTAACCGAGCGCACGACAGGCGCCAGACAGACACAACTAAAACTCCTGTGGCCCGTGTACCCGAGACACATGGGCCTTATGACCGCGGGATTATAGCCCCTAATTGGGGAAAATCAACGTTTTTCTTCGGGGGATAGGTTTTCCGAAATTCCTTCCGAAAATGGGAACAGATC
>JASHPL010000385.1 GCA_030038125.1 Candidatus Sulfotelmatobacter sp.
CCCGGCGCTGCCATTGGCCGTGCTGGGAGGGGTTTCTGTATAGCAACCGGTGTTGTTGAACGTCGGTGCTCCATAGCCGACGAATGCCCCCGCACCTTTATTCGCGAAGGAGTCGAAGCCGTAGGTACGCGCGGCGTATTCCGCTCCGGTATAGCCGTAGACGTCGAATTTGCCGCTGTGCCATTCCAGCGTGCTCAGGCCCAGCAGATTCTTGACCAGATGAACGGTGCCGTCAGGGTTGATGGAAACATCAGGCAGTCCGGCCGGCCCGTAGCGTCCGATGCCGCTGCCGCCGACGCCTTTCAATCCGAAGACGACATGATGAGCGAAGACCCAGCGGGCACTGGCGCCCACCGCGCCTCCCTGTCTCGTGCTGTTGTAGGCTCCTATGGCAGTCGTAGGCGCCGCTTTCAGGCTGCCGCAGGCAGCGCTGGCGAACTCCTCCACGCAAGGGAACACGCGATCGGTGAAGCGATCAAGAAGCCCGTAGACCTCGTAGTGTCCGAATCCAGGATCGAAGGCGACCTTCGCGATGAGGTCGGGAGATGGGTTGAATGAGTAAGTTGAGAGCGAGTTGTAGCTGCTGGACGCGCCTGCCTGGCCTAAAAGATAGTTGGCAGCATTGCCGTGGGTGGTAAGCGTAGCCTCCGGATTCTCGACGGCAAAAGCAACGGCGAACGTATCGCCAAAGCTTTTCGTGAGCCGGACACCCGGTTGACGCGCGTAGTTGAAGCCGACG
The DNA here is from genome assembly GCA_030038125.1 of Candidatus Sulfotelmatobacter sp. Classification (GTDB taxonomy): domain Bacteria; phylum Acidobacteriota; class Terriglobia; order Terriglobales; family Acidobacteriaceae; genus Sulfotelmatobacter. Next base: position 740 of record JASHPL010000385.1, read on the forward strand.
TTATAGACGGAGTCGATCGTCTTAGGGCGAACATCGTTAGTTTTGCCGATGTCGTCATCGGGAGAGATGCCCTTGGCGTCTTCGGTCACCAAACTCCATGACTGGCCTGCGAGAAAGCTCCAACCATTTTCGAATTTAACTTGTCCCCAAGCCTGGCGGAGGCGCAGGGTATAGCCATTGGTCGAGGTCGAGGTTGAAGTGGTGCCGGAAGAAAGAAAGTCGGTGGAAACGTAGGCAGAAAGATCGACTTTTCCGACGTGTCCGTCGACGAAACCGGTAATCTTCGACTGTCGCGCCGAGCCAAACAGTTCGGGGACCTGGCTCTGCGAGGCTCCAGGCATGGTCAGGGAGTTGAACGGGGTAGACATATCGGCGCTAAGCGATCTTGAGCGGCGTACAAATTCTCCCGCGGCGTAACCGCCAGGAGTGATGTTGATGCCTCGGAAGTGAATGGTCAGCGGTCCTTCCATCTGCTTGTTGAAGATATCCGGCGATCCCTGAGTTGACTCGGGAGTGAGAGGATTCTGCTCTTGAGGGATGACCGGTGCTGAGAGCTCGGCGACTTGCGGCGGGTGACTCGAGGAAGAATCAGAAACATTCGATTGCACGCTCGAATCAGTGGGTGAAGGCTGAATGGGAGTTGGAGCAACCGGAGCCGCGGTTGCAGGCTGAGCAGTAGCTGTCGCGGAAGGTTGAGCCGTGGGGCTGCTTCTCTGCTGCAATTGCTGCTTGAGTGCCTCGATCTCGAGTTGCTGGGCAGCCAGAGCATCTTTCAATGCCTGAATGTCAGCGGCCGTGATCACGGGCTGAGGCGGGCCTGCGGCAGGCGTTGCAGAATGCGGATCTGGCGCTGCATTCGAAGCTACCTGGGTTTGTGCCCATGCGCCCGCGTTGATCGCGGCGAGGGCAAGGGATGTAAGAAACAACCTTTTCATCACTTTCATTGAGTTAGGTCCTCTCCTTTTTGAGTTGGTGTTCCGCACGCCAATTGCGCGGATTCCGAGAACGTGCAAAACGGAAATCCTCGCTACGGCCGCGGCAGTGCGAGACCGTTGCAGCATTACTTACAAAATTATGTTAATTCCATTACTATAGATTCGATCGACAGCAAACCCGCAATTTTCCTGCATGTGTCTGTCTGAGAACCGGGGGAAATCTCCAGCTTTGCCTGTTAAGTCTTGGGCGCGAAGCCCTGCTTATTCTGCTAGTAGCGCCGCAGTGCCCTTGAGCACAAGGCTCTCGACGCGATAACTGAGGGCCATGATCAAGAGCATTGCCGCCATCACCGCCGCTCATAATTGTTGCGATCGCGGCCTATCCTCGGCACCGATCCGAGGGGGAGAGAGCTTTCGCGGCGATCAGAGAGCGTTAAGCAGCCCGCATTATGCCATAAAGTCTATTAAGTTAATAGAAATAATTTAATACAATTTAAACGAACTGTGCAGCGTTTTGCACACCTGGGATCCTTCGCTCACCAGTTTGTTTGAACCGCTCTAAGAGGAAATGTGCAGGATCAATACCGTGACGTTATCGGGAGCGCCTCGCTCGAGCGCCATGTCGATGAGCGCATGACAAGCTTCGGCTGGAGGATGGGAGCGAACGCCCCGTGCTAGTTCCTGCTCACCGACCACACTCCAGAGACCGTCGGTGCAGAGAAGAAGCGAGTCGTTCTTCTCCAGAGTGATAGGCTGCTCGGGCGTGTCGGGCAGGATTTCTTTTCCCGAGCCCAGTGCCGCAGTCAGGATGTGGCGCTGAGGATGGGACTCGGCGTCTTCGGAGCGAACAATGCCGCTCTCGACCAGCCGGCCGACGTAGGAATGGTCGCGGGTTAAGCGGGAGATCGCGGTGGGCCGGACTAAATAGAGACGACTGTCGCCGACGTGGGCAAAATACAATCTGTGATCGAGAAGCGCCAGAGCGGTGCAGGTGGTTCCCATGCCTTGAAATTGGATATGCTCGGCGGCATACCGCTGAATGTTCTCGTGAGCGGTGGTGACGGCTGAAAGAAGGGCCTGCTGCGGATCGCCATCAAAGTTATTATCGTAAACGTGGCGCACGGTTTCGACCGCCAGACGACTGGCTTCCTGACCGCCTTCGTATCCGCCCATGCCGTCGGCCACAACAGCCAGACGGCCTTTGCGATGGAACTCTTTCTCCGAATCCGGCTCCCAATAAATATAAGAGTCTTCGTTGTTGCCGCGCTGGCGGCCGACATCGGTGAGCGCCGCGATCTCGATTCCAGGTTTAGTCTGGTTCCACTCTACAGGCATAGACACAGCGCACCGCGACCGACTTTCCGGACGTGAGCGCATCAGGGCTCATCGACTTGACATTCGAGAGCTGAAAAATCTCCTTACTCCGCACCATGTCCCGAGCGGTCGGTTAGATCGAAGCCACTCGGCATAATGGGGTAGCCTATCATTTCTCGAAGCAGTCTGTCTGGTGTGACCGAAATTCTGGAGTTCAGTTTGACATTCAAGCTGAAAAAAAAGCCGCGAATCAGCGGCTTTCTAACTACCTGAAGGCAGATTTGGGAGATGAACTCCGGACTACTTCGAGTGTTTGTCGTCGTAGATCCGTTTGCTCATGTTGTTGGCTTCATGGTTGAGCTGGTGCTGATCCTTCTTGGTGAGATGGCCGTTGTCAGCAGCCATATCACGTTTTTCGTTGTTTTGCAGGCGCTGCTCGCCGTGCTCCAGGCGGGCGGTTTGTCCAGGCTTCAACTGTCCGTTCTTAATTCCGTTGGCGATCCGATTTTGCTGATTGGTTTCGCGTCCGTTGACTTGATTCACGCGCGGATGGCCGGGGTCGACCTGGCCCGCACCGGCGCCGGACGTGTTGCTTTGCGGTTGAGCAGCAGCGGATGCGATTAACAAGCCGCCCACTGCCAGGACGGTGTAATTTTGGTCATGCGTATGTAAACCCCTGCGAGGAAGTGTAGTTTTGCGACTCCAGGGCAGTGAATTACTAAAGGGAAGAACGGCAACCTGAACGAATGGCGAGAGATGCGGGTAGGTAACGTTTGAGAGGTTACTTGAGTTCCGAACGCAACTTTGAATTAAAGCGCCGGAGTAAGACTCCTGTTTGCGAGCGTTGAACACGGCAGCCGTTACCGCAGAAGCAATGTGCGAAGGAAGCGCGAAGAGCAGATTCCTCGCTTCGCTCGGAATGACAACCCTCGTACGCGCCCCGAAAAAGTTGCAAGCGGGCATAAGAGATTGCGGCCAAGGGCCCGAATCGTACAACCCGCTTTCAAGCTGCAGACATCGTATCGTAGGTAACTAAAGTGCCTTCTACTGCTTGCGGAGGGTCGGTTTTTTATAGTACAAAAACCTTGTCCCATACAAAACCTGATTGATAATCCGTCCTACAAATCAGAGATACGACTGGCACCAGCGCTGGTGCGCGCTGGTGGTGCTGGTGGCTGTTTGCGCACTGACGGTGCGTCTGGCGACTCGCTTTGCGCCATTCGAGAGCGGGCCAACTCCGACTGTCACGACGGTGCAAGCGCAGTGGTGCCAGGCTCCGAGCCGGCAACGGCTCATGATCACCGCGACGGCTTCGAATCCTCCGGCCAACGACGCCAGCTTGCTGGACACAGCGAGTTCTTATCCTCGCTTTGCGCCTGCTGGGCCTCCCATGCCCAGCGTTCTCTTTGAGCAAAGCCTTTATAACCGGCCACCTCCGTCTTCTGACCATTCTGCATAGAGTTGTCGAACTCTGAAGGAGTGGTCTTCAGAAAAGCAGATTCCTGAAACTGGCTTGTGCAATATTGCATCCGGTACTAAAAGCCCGTAGATGCAAGAATTCCGCGATTGGAATCGGTGCCATTTTCCGCTTTAGAACCCATGCAAAGGATGCCGGCATGACGATGAAACCTCTGGTAAGCGAAGACACAGTCGATGCGCTGCGGGAGTTTGATACCTGCACAGTGACGAACGCCGTGGAGCGATTCAACATCCGGCTGCGCAACACAGGATTCACAGATGGCAGCATTCACTGCCGATTCCCCGATGCGCCCGCCATGGTGGGATTCGCAGTCACAGCGCGATTGCGCAGCGAAGGTCCACCAATCACGGGCAACATGTTCCGAGACCGGAGCGATTTTTGGAACTCGATCCTAGCCATTCCTGCGCCGCGCGTTCTGGTCCTGCAAGATATGGACGATGATCCGGGGCTGGGCGCCTTTGTGGGCGACGTCCACGGGGCAATTTTGAAGGCGCTGGGTTGCGTGGGTTATGTGACCAATGGCGCAGTGCGCGAATTACCGGGAGTGAGGAGCGCCGGGTTGCAGTTGTTCTCGGGCAGTCTTGCGGTATCGCACGCCTATGCTCACATCTTCGATGTGGGCTGCAAAGTCGTTGTGGGTGGACTGGAAGTGCGGCCGGGTGAGTTGTTGCATGGCGATCAACACGGAGTGCTTGCCATACCGACGGAAATTGCCGCGGAAATTCCGCGAGTGGCCGAGGATCGTAGGCGAATCGAACAGCAGGTCATCGACTTCTGCAAGTCGGGCTCATTCTCAGTGGAGAGACTTAGTGAGATTACCAGAGCAGTGCGGTAGTAGCCTTCTGGCGCACAATGGGGGCCGGAAATTTCAAGGGGGAGCAATGAGTCAAAGTGGCAGTGAGTCCACCCGGATGCAATCCCGACGCACAACATTCTTAGCGTTGGTGGTTATGGCGTTGCTCATCGTGCTGTCGGCCGGCCTGGTCTCGTGCAACGGAGGCGATGCCAGCAAGGTGGAGGCGGATGCTGCAACGACGACGGTGGGCGTGACCCGGGTGGTGAAAAAGTCGCTGGGACGGCAAATTACTCTGTCCTCAGAACTGGTTCCGTTCCAGGAAATTGATGTGTACGCAAAAGAGGCTGGATACGTGAAGAATCTCTACGTCGATTACGGCACGCATGTTAAAGAGGGCCAGTTGATGGCCAGGCTCGAGATTCCGGAACTCGAAGCCCAACTGCAAGTGGATGAAGCTGACATCAAGAATGCGAATAACGAAGTGACCCGATCACAACACGAGTTGGCGCGTTATCAGGCTCTCTACAACGCATTGCACCTGGAATACACGCGTCTGAACGGAGTATTTGAAAGCCAGCCGGGACTGGTGGCGCAGCAGGAAGTCGATGACGCGCAAGGTAAAGATCTGGCGGCGGCCTCCCAGGTCGATGCCGGGCAAGCCGCGCTGGAAGCGGCGCAAAGCCAACTTGCCGCCGCCAAAGCGAAACTCATTCACGATCAAAGCCTGTATGACTATTCGAAAATTACAGCGCCGTTCTCCGGGGTGGTGACAGAGCGGTATGCGAATCTGGGAGCGCTGGTGCAAGCCGGCATCGGCTCCAGCACGCAGGCCATGCCAATCGTACGCCTCTCGCAGGATGATCTGTTCCGGCTGGTGATTCCGGTCCCCGAAGCGTACGTGAGATTTATTCGCGTGGGCGATCCGGTCGATGTTCGCGTGCCCTCGCTGAATCGAACGTTTCCCGGCAAAGTCGCGCGATTTTCTGTGGACGTGCGGGTTGACACTCGCACCATGCACACCGAGGTGGACGTTCGCAATCCGAATCGCGTGCTGGTGCCGGGATTATATGCGGAAGCGACGTTGACGCTGGAACATCGGGAGGACATACCGACGGTCCCGGTCCAGGCGCTGAACCATGAGGCGGACAAAACTACGGTGTGGATTGTGGATCGGGACGGAAGAGTGCAAGACCGTTCCGTGCAAACCGGATTAGTAACCAGCAGTTATGCCGAAGTTGCGTCCGGTCTCAGTGAAGGCGAGGAAGTTATCGTGAGCGACCGAAGCGGACTGAGGAACGGGGAAAGGGTTCAAGCCAAAAATGTAGCGGTGCTCGAATACAACGAGCCCAACGCGCAATGAAGCGTTCGAAAACGAAATTCGCGACCGAGTTCAACTTGGCAGCATGGGATAGGAATTATGCCTGGATTTTCCATTCGTAATCCGTACTTCATTATCGTTCTCTGTCTGGCGCTGGCGGTCATTGGCGTGACCAGCTTGTCGCGCATGCCGGTGGATTTGTTTCCGACCATTAATCTGCCGGAGGTGGTGGTCGCCACGTTCTACACGGGCATGCCCCCGGAGGATATCGAATACGACATCACCGACCCGCTGGAGCGTTTCTTCACGTTAGGCGCGGGCATCGACCACATGGAATCGCGTTCGATGTTGGGAGTCAGCATTATTCGTGTGTATTTTCAGCCCGGAACGAATGCCGACACCGATGTGAGCGAACTTTCCAACCTGGCCCTGGCGGACTTGAAGCGATTGCCGCCGGGAACGCTTCCTCCGGTGGTTCTGAAATTCGACGCGTCCAGCTTGCCAGTAGCGCTGGTAACGGTGAAAGGCGAAGGACTGAATCAGACGCAGCTGCATGATTACGCGCAGTTTCAGATTCGTAATCAGATCGCGGTAGTTCCCGGGGCTGAGATTCCCGGCGTGTTCGGTGGAATCTATCGCCAGATCATGGTCTATGTCGACCCTTACAAGTTGCTATCGCGGCAACTGAGTCCCATGGATGTGGTCAGCGCGGTGAACGACTCCAATCTGATTCTGCCCGCTGGTGACGTAAAGATGGGGCCTTACGATTACTACGTGTATTCGAACAGCCTCGTCGACAACATGCAGCAACTGAATGCTCTTCCACTCAAGGTGAAAGGTCATTCCTGGGTGACCGTTAACGATGTGGGCAAAGCCGAAGATTCTCATCAGATCCAATACAACATCGTGCGGATCGACGGGCAAAAATCGGCCTACATCCCGATCATGAAGCAGGGCGGCGACACCAATACCATCGCGGTGGTCGATGGGGTACGCAAGTTGATCAAGCATCTCTACGATATTCCCAAGCAGATGGAGACCAGCATCGTGTTCGATCAGTCCGTGTATGTGAAAGATGCGATCGACACGGTGCTGCACGAAGGATTCATGGGGCTGATTCTGACCAGCTTGATGATCCTGATCTTCCTGGGAAGTTTCCGTGCCACGTCGGCGGTGCTTCTTTCGATTCCGCTGTCGGCGCTGGTCGCATTCGTCGTCTTGGCCTTGATGGGCAGTACGGTCAACACCATGATCCTGGCCGGAATGGCGCTGGCCTTCTCACGCGTGATTGATAACTCCGTCATCTCTCTGGAAAACATCTATCGGCATCTGGAGATGGGAGCGGCTCCGATGATTGCCGCCGAAGTGGGCGGAGCGGAGGTGAACCTGGCGGTTCTCGCCGCTACGCTGGTGGACGTTGTCGATTTCTTCCCAGTGGTATTTCTCTACGGAGTGGCAAAGTTTCTGTTCTCTGCACTGGCGCTGGCGTTTTGCCTTTCTCTGCTGGCTTCGTTTGTTGTGGCGATGACCGTCATTCCGCTGTTCTGCTCGCGATTTTTGAAAGCCGTGCCGCACGGCGGCGAACATGCGCAATCCACAGAGCAAGTGGTTGACGGCGAATACGAAGTGCCGGCCACACCAACCAAGCACTCGGCATGGGAGCGTTTCAATGCCAGCTTTAACCGCATGTTTAATCGCCTTCTCGACTATTACGAGTACTGGGTGCGTCGCGCGCTAAATCGACCGGGGCTGACGGTGGCGGTTTTGACCGGAACGTTCCTGTTGAGCCTTGCGATCTATCCTTTGCTCGGCCTGGCGTTCTTTCCCAAAACCGACGCCGGGCAGTTCACCATCAATCTGAAAGCTCCCACGGGAACGCGCATCGAAGTCAGCGACGAATACGTCGCCAAGGTCGAAGACTTGATTCGCCACGTCGTCGGACCGAAAGACTTGAAAAGGATCGTCTCCAACATTGGCGTGGTTCCAGATTTCTCGGCGCTCTACACCACCAACGTTGGTCCTTATACCGCTACCGTGCAGGTGCAGTTGAACCCGACGCATAAAATAAGCAGTTTTGAGTACATGGATCGAGTTCGGAAAGAGATGGCCAGCCAGTACCCCGACATCCGCACATTTTTTTATAGCGGCTCGATGGTTGACGCCATTTTGAACAGCGGCCAGGTCGCGCCGATTGATGTGCAGGTGAGCAGCCCGGATCTGCCGCAGATTTATGGCATTGCTCAGAGTCTGGCGAATCGGATCCGGCAAGTCCACGGAGTCGGCGAGGTTTACATTCCGCAGGATATGGACTATCCCGCTCTGCGGATTGACGTGGATCGGGTTCACGCCGGCGAAATGGGATTAACGCAAAAAGATGTGGTGGACAATGTCATTACCGCGTTGAATTCGAATTATCAGATTGCGCCCAACTACTGGGTTGATCGCCAGACCGGAAACGATTACTACCTGACCGTGCAGTACTACGAGCACGGTCAACCCTCAATTCACGACATGATCGATTTGGGACAGATTCCTCTGCGCGATCCGGGATCGGAAAACGCGAATTGCAACACGACGACGGTGGCGCCATTCAATACGACTCCCGAAGACTGGAATTGTCCGGTTCAGGGCAGGCCGACAACTGTCCTAAACAACGTTGTGAAAATCGAGCGCATTCAAACGCCGACCGAGATTGATCACTACCAGATTCAGAGAGCCATGGACGTTTATGTCACTCCGAAAGGCGAGGATCTGGGAGATGTCACCAATTCCATCCGCGACATTCTGGCAAAAGCGCAAGCTAAGGCGGAGATTCCCGGCAACGTGCGAGTAAATCTCCGCGGCATGGTTCAGGGCATGGAGGCGTCGTTCAAGAGCTTCGCTTTTGGATTTACGCTGTCGTTCCTGCTGCTCTATCTGATCCTAACGGCACAATTCAAATCTTTCGTCGATCCGTTCCTGATCATGCTGGCGATTCCGATGGGCTTCATCGGCGTGCTGATTATTCTGCCGCTCACGCACAGCACTTTGAACGTGATGTCGCTGATGGGCGTGCTGATGCTGATCGGAATCGCCGACTCGAACAGCATTCTGATCGTCGATTTCGCGCACAACCTGGAGACGCAGGGAATGTCTCCGAAAGATGCGGTGATCAACGCCTGCCGGGTGCGACTGCGACCGATTCTGATGACCTCGCTGGCCACGATCATCGGAATGATCCCCATGGCTATGAAACTGGGCACCGGCGCCGAGCAGTACGCGCCCATGGCGCGGGCCATCATCGGCGGATTGACTTCATCCGTTGTGCTGACCATCTTCATGGTGCCCGCGGCCTACCTGCTGGTATATGGAAAGAAGAATCAGCAAACCCAGACCGCTGCGGCAGCGCCGGAGAACGCCTGATGCAAGAGAACAAAAGAAGGAAGAGAACGTTTATCGTTTGCGCACTCCTGTCGTCGATGTGTGCGATTTTGCCGCGGTCCGGGTGGGCGCAGGCTCCGGGCAAGTTTGCTGCAACTGAAGAATTGCCCGCCGCTCCAGAGCCGCAAGCTTCGGCAAGTTGGAACTCCATTTTTGCAGGCCCGTCTCTGTCTCATGGATCGGCGTTCGCCAATCTGGTCTCGCAGAGCGCGGGCCAAAATTCGTATCCTGCAGGTCCGCAAGGAGCGGTTCCGGCGGTTCCTCCTCCAACGGGCGTTCTGCGTCTGACGCGCGTGCAGGCGGAGGAGTTGGCGATCAAGAACAATCCGCGCATCAGTGTGGGGCGCCTGCTGGCCCTGGCGCAACATCAGATTTACCGCGAGACCCGCTCAGGCGAACTTCCAACATTCAACGGAGACATCACGGCGACGGACGCGCATGAAGGAAGCCGCATCGGGGCCGGATCGCTGACCGCGTCGCGACTTTTGGAGCATGCCGGCGCCGGCGTAACTTTAAGCCAACTCCTGACCGACTTCGGGCGTACCACCAATCTGGTTGCCTCTTCCAAGCTGCGCGACAAAGCTGCCCAGGCCAATGGCCTGGCGACCGAAGAAGATATCGTTCTTGCGACCGATCAGGTCTTTTACAACGCACTACAGGCGCAGGCTCTGCTGAAAGTCGCGCAACAAACTGTCGACACCCGGCAATCGGTGGAGAACCAGGTAAACGAACTCACGAAGAGCAAATTGAAATCCGAAGTGGACCTGGCCTTCGCCCAGGTGAATCTGTCGCAGGCTAAGCTGCTGCTGCTGGATGCACAGAACAATGTCGACTCCACTGTTGCCGCGCTGACGGCAGTTCTGGGCTACGACAAAGCGGTGCAATTCGAATTGGTCGAAAACAACACGCAAGCCCTGGAGCCGCCGCCTCCCGACGCGGATGTGCTGATCAAGACGGCATTGCAGCAAAGGCCGGATCTGCAGGCGCTCAATTACGATCAACAAGCGGCTGAGAAGTACCGAAGGGCACAGCGCGATCAGCTTTTGCCGAATATCACGGCCCTCGGTATTGCAGGCGGTACTCCGGTGCGTCCTGACTGCTTCGGAGGATG
>JASHPL010000386.1 GCA_030038125.1 Candidatus Sulfotelmatobacter sp.
CCATCCTGCCCATTACTTTCCCCGACTACAATACTTACCCCACGAAGATTGCGGGGGCGAGCTGGGTCCATACGTTCTCGCCCGCAATTGTCAATGAGGCGCGGTTCGGGTTCACCCGTGTCCGTTGGCATAATGGCGTGCCCAGTGATCCTTCCGGGCTTTTTGGTTACAAGGGCGATTCGATCGTGGGCATTCCATTTCCTGGTGCACAGGCCTACGAGGGGTTCACCGGCCAAAGCATCAGCAACAATGCCAGCTACATCGGCACCAACGCCAGTCTTCAGGTCTTCATCGACAATACGTTCAACTACTACGACAATCTCACCTGGCAGCGCGGCCGTCACGTGTTCATCATGGGAGGTCAGGCGACGCGCTATCAGCAAAACTTTACCAACGCCAGCAACGTGGGATTTCTGGGCCAGTTTTCCTACTCAGGTATCTACACATCGAACGTAAATGTGGCCAACGGACCGGGATATGGCCCAGCGGATTTCGTCCTTGGCCGCATCTTCAACTCGCAGCTTGCCAACCCGCTGGGTGATGTCGGCCAGCGTCAATGGCGTGTCGCCGGCTATTTCCAGGACGACTACAAAGTACTACCCACCCTCACGCTCAATCTGGGCGTTCGCTATGAATTCGACCAACCGTGGTACGAACAGAACAACAAGACCGCTAATGTTGTGATCGTCAACGGTGTTGCGACAGCGGAGTATGCAAACCACGTTCCCGCCGGAGCAGCCCCAGGTTCGATTATTTGCCCCCAGCGGGCTTGTTACAACGCCAACTACAAGCAAATCATGCCGCGGCTGGGTTTCGCTTACCAACTGAATCCGAAAACGGTTCTCCGTGGCGGATACGGTATCACCAGTTTCTTTGAGGGTTATTCGTTCAACCAACGCCTGACCTCCAGTCCGCCGTTTACGGAGGCAATCAACCAGAATGCCCCCGTCCCGACCAAAACAACGGGTGGTACACCGTTCTCGGTTGCGAACGCTTTTCTCCAACCGTTTGGTCAGGATCCGGCTTATCCCAACCTCTATTCTGTATGGCCGCAGGACGTGCAGCCCGCGTATATCCAGCAGTACAACCTGACTCTTGAGCACGCGATTACGAACGAGCTCTCGGTGAGCATGGGCTACCACGGCCAGAACGGCGATCATCTAGACGACTATCGAAACGGAAATCAACTTACTGCAGCTCAAGCACAAGCCTTAGGGGGCAATTGCGGAGCTTCCGTTATTCCGGCGGCTGACCAGACTCCCTATTTCGCGCTCGTCGGAGAATGCGGCGCCATTCTCGTGACAGAGTCGGAAGCTCGAATGAACTACAGCTCCGGCCAACTCACGGTGCGCCAACGAACCCATCACGGCTTGGAATATACCCTCAACTACACCTGGGCAAAATCCTTGACTGACTCTTCCGGAAACTACGCGGTTGGTGCACAGAACAACAACAGCTGGAACGGGCTCTCGGCGCAGAACGGCTATGACCTGATGGCCGACTGGGGCCCCTCCGCCCTGGACGTCCGCCATAGCATGAACTTCGTGGGCGTCTACGACCTTCCCTTCGGACGCGGTCGAGCGTATGGCGGTAACGTAAACCGTGGTCTCGATGCGGCGTTTGGTGGCTGGAGGTTCGCCACCACGGCGCTTCTGTACACCGGATTCCCCGTGACCATTTTCGGCCCCAACAACAGCAACACCAATAATGCCGGATGGGGCTTCAGCCGCGCCAATCAATACCACCCGATGATTATCACCGACCGATCGCTCAAGGATTGGTTTGGTACCGATGAATCGGCTGACAACAGCATCACCTGCCCGGCCAATGGAGCCTGTGCTTACGGTGTGGCCGCTACGAACACTTTCGGTACAGCGAAGAACAGCACCGAGCGAGCGCCAGGTTATCGACAGGTCGACATGTCCTTATTCAAGGATTTTCACGTATGGAGGGAAGAGCATGTGCTCGGCTTCCGCGCGGACTTCTTCAATATCTTCAACATTGCGAGCTATGGAAACCCTGATAACACCATAACCGACAGCAGCTTTGGTCTGATCAGCAGCGTGCGGTCTCCGGCGCGGCAGATCCAACTTAGCCTGCATTACCAGTTCTAACGCCCGAATTAGTTGGAATCTGCCGGAAGCGACATTTTGCGGCCGATTCCATGCACCAAGTGTTTTTTGCCAGAAAAGCGAAGACCGGTATATCGATTCAGCAAGAAGTCAGGTCGGATTCGATCAGGTAATGAGCACTTCAACTACTGCAACTCGGTGTTCCACTAACCCTCACCATGGCCGAACAGGTTCTCATTGAGGTGTGCGTCGATTCTGTGGCTTCGGCCATCGCTGCCGAGCGGGGCGGCGCTGCACGCGTGGAATTGTGCAGCGATCTGGTTGAGGGCGGAGTCACTCCCAGCGCGGGATTGATCGAAGCCGTGCGCGACAAAATATCCATCGGACTCCAGGTAATCGTTCGCCCGCGCGGCGGCGATTTCTGCTACCAGCCGGAGGAATTCGAGATCATGCAGAAAGATGTCGCGCTGGCGAAAGAGCTGGGCGCAGACAGCGTAGTTTTTGGCGTTCTCAATGCGAACGGGCACGTCGATACAGACCGCACGCGGGAGCTCATCGAGCAGGCGCGGCCGATGAAAGTAACGTTCCATCGCGCTTTCGACATGTCGGCGGATCTGTTTCGCAGCCTGGATGACGTTTGCGCCACCGGCGCAGACCGGCTGCTAACCTCCGGCGGCGAACAGGATTGTCTGCAAGGGGCAGACACGATCGCACAACTGGTTGGTGCCAGCCGCGGGCGCATCACCATCATGGCCGGGGGAAGCATTGTTCACAACAATGTTGCGGAGATCCTCGAGCGCACCGGCGTCAGCGAGATACATGTAGGATTGAGCACGCCGGTTGCGAGTCCGATGCTCTATCGCAATCCGCGAGTTTCGCTGGGCAAGGCGCCAGGCCGGGAGTATCAGCGCATGCAGGTACTGGAGCAGGACGTTCGCAAGCTACAGAACGCGGTATCGCTGGCCCGAGCGTGAACATCTTTCTTAAAGCCCCACGAGCTTGAAACCTCGTAGCTATGAGTCAAGGTCCCACCCTGTATCCGCAAAAGACGCGTCCACAAGGGCGGGGCAGCCGTCAACCAACTCACGGATCGGCCGAGCTTCTGCTTTTCCCGCTTCCGATGTCGAATATCTGAAATTCCCGGATGTGAGCTTCGGCGGATGAAGAAAGAATGCTCAACCGTATCCGCGAAGCGGTGACGGGAGGGAAGCTGTCGATCCGTTTGTGTCCGATGGGATTTCCTTCGACCAGCGTCTTCCAGAGTTTTCCATCCCAGGCTTCGATCCGAAAATGCTCGACATGCTGCCCATCGTTGAGCCATTCCATGACGAGCGTATGGTCAAAGGTTACGGGGTGGCGAAACTCGGCTTGCAAAACTGCGCTGTGCGAGCCTGCTGGCGCCGACCAGAACGTGTCCGCATCGCCGTCAAATGCCGCGTCGGTTGCGGTATTGGGAATGCGCTCTCGGGCCATCAGATTCTCGGAGTAACGATGACGAATGGCTGCGCCGAATTCCTGCAGACGCTTCACGTCGGCATCCGGCAGAAGTCCGCGCCGGTCGGGTGCCAGGCCCAGCATCAACTGACCGCCATGGCCGACCGTCGCCTCGTAGGTTGAAATCAGTTCGTCGACCGACTTCAACGAACTCTCGTCATTGGGATGCCAGAACCAATGATTCTTGTGCAGAGGAGTGTCCGCTTCCACCGGCCGCCAGCGCGAATAGCCATGGCGGTCGAGCACGTTCCAGTTTTCGTAGAAAATGACGCCGTCTTCGTTGCCGGCCCAGCGAATGTCTCCGTATTCAAATAAGGCCGCGTCGGCGAATACAAGCGTGTTGGGCTGCGTCATGCGGAGATTTTCAATGAACCGTGGAAAGTTGTAGATGTGGCCTGCGCTGCCCGCGCCATCAAGCCAGAATTCCACGAGTTGGCCGTAATTCCCCGCGAGTTCGTCTAGCTGCGCAATGTAGAAATTGTCGTACTCCGCTGAATTGCTGTACTTCGGCTCGTGACGGTCCCAGGGTGAGAGATACACGCCGAATTTCAAATGAAATTTCCGCGCCGCATCCGAGACTTCCCGAACCACATCGCCCTTGCCATTCCTCCACGGACTGCTGTTTACGCTGTAATTGGTCTGATCAGTGGGCCAGAGACAGAATCCGTCATGATGTTTTGCGACCAGAACCACGTATTTCGCTCCGGCCGCCTGGATCGCGCGCATCCACTGCTCGGCAGAGAATTCTGCGGGATTGAACACCTGTGGGCTGGCGGTTCCGTCTCCCCATTCGCGATCAAGATAGGTATTTGTGCCAAAGTGGATGATCACTCCGAATTCGAGGTCTTGCCATTCCACCTGTTGCGGCGAGGGCTTGATGTCGGTGAAGTTCTGGGCGTGCGCATTGAGGCAGAGGATTAGAACAAAGGCAAGGGTAGCGGAAAGCCATCCCCCGCCTTGAGTTTTTTTTTCCATTTATCCAATGGCACCCGTCCACTGCGAACGGCAATCAGCAGACTTCAAGTTTGTAGAGCGGATGAATCTCCCAAAGCAGATTCCTGACTGCGGGACGACAATTGGTGAAACCCGATTCCTCATTTTCATGCCATGGCGTTGAAGCCCGAAACGAGGGTGTCCGGGCCTCCATGATTTCGCTGTAAACGATTTCGCGCTAAATGATCTCGACTAAACCGCGGCTTCTGCTGGCTCGCCAATCGGGATTTCGTCCTCATCACGAATCGCGACGTGCGTCTTAGCGACCAGCATGTAAATCGACGGAACGACAAATAGTGTGAACGCGGTGCCGATGATCATACCGCTCACCAGCATAATGCCGATACTGTTTCGTGCTCCCGCGCCGGGCCCCTTAGCGAGCACGAGCGGAAAGTGTCCGCAAACGGTCGCGGCCGTGGTCATAAGGATTGGGCGCAATCGCGTGCTGGCTGCACCGATGATCGCCTGCAATTTTCCGACGCCGGTTTCCTGCAACGTGTTGGCGAACTCCACGATCAGAATGCCGTTCTTGGCGATCAGACCGACCAGTGTAATCAGGCCGACCTCGCTGTAGATGTTGAGAGTGGTAAAGCCCAGGAACGAAAACACCAGCGCGCCGGAAATTGCCAGCGGCACGGACCCAGCGAGAATAATGAATGGATCGCGGAAGCTCTCGAACTGCGCTGCCAGCACGAGATAGATCAGAATCGCCGAGAGCAGAAACGTTCCTAGAAACTTGCTGCCTTCGACTCGGAGCTGACGGGATTCACCAGCGTAATCGACGGTGAATCCTTGCGGCAGGATTTGCTTGGCCTGGTCCTCAAGAAAAGTCAGCGCCTTATCGAGAGGCACATTGGGCGGGATCACACCCTGGACCCGCACTGCATTCAGCTGCTGAAATTTGTTCAACGATCTGGGCTCGGTGGTAGTACGCAGCGTCGCAAACGTTGACAAAGGAACGAGCTGGTTTGCGGAACCTTTTACGTAGATCTGCGAGAGTTGATCCGGCGTAAGGCGGTCGACGCGCTTTACCTGCGGAATCACCTTATAGCTGCGTCCCTGAATGCTGAAGCGGTTGACGTAGTTCCCGCCCAACATCGTGGATAAATCCTCACCGGCTTCACTGAGATCCACGCCTTGCGAGCGCAGTTTGTCGCGATCGAAAACGACCTCCGTCTGCGGCTGATCGAACTTCACATCGGTATCGGCGTAGATGAACAGCCCGCTCGCCATGGCCTTCTGCACCAGCTGCTCGGCGAAATGGCTGACCTGATCCGGCTCGGCGGCTGACACGATGGCGAAGTCAACCGGGAAATTGCCGCCTCCCGGTAGCGGCGGAGGCGTCAACGGTATCACACGGACACCGGCGATTTTTGACAGCGGACCGGTCGATTCGACCAACAATTGTTGGGCGGTTTTCTTGCGCTGGCTCCAGGGTTTGGTAACCATCCCCCCGAAGCCGCCCCCTGGCTGCGTGATCTGGAAAATGCTCCCGCTCTCAGGAAACGAATGGTACACATCGTAGACCTGCTTCGAGAAGAGGTTGGTCTGATCGAGAGTTGCATTGGCAGAAGATTGAATGACGCCGAAAACCACCCCCTGATCCTCGTCTGGCGCCAACTCGCGCTGCGAGAACATGTAGAAGGGAATCATGAGCACGGCGACAATTGCCCACAGGGTGAGCACGACGGGCCGGTACTGTAATGTTCCCGAGAGTAGCCGAACGTAGAAGGAGCGCACGTGCTCAAATTGGCGATTGATGAATCCGGCAAAACCGCGTTCAGTATCACCGGCACGCAGCAGCTTCGAACCCATCATCGGGGATAAGGTAAGAGCCACTACTCCAGACACGATCACCGCACCCGCCAACGTGAAGGCGAACTCGCGGAACAGAGCTCCAGTTAATCCGCCTTGAATGCCGATCGGAGCGTACACAGCAGCAAGGGTAATCGTCATGGCGATGATCGGTCCGACCAGTTCGCGCGCCGCGTCCTTTGCCGCCTGGAACGGCGATTTCCCCAGATGCAGATGCCGCTCCACATTCTCGACCATCACGATAGCGTCGTCGACCACCAGACCAACCGAGAGCACAATCGCCAGCAGGGTCAGAAGATTGATGGTGAAACCGGCGATGAGCATGAGAAACACTGCGCCAATCAACGAAATCGGAATGGCAACAATCGGTATCAGGACGGAGCGGAATGAGCCCAGAAACAGGAATATGACAATGACGACGATCAACAAAGTCTCGCCGAGCGTGTGCAGCACTTCGTTAATCGCGTCTTGAATGTACTCAGTGGAGTCGTAAGGAATGCCGAGCTGCATCCCTGAAGGGAGTTGTTGCTGAATCGCAGGGAGCTCCGCGCGAACATTGCGAATCACTTCCAGAGAGTTCGCCGTTGGCAGAACCCATATACCCATGAAGGTTGCGGTTTGCCCATTGAAGCGAACGTCCTGGTCATAGTTTTCAGCGCCGAGTTGAACGTCGGCGATCTCGCCCAGGCGGACGACCACACCATTTTCCTGTTTCACCACCATCTGGCGAAATTCCTCAGGCGTGCGCAGATCGGTGTTGGCCACCAGGTTCACCGAGACCATGGAGCCTTTGGTGCTGCCCAGGGCCGACAGGTAATTGTTCTTGGCCAGCGCGTCGTGGATGTCAGATGGGGAAACACCACGCGCCGCCATCTCATCCGGCTTAAGCCAAATGCGCATGGCGAAGGTGCGATCTCCGAGGATGTCAGCGCGCTGTACGCCGCTGATCGCGGTCAGCTTGGGCTGAACTACGCGGGTCAAATAGTCGGTGATTTGGTTCTGATCCAGATTGCTGGAGGAGAACCCGATATACATAGCCGCAAATTGATTGTCGGCAGTTTGAAGGTCGATGACCGGAATCTGAGCGTCGGGAGGAAGATCATTGCGGACCTGCGCCACTTTCGCCTGAATCTGCGTCAAAGCAGCGGTCGTATCATAGTTGATCTTGAGGTGCACCTGGATCGTGCTCAATCCCAAGGCGCTCGTCGACTCCATGTAGTCGATGCCGTCGGCGCTGGCGATCGCGCGCTCGATCGGTGTAGTCACAAATCCGCGCACTAGATCGGCGCTCGCACCCACATAAACGGTCGAGACCTGGATGACCGCGATATCGCTGCGTGGATACTGCCGAACGCTGAGCGAACGGATCGACTGCAGACCGGCGATGAGGATCACGAGGTTGACCACGATCGCCAGAACCGGACGCTTGACAAATAGATCTGTGAACTTCATGCGGTCCTCACAGCGGATGCTCTACTGCGTCCTGCCGGGCAGAACCAAAATCTGCTTTCGGCTGTGTTTGCACTCTTAATCGTACGAATCAAAAACGTTGTCGTTTAGCTGTCTTGTGGTTTGGGACTCGGGTTGTTCTCCGGCTTAACCGTGTTGTTCACCAGCACTGGCGCACCATTTCGGAGTCGGAACGCCCCCGAGCTGACGACTTCATCGCCG
>JASHPL010000387.1 GCA_030038125.1 Candidatus Sulfotelmatobacter sp.
ATCTGGTGCGGGCTTATCACCACACCTACGGATTGCCCACGCTTACCACGAACTGCTCGAATAACTACGGTCCGTTTCAATTTCCCGAAAAACTGATTCCGCTGATGATACTCAGTGCGCGCGATGGCAAGGCGCTGCCGGTCTACGGCGATGGCAAGAATGTCAGAGACTGGCTTTATGTGGGAGATCATTGCGCAGCGATTGCAACCGTGCTGCGGCACGGCCTTCCCGGTGAGACCTACAACATCGGTGGCTGGAATGAGAAGCCGAACATCGAAATTGTGCAGATGATCTGTGATTTGATCGACGAGGCTATGCCGCGAAATTCGGGCTCTCGCCGCCAACTCATCTCTTATGTGAAAGATCGTCCCGGGCACGACCGCCGCTATGCCATGGACGCGCGCAAGATCGAGCGCGAGCTGGGATGGCGACCGAAAGAAACATTCGAGAGCGGCATTCGTAAGACCGTGCGCTGGTATCTTGAGCATGACGAGTGGGTGCGGGAGGTGACCAGCGGCAGCTATCGTCAATGGATCGCGACCCACTATTCGATTTAGAGCAGGCATAAACTTCTAGATCACATCAGACTCATGGCGGAAAACACACGTTACAAAGGAATCATTCTGGCAGGCGGATCGGGCACGCGCCTCTATCCCATCACCCAGGGCATGGGCAAGAGCTTGCTCCCTGTTTACAACAAGCCGATGATTTACTACCCGCTCTGCACCCTGATGCTGGCGGGCATTCGTGACATCTTGATTATCTCCACGCCCGAGGACGTGCCTCGATTTGAATCCTTGCTTCGCGATGGCAGCCAATACGGAATTCGTCTGCAATATCGCGCGCAGCCCAAGCCGGAGGGGATCGCGCAGGCCTTCCTGCTGGGGGAGAAGTTCATCGCTGGCAGTGCCTGCGCCTTGGTATTGGGCGACAACATTTTCTACGGTCATGATCTGGCGAAGGATTTGCGAGAAGCGGCGCTGAAGAACCATGGAGCGCGCGTGTTCGCCTATCCCGTGCACGATCCCGAGCGATATGGCGTGGTCGAATTTGATGGTGATGGTCGTGCGCTGAGCGTCGAAGAAAAACCCAGGCAGCCGAAGTCGCGATACGCCATTACTGGGCTCTATTTCTATGACGACCAGGTGGTCGCGATCGCAAAATCACTCAAACCCAGCGCCCGTGGGGAGCTGGAAATCACCGACGTCAACAAAGTCTATTTGCGCAATGGCCAACTGGAAGTCGTGGTGATGGGTCGTGGCATGGCCTGGCTCGATACCGGAACCCACGAGTCGTTGATGGACGCAGCCCTTTACATTCAGGCCATCGAAAAACGGCAAGGGCTGATGGTGGCGTGCCCGGAGGAGATTGCCTATCGCTACGGCTATATCACGGCCGCACATATTGAAAAGATTGCAGCTTTGATGAAGAACAGCGGCTATGGCGCCTACCTGCTGCAAATGTTGAAGGAGAGGGTATTTTGAATGACCGTGGTTCGGGTCGCTCCACCCGCTATGGATGCACTTAAGAAAATTTCGACCTCGTTGCCGGATGTTTTCATACTGGAGCCGCGGGTATTCGGCGATGAACGCGGATTTTTTCTTGAAAGTTTCAGCGAACGCACCATGGCCGAGTTTGGGATCGCAGAACATTTCGTGCAGGACAATCATTCCTGCTCGTCGCGCCAAGTTTTGCGCGGGCTGCACTATCAGATCAAACAGCCGCAAGGAAAACTCGTCCGCGTTGTGGTGGGAGAAATCCTCGACGTGGCTGTGGACTTGCGTCGCAGTTCGCCAACCTTTGCCCAGTGGGATTCGGTGCGGCTCTCCGGCGACAATAAGCGCATGCTGTGGATCCCGCCCGGCTTTGCCCACGGATTTCACGTCTTATCGGAAAAGGCTCATGTGCTCTACAAAGCGACCGACTATTACGCTCCGGAACATGAGCGCACTCTGAAGTGGAATGATCCGGAGCTGAAGATTAACTGGGAACTCGAGGATGAGCCGATCATCTCCGCGAAGGATCAACGCGGCACGGCTCTGGCCATCGCAGAAACCTTCGACTGACTGGAAAAACCGACATGCGAGTACTGATTCTTGGCGCTTCCGGAATTCTGGGGCAGGCGCTCATGCGCGAATGGAAGGGAGACGATCTCGTCGGCTTCAGTTCTCGTGATCTCGATATCCGCGACGAGAACAAGGTTCATGAGGCCGTCGTTAAACTTTGTCCCGACTGGATTGTTCTTGCGGCGGCATATACCGACGTAGACGGCTGCGAGACCAATCAGGAGCGCGCCTATGGTGTGAATCGTGACGGAGCAGCGAAGGTGGCTAAGGCCGCCAAACTCACCTCGGCAAATCTGCTCTTCCTCAGTTCCGACTACGTATTCGATGGCAGGAAAACTACACCTTATGAAATTGATGATGTGCGTAATCCGCAAAGCGTCTACGGGCGATCGAAAGCAGAGGCAGAAATGCGCTTGCAGGAATTACTGCCGCAGTGCTGCATCGCGCGAACTTCGTGGCTGTTCGGACTCGGTGGAAAGTGTTTTCCCGACACGATTCTGAAATTGGCTGCCAATCGTCCGGTGCTCGATGTAGTCAGCGATCAGCGCGGCTGCCCGACCTACTCGGTCGATTTGGCGCGGGCCATCATTCAGCTTTGTCGCCAACACGCGAGCGGAATCGTGCATGTCACCAATTCTGGAAACTGCTCCTGGTTCGAGTTTGCTGGCGCAATCGTGAAAGAGGCCGGTCTTGCGACCCAGGTGCGGCCCGTCAGCACAGCGCAGATGGCGCGACCAGCGCCGCGTCCGGCGTATTCGGTGCTCTCCTCTGCCAGTTTGTGGCGCCTGGGCATCCCGATGCCCACCTGGCAGGATGCGCTCCGCCGATATCGGCAGGAACGGGGCTGAAACTCGACCTGACATTGCCTCCTGCAATGCTGGACTGCTACGATTCGGCTGAGTTCGCCGTGAGGTCCATTCTCAACTACATCGACGGAAACTTCGTGCGCGGAAAGCGCGATTTTGCCGATATGAATCCCGCCGATGGCAGTGTAATCGCGCAAGTCTCCGAAGCGGATCAAAATCTGGTTGATCAAGCAGTCTCCGCAGCGCGCAAGGCGCTGTGGGGCGAGTGGGGACGCCGGACCGTTCGTGAGCGCGCAGCGTCATTGCATCACATCGCCCACGCCATCGAATCGCGATTCGATTGTTTTGTTTCGGCCGAAGTGGCTGATACTGGCAAACCGATCACCCTTGCATCCCAGCTCGACGTTCCGCGCGCGGCCGCGAATTTTCGCGCATTCGCGGACTTAATCAAGACTGCGAGTTTAGAGTCATTCCGGACCGAGACCCCGGACGGCAAGGACGCCCTGAATTATGCTGTGCGCAAGCCATTGGGCGTGGTCGGCATTATCGTTCCCTGGAACCTTCCCCTTTTGCTCCTCACCTGGAAGCTTGCGCCCGCGCTGGCTTGCGGCAACACCGTTGTCGCGAAACCTTCGGAAGAAACTCCGGCTACGGCAACCCTCCTGGCGGAGGTGATGAAAGAAGCCGGGATTCCGGATGGGGTGTACAACGTTGTCCACGGCTTCGGCCCGAATTCTGCGGGCGAGTTTCTCACGACCCATCCTGACGTCAATGCCGTGACGTTCACTGGCGAATCCCAGACCGGCGCTGCGATCATGAAGAGTGTCGCACCCTCACTGAAACCGGTTTCGTTTGAACTCGGCGGCAAGAACGCGGCGCTCGTGTTCGCAGACTGCGATTTTGACGAAGCCGTAAACGGAGTGGCCGAATCCGTTTTCCTGAATACCGGCCAGGTTTGCTTGTGCGCCGAGCGAGTGTATGTTGAACGCGCCATTTACGATCGCTTCGCCGAAGCGCTGAAGCGCAAAGCGGAATCTCTGACCGTTGGATGGCCGCTTGAAAAAAGCACAGATCTGGGACCTCTAATTTCCTCAGGCCACCGCCAGAAGGTTCTTTCCTACTACCAATTGGCTCGTGACGAAGGAGGCACGCTTGTGGCGGGTGGCGGCATTCCTCATTTCGGCAATGCGCTCGATAGCGGGTATTATATTCAGCCGACGATTTATGCGAACCTGCCTGAAACGGCTCGTTGTGTTAAAGAGGAAATTTTCGGTCCGATATGTCACATCGCTGCTTTCGATAGTGAAGAAGAGGCAATCAGCTTGGCAAACAACACAAAATACGGCTTAGCGGCTTCGATTTGGACAACGAATCTGAAGCGTGGCCATCGCGTGGCGCAGCAGATGAATGTCGGAATCACCTGGGTGAATTGCTGGTTCCTGCGCGACCTGCGCACGCCCTTCGGCGGTGTCGGTTTGTCGGGGATCGGACGCGAAGGCGGCATGCATTCGCTCAACTTCTATTCGGAACTGAATAACGTCTGTATTCGGCTGTAAGAACAGCTGTTTGCTCCTGTTGTGAAAGGGATGGCCTCTGGCCGTCTGCCAAAGCCGTATCGCCACCATGGGGAAAATCGAAAGCAAGATTGTTGAAGGAAGACCAAAGCCGCGCGGCAAATATCCGCATCTCAAACGCGCCGGCGATTTTCTGATCCTCTCGGGCACGAGTGCGCGACAACCTGACAATTCCATCGCTGGCGCTCAGGTCGACGACTTGGGAACGGCTCGCCTGGACATTCGCCAGCAGACGAGGGCGGTCATCGAAAATATCCGCGGCATTCTGCAGAGCGCAGGAGCGCATCTTACCGATGTTGTCGAAGTGACAACCTACCTGGTGAACATGAACGATTTCGCGGGATACAACGAGGTCTACGGCGAACATTTCGGCTATGACGGTCCGGCACGTACTACGGTTGCCGTTCATCAATTGCCGCATCCGCATTTGCTGATCGAAATCCGCGCTGTCGCATATAAGCCAGAGAAATAGGAGTGGCCATGCCGTCGATCAGGGATTTGAAGGCGTTCAATTTTCAGCGGTGGATCGATCAGAATAAAGAAAAACTCAAGCCGCCCGTCGGAAATGCGCAGGTGTGGGAGGACGGCGAGATGATGGTGACGGTCGTCGGAGGTCCGAACCAGCGCCTCGATTACCACGACGATCCGACCGAGGAGTTTTTCTACCAACTGAAAGGAAATATCTTTCTTCGCGTGATGGAGATGCCCGGTAAACCGCCGCTCCAGATTCCTATCAACGAAGGCGACATTTTTCTGCTTCCCAAGCACATGCGGCATTCTCCTCAGCGTGGTGCCGGGACTATCGGAGTGGTGGTTGAAGTACCGCGTCCCGAGGGCGCTTTGGACGCATTCGAGTGGTACTGCCAGAATTGTCATCAGTTGCTGCGCCGCGCGGAAGTAAAGCTGAAAAGCATCGTGCGCGATCTGCCGCCTTTGTTTGAAAAGTTCTACACTAGCGAATCGCTCCGCAAGTGCAAGCATTGCGGCGCGGTTCACCCGGGCAAGAATTAAGCATGCAGGTCATCGACATCCACAATCATTTCTTTCCGCGAAGCTGGCCCGATCTCTGCGCGCGCTACGGTACTCCGGACTGGCCGTGGATCAAGCACACCGAGCCAGGGAAAGCCGAGATCATGGTCGGCGATCGCTTTTTCCGCCATATCTATGCTGCCTGCTGGGATCCGGAAGTGCGTCTTCGCGAGATGGACCGCGACGGCATCGATGTGCAGGTGATCTCCGCTACGCCGGTCCTATTCGGCTACGAGCGTCCCATAGAGCATGCGCTCGATTGCGCGCAACTCTTCAACGATGCCGCGCTGGAACTCTGCGAAAAAGGCAACGGCAGATTGAAGTCGCTCTGTCAGGTCCCGCTGCAGGATATTGACGCTTCCTGCAAAGAGCTCAGCCGATGCATGCGCGCCGGGCATCTCGGAGTGCAAATCGGAAATCATGTGGGAGAGAAAAATCTCGACGACCCTGGCATCATAACCTTCCTCCGGCACTGCGCGGAACAAGGCGCCGCTGTGCTCGTGCATCCCTGGGATATGCTGGGCGCACAGCGCATGCCAAAGTACATGATGCCGTGGACCGTGGGCATGCCGGCCGAAACGCAGCTTGGCATGGTCGCCATGATTCTGAGCGGAGCCTTCGACAAACTTCCTACGAACTTGAGAATCTGTTTTGCCCATGGCGGCGGAAGCTTCTCGTTTCTGCTGGGGAGATTGCAGAACGCGTGGCAGCATCATCCCGCCGCGCACGGGAGTTGTGAACTGCCACCCAGCCAGTATCTGAATCGTTTTTACGTGGATTCCGCTGTATTCGATGAACGCACTCTACAGTTTCTGGTGGAGAAAATGAGCCCGGAACGCGTCATGCTGGGCTCCGATTATCCATTTCCACTCGGCGAACATCCCATCGGGTCTCTCATTCGCTCCAGTCATCTGACGCCGGCTGCCAAGGCTCGTCTGTTGGGCGAAAATGCCGCCGAGTTCCTGGGATTTGAAAGCGCAAAACCCCCGAGCGCTGCACCCACGGGAACCGCGCAAAGCGATCAACTCACCTACAGTTCTTATCTGCATGTTCCGGAATTGCTCAAGCTGCAGCATCCATTGTCGTCGCCGCCGCATCACGATGAACTGCTTTTCATCGTGGTGCACCAGGCTTACGAACTGTGGTTCAAGGAACTGCTGCACGATTTGGATGCAGTCGTCGCCAATCTCCGAAAAGCGGGAGTGAATCCGAAATCGCGCGATAACGTCTACGAAGCGGCCCGGCTTCTGCGGCGTTGCACCGAGATTACACGGGTGCTCATCGAGCAATTCACAATTCTGGAAACCATGCTGCCGACGCACTTCCTCGCCTTTCGAGGCAAGCTGGAGCCGGCAAGCGGATTTCAGTCGGAACAATTTCGCGAGCTCGAGTTTCTGTGCGGACTAAAGGACGAGAAAATGTTGCGCTATCACCGGCCAACACCGGAGGCCCATGCTCTTCTGGAATACCGGCTCCGCGAACCTTCTCTTCGCGATGTATTTTTCGACGCCTTGCAGGCGATGGGCAAGCTGAAGTACGAAGAGAATTCGACCGAGCACCAGAGATTTGAAGCGCGCGCCCGCGCCATTCTCGCGTTGTATCGCGACGAACACGATAACCGTGACTGGATCGATGTTTGCGAGCGCTTAACCGAGTTTGACGAACTGATCGTAAGCTGGCGGCTTCGTCACATTCAGTTGGTCGAACGCACGATTGGTGCGCGCATGGGAACAGGCGGGTCTGCTGGTTCTTCGTACCTCAAGCTCACCTTGGACAAGAAGTTCTTTCCCGAGCTTTGGGAAGCGCGAACCTTGCTGACCGAATAGGCCACTGCTATTGCACCGGATGCGATTCTCGCTTCATGAACGACAATAAAAACAAAGTTACGGTGATCGGTGCTGGCCTCAACGGTCCGCTTCTTGGAATCGGTCTCGTTCAACGCGGCTTCGACGTCGAGATCCTCGAACGTCGGCCTGACATGCGCCGCGTGCGCGTCAGCGCCGGCCGTTCCATCAATCTCGCCATCTCTACACGCGGCATCCACGCCCTTTCGCAGGTTGGTCTGTGGAGCGAGATGAAACAAATCGTCATTCCGATGAAAGGGCGAATGATGCACTCGATCTCGTCCGAACTCACATTTCAACCTTACGGAAAAAATGAAGCTGAGGTCATCAATTCCATTTCGCGCGCTGACTTGAATATTGCACTGCTGAACGCTGCGGAGGTGCACGGAGTGAAGATTCTTTTCCAGCAGCGCGGGATAGGGCTGGACCTGAAAACCGGCGAAATTCATCTTCGCGATGAAAGCACGGACGCAAAGCGAACTTTGCAATCCGGCGTGGTGATTGGCTGCGATGGTTCATCCTCCGCCATTCGCAATTCGATGCTCAAGCTCAACCGCTTCAATTTTTCGCAGCAGTACCTGGATTATGGCTACAAAGAACTGACCATTCCAGGCACCGGTGCCGGGACACATGCTTTGGAAAAAAACGCTCTGCACATCTGGCCGCGCGGGAACTTTATGCTGATCGCGCTGCCGAATATCGACGCAACCTTCGCCTGCATCCTGTTCCTCCCGTTTGAAGGCCGCGACAGCTTTGCTCAGCTGACTACAGATGGCGCTGTGACAGAGTTCTTCACATCGCAATTTCCCGATGCAGTGCCGCTTATGCCCGATGTGGTGGAACATTTCTTCTCCAATCCCACCGGGTCCATGGTTACCATCAAGTGCTCGCCGTGGCACGTTGAGGACCGTTCACTTTTGCTGGGCGACGCTGCCCACGCTATCGTCCCCTTCTTCGGGCAGGGGATCAATTGCGGTTTTGAGGACTGCACCTGTTTTTTTGAGCTGCTGGATCGCTACGGATCCGATTGGAAACGGATTTTTTCGGAGTTCGAAGGACAGCGAAGAATCAATACCGACGCCATCGCCGATCTCGCCGTCGAGAATTTCATCGAAATGCGAGATCGTGTCGCCGATCCACGGTTTCTTTTTCGCAAGCAGGTGGAACTGGCGCTGGAAAGGAAATATCCGCGCCTGTTTGTGCCCAAGTACGCTATGGTGACTTTTCATCGCGTTCCATATTTTGTCGCAAGGAAGCGCGGAATCGTTCAGGACCAAATCTTAAACGAGTTATGCGACCCCATCGAGCGCGTGGAAGACCTCGACTGGATCAAAGCCGATCGTTTGATTCGCAGCGAGCTTATACCACTGGAGATTGACTCCTGATGGGGCAGAGTTTTGAGACTGGGGCAGAATTCGCAGCCGCTATGGATCGCAAAGATCCCTTGGCTCACTTCCGCCAGCGCTTCTGTTTCCCGAAAACAAAAAGCGGCGAGGAATGCACTTACTTATGCGGTCACTCCCTCGGCCTGCAACCCAATACAGCTCGTTCGTACGTCGAGCAGGAATTGCATGATTGGTGTGAACTCGGCGTGGAAGGGCATTTCCACGCCCAAAATCCGTGGGTGCCCTACCATCGTTTACTGGCGGGGCATACCGCTTCTCTGGTGGGTGCTAACCCAGCCGAAGTTGTCGTAATGAATTCCCTCACCGTCAATCTTCACCTGATGATGGCTTCGTTTTACCGGCCCACGAAACAACGCCACAAGATTCTCGCCGAGCGCGGGGCTTTCCCCTCCGATCAATACGCACTGCAGTCGCAGATTCGTTTTCACGGCTACGAACCCGAGGCATGTCTTCTGGAGCTTGCTCCTCGTTGTGGCGAGTCCTGCATTCGCGACGAAGATGTCGAATCAATGATCAATGACCAGGGCGAATCCATTGCGCTGATTCTTCTCGGCGGCGTGAATTATGCGACTGGGCAGATCTTCGATATGGAGGGAATCACCAGAGCGGGTCACCGAAAAGGGTGCATTGTCGGGTTTGATCTCGCCCATGCTGCGGGGAACATTCCATTGCGCCTTCACGACTGGGGTCCGGACTTCGCCGTGTGGTGCAGCTACAAATACCTCAACGGCGGTCCCGGCTGTCTTGGCGGATGTTTTGTTCATGAGCGACACGCGCGCTCTTGGTCGCTTCCCCGTTTTGCTGGCTGGTGGGGCCATGACGAGGCGAGCCGCTTCAGAATGGACCCTCAATTTCGTCCGATGGCGGGAGCGGAGGGCTGGCAGTTGAGCAATCCGCCGATTCTGGCCCTGGCTCCGCTACGCGCCTCAATGGAGATTTTCATGGAAGCCGGGATGGATCGCCTGCGCACGAAAAGCATCTCCCTCACCAGATATATGGAGTTCTTACTTCACCAACGCATCTCACAAAAATTCTCGATCATCACGCCGCCCGCACCCCAGCGTCGCGGCGCTCAACTATCGATTCGAATCCCCGCCGGCGCGCGCGATTTCTCTGACAAACTGGCGGCTGCGGGTGTGATCGGAGACTTTCGCGAGCCAGACATTTTCAGGGTGGCTCCAGTTCCTTTGTACAATTCCTATCAGGACGTTTACCGTTTCGTGCAACACTTCGCTGCTGCCCTGGGATAAAAGAACTCCGTGAGTGCGGGCTTTTAGTTACTTCCGTAACCAATCCGCACCCGACTCGCCAACATACAATTTCCGCGTGGGGACTCCTGCGCTTGCATCTGGTCGCAAGTGGACCATCGCAGTGTGCACGCTCGTGTGCGCGCACGCATTGTTGTCACTCCTCGTCTCCCGCGGCCTTGCGCTGACGGCGTTTGGCGACCTGCTGCAAAACGGCATTCTATTTTGTGCAACCATCGCGGTATTGCTCAACTTAAGAAGCGCGTCCACCAAGGTCCGCATCTTCTGGGCTCTCACGGGCCTGGGCCTCGCGATGTGGCTTGCCTCGCAGGTGATGTGGACTTATTTCGAAGTGTATCTGCGGCACGAGACTCCTAACCCATTTGTCGGCGACGTCATTTTGTTTCTCCACATCGTCCCCATGATGGCAGCTGTGGCGCTCCAACCTCATCTGCCGCAGAATGAGCGCACTACCCGTGCCGGGACTCTCGATTTCACGTTGCTCCTGATCTGGTGGTTGTTTCTTTATCTCTTTATCGTGATTCCGTGGCAGTACGTTCATCCTAACGAGGCCATCTACGGCAGAAGTTTTGATTTGCTCTATGTGAGCGAAGAGTTGGTGCTGGCTGGCGGTCTGGTTCTTGTGTGGCGCCAAAGTAGGGGTGTTTGGCGAGGCATCTACTTTCATCTATTGGGGGCAACACTGCTCTATTGCGTGGCATCTCTGATTGCCAGCGAAGCCATCGATTTGCATGTGTATTACACCGGCAGCCTTTTTGATGTGCCGCTGATTGCGTCCATGGCTTGGTTTGTGCGCATAGGATTCCTGCCACGCGAAATGGAATCGCAGATCCCCCATGCGGAGCCCGCAACCCGCGGTTATGGGATCTGGAAGGCGCGCCTGGCCATGGTTGCTGTATTTGTGACTCCGCTCATGGTGACCTGGGCACAATTGGGAACCGCCCCCCCGCGGGTTCGCACCTATCGCTTGCTGCTCACCGTCGCAGTCATGATCATTATGGGCGGCCTGGTATTCCTCAAACAACATCTGCTGGATCGCGAATTGCTCAACCTGCTCCGTTTGTCGCGGCAAAATCTGGAGGAAGTATCTCGGCTAAAGGACGAACTGGAGAACAAAGAACATTCCCTACGCTGGCACAGTCTGGAGCTGCAGCGAAAAAATCTCGAACTTCAGCAGATCTCATTTACAGATTCTCTGACCGCAGTGTGGAACCGGCGATATCTGGAAGAAATTCTCATCGCCGAAGCCGAACAGGTGTTGCGCAATTATCAGCGTGCGCACGGGAGCGATATTCGCAAGATGGATCATCGCGATCTCGTCTTCATTATGGTCGACATGGATTTCTTTAAGGAAGTCAACGATCTCCATGGCCATCCCGCTGGAGACCGTTTGCTCCAGCTGGTGGCGCAGAGGCTCTCCACCGTAGTGCGCAAGTCCGATGTTCTAGTGCGCTGGGGCGGAGAAGAGTTTCTGATTATGAGCCGCTCGACCGATCCCGGTGGCACACCCGCGTTCTGCAAACGCGTACTCGAAGTAATGGCGGCTGAACCCTTCGATCTCGGCCACGGGATTGTAGTGCGAAAAACTTGCTCCGTAGGATGGGCCGCCTATCCGTGGTGTCGTGACGCCTTCGAAGCCATGTGTGCCGAGGAATCGATTGCGTTGGCCGACGCCGCCCTTTATCGCGCTAAATCGCTCGGCAGAAATCAGGGGGTGGGAATTGTTGCCTCAGAGTTCGCAGGCAAAAATCCGCAGGAAATCGGCCTGGCGTCGATTCGAGATGGCAATTCGCCATTGGCCCGCACGGTTCGAACACCTTGTCCAAGCCTCAATCCAGCTTCGCCCGAGCTTGAGGTTGAGCCACTGAATAAATCAGCTTCCAGCTCCGGTTGAAGATTAGCCTCGCTCACTGATCCAACGGTAGTGGCGCAGCGCACCACGACCGATCCGCCGCTAACTTGACCAACCGTAGCCGGTTGAATACAGTGGGATGCCGGTTTTCATACACATCGAGGGTACATGCTGGCAATGAATACAAAAACTTCCACCCGCAAAACTGGCCTGCGTCAAAAAGCTCAGTTGATGTCGGCATCAGAGATTGAGCGCACGCTGGTCCGCTTGGCCTACGAAATCGTCGAGAAAAATGGAGGCGTGGACCATCTCGGTCTGGTGGGCATTCGCCGCCGCGGCGTTCCTCTGGCTGAACGCCTGGGCAGAATCATCACCCGCATCGAAAACGCGAAGGTTCCGGTGGGAACTCTCGACATCACCTTTTACCGCGACGATCTTTCTACTCTTGGACCTAAACCCGTCGTCCAGGAGAAGGAAATCGGCTTTGAAATCGAGGACAAGAATATCGTGTTGGTCGACGACGTTCTCTTCACCGGTCGCACCACCCGTGCCGCTCTCGACGCGCTTTTTTCCCACGGCCGTCCGCGACGCGTACAGCTTTGCGTTCTGATCGATCGAGGACATCGCGAGATTCCCGTCGAGGCGACGTTCGTCGGTCGCAACGTTCAAACCACGATGAACGAAGTGAT
The DNA here is from genome assembly GCA_030038125.1 of Candidatus Sulfotelmatobacter sp. GTDB lineage: Bacteria > Acidobacteriota > Terriglobia > Terriglobales > Acidobacteriaceae > Sulfotelmatobacter. Next base: position 12,535 of record JASHPL010000387.1, read on the forward strand.
CGAAGTCAAACTGACCGAGATTGACGACGCTGAGAAAGTCCTGCTCATGGAGAAGTGAAGGAGATCCTTGAGCGTTGTCATTTCGTGCGAAAAAGAATTACCAGATTGCGCATTCAGATGCGCCGTGAAACCTGCTGTTGCACATCCCACAGCTTACTGGCCTTCGCTAGCGTGAAAAAGGGCGATGGATTCATCCATCGCCCTTCCCGCGTTCAGCCGCACGCCGTTACCCCAGTTTTGTGCAAACTGCCTTGGTTTGCGTGTAGAGATTCAACACGTCGTGTCCCATCTCGCGGCCCCAGCCCGATTGCTTGTAGCCTCCGAACGGCAGCGCCGCGTCGAAGATATTGTAGCAGTTGATCCAGACTGTGCCGGCGCGAAGCTGCTCAGCCATACGATGCGCTTTGCTGATGTCGCGCGTCCACACTGCCGCCGCCAAACCATACGTGCTGTCATTGGCCCGGGGAATAATTTCTTCCGGATCAGTAAACGGCATCGCTGTCACTACCGGTCCGAAGATCTCTTCCTTCACGACTTTCATGTTTTCTCGCGTGTCGATCAGCACGGTAGGTTCGACAAAATATCCGCGATCCTTGGCCTTATGGCCTCCGACCACGGCCTTCGCTCCCTCCGATAAGCCGGCTTCAAGATATCCGCAAACACGTTGTAGTTGCTCCTCGGAAACGAGCGGTCCCATCTGCGTATCCGGTTCCAGACCAGAGCCGACCTTGATTTTCTTCGCCTCGTCGGCAACTCCATCGACAACCTTGTCGAAAACGGATTTTTCAATGTAAAGCCGCGAACCCGCACAGCAGCATTGTCCGTGGTTAAAGAAGATCGCGCTCGCGGAACCAGGAATCGCCGTGTCAAGATCAGCATCCTTGAACACTACATTCGGCGATTTGCCGCCCAGTTCCAGCGAAACTTTCTTCAGGTTTCCGGCCGCCGCATGCACGATGAGCTTCCCAACTTCTGTGGAACCGGTGAACGCGACCTTGTCGACGTCGGAATGGGCAGCGAGCGCAGCGCCAGCTGTCTCGCCATAACCCGGAACGATATTGACCACGCCGTCGGGGAAGCCGGCTTCCATGATGAGTTCGCCCAGGCGCAACGCCGATAACGGCGTCTGCTCCGCTGGCTTTAACACAACCGTGCAGCCGGTCGCCAGCGCCGGGCCCAGCTTCCACACGGCCATCAACAGAGGAAAGTTCCATGGTATGATCTGCCCCACAACTCCCACCGGCTCGCGCAACGTGTAGGCGAGATATTTCGCACCCGGCGTATACGGAACCGAAATCGGAATCGTATTGCCTTCAATTTTTGTGGCCCAACCCGCCATGTAGCGGAGAAGGTCGACCGCAAGCGGAACATCGGCAGCTCTGGCAATGCCGAGCGCTTTGCCATTGTCGAGGCTTTCGAGGTAGGCGAATTCTTCCGTGTGTTGCTCCAGCAAATCAGAAAGTTTCCAGATCAGCCGTCCACGCTCGGAAGCTGTCATCCGCCGCCATGGACCGTTATCGAATGCCTCGCGCGCGGCACGCACCGCGCGATCGATATCTTCGCGGTCTCCTTCTGCAACCTTGGCGAGGACCTCCCCTGTCGCCGGATTGTACGATGGAAAGGTTTTGCCCGATGCGGCGTTCACCCACTGGCCGTTGATTAACATTTTTCGTGGTTTGTCGATAAACTCCGCGACTTGCGGATGGATTTGTGGCGAAACTGCGATGCCCATAGCTGCCTCCTTCTCGGAAATTCGATATGCAATTGGAAAGATGCCCGGGTGGATAAAAATTCCGTGATGAATGCTACCGCTGGTCTCTTATGAAAAGCAATCGGGATTTGCCTGTAACAGCAATTTGCCGGAGGATGCAGAGGGTGGACGCCCTCATCCGCCCATCGCCCCACGACCTATTCGCCGTACGGTACCCAGATATTTTTTACCTGTGTCGCATGCTCCAGGAACCATCGGCCTTCGCCTTGCTTCGGATCGAACCAGTCGACGGTTCTTCCTTCGTTTGTCCACACCTGTTTCAGATTGCCAATCGACATTGCCTTCGCCGCTGCGACGGTCGCCTCGTCTCCGTAGCACCAGATCGCATCAACATCGTCATGCTCGGCAAGCGTTTTGAGTAATTGCGAAACATACCCGGTAACAATATTGATCGCGCCGCCCGGCAGATCGCTGGTATCGAACAGCTGATACAAATCCCCGGTAATCAACGGATATTTTTCGGACGGAATTGCGATGACGGTATTTCCCACGGCGAGAAGCGGCATGGCAAGCGACAAAAATCCCAACAACGGCGTATCTGCAGGGCAAATCAACCCCACCGTGCCGATCGCTTCATTCATCGCGAGCGCAACGTTGCGGAATGGCGGATTGTGCACGACGCCATCAAATTTGTCAGCCCAGGCGGCATAAGAAAAAATGCGTTGAATGCCGATTTCCATTTCTGCGGCAGCCTGCTTTTCTCCCACGACCGCTGCCAAACGATGAACGATTTCCTCGCGGCGCTCTGCCAGATTTTCTGCGCAGTAATAAAGAACCTGCGCGCGCGTGTGGGCTGTCGCCTTCGACCACGCTGCCCCTTTACGCGCCGCTTCCACCGCGTTGCGGATGTCTTTGCGATTTCCGAGCGGCGCTTCACCCAATAGCCTTCCGTCAGACGAGCGCACTTCCATGCTGTAACCGGAATCGGGCCGCGCTTGCTTGCCGCCGATGTACAACTTCACAGTCCGATCGATGGCCGAAACGTTGGCGCCGTCGCTGCTTTTGTCGCTCTCATCAGAAGTGGCTTCCCCACTTCCCGCCGCAGTGGAGAGAAGCGCGGATTCGCCACCCCCACCCGCCGAGCTCAGCTTTGGTGCATGCTTAAACCACTTCGGCTCGATGTACTCCAACAGTCCTTCTCTGCCGCCTTCGCGCCCGTATCCGCTCTCGCGATATCCCCCAAAACCGCAGGCTGCGTCAAAAAGATTGGTGCAGTTGACCCACACGACGCCCGCCTTCAGTTGTGCGGCGACGTGCAGCGCTACGTTGATGTTCTCGCTCCAGACGCACGACGCCAATCCATAAACGGTGTTATTCGCAAGTTCCACGGCCTCGTGCGGCGTGCGGAACGTCATGGCCGCGAGCACCGGGCCAAAAATTTCCTGCTGCGCCACAATCGAAGTGGGATGCACGTTGCTCAACAGCGTCGGCGGGTAGTAGAGACCACGCGGCGGCAACGCAACTTGTGGCTGCCAGCACGTTGCCCCTTCTTCCACTCCCTGCGCGACCATGCGCTGAATACGCTCCAGTTGCACTCGCGCTACGATCGCCCCGATATCGATCGCCTTGTCGAGGGGCGGCCCGATGCGCAGCGTGCTCATGCGATCGCGAATCTTCGCAATCAAAACTTCCGCAATGCTTTCCTGCATCAGCAATCGCGAACCCGCGCAGCAAACCTGTCCCTGGTTGAACCAGATTCCATCCACGAGCCCTTCAACCGCGCTATCCAGATCGGCATCGTCAAAAATAATGAACGGAGATTTTCCTCCCAGCTCGAGCGAAAGTCGTTTATGGCTGGTTGCCGTTGCGCCGCGGATCGCGCGTCCAACTTCGGTCGATCCAGTGAACGCAATCTTGTCGACATCCGGATGTTTCACCAGAGCTTCGCCCGTCGATCCGTCTCCAGTGACGATGTTGACGATGCCCGCGGGCAGGCCCGCCTCCTGGCACAGTTCCGCGAATTTCAATGCGGTCAGCGGAGTGAATTCCGCCGGTTTGAGAACAACCGTGTTGCCTGCCGCCAGCGCCGGCGCAATCTTCCAGGCCAGCATCAGCAAAGGAAAATTCCAGGGAATGATCTGCCCGACAACTCCGCACGCTTCGTGCGCAGGGAATTCCTGCTCAAGCAGTTGCGCCCATCCCGCGTGATAGTAAAAATGCCTAGCGACGAGCGGAATGTCGATGTCGCGGCTCTCGCGAATCGGCTTGCCGTTGTCCATCGTTTCCAGCACGGCGAGCAGCCGTGAATGCTTCTGCACCAGCCGCGCCAACGCGTACAGATAACGAGCACGCCCGTGAGGAGTGAGGGCGCGCCACTTCGGCAGAGCCACGCGCGCTGCGCGCACCGCCGTATCAATGTCAGCCGCGCTGCCTTGCGCCACGCTGGCGAGTTTCTCGCCAGTCGAAGGATCGAACGTGTCGAAATACTCTCCCGCCGCAGGCTCCTGCCACCCTCCGTCGATAAACAATCCAAAGCGACGTTCGTGGCCATCCAACCACGCCACCGCCTCTTTGGGATCCTCTGGAGCGGGCCCGTACTCCATAGCTACAAATTTTTCAGCGATGCTCATTCGATTCTGTCCGTCTGTACGTGTTTGGATGCCCCACAGCTCGCCGCTTTTGTGAGACCTGGGATCCCTGCCAGACTACGCAATCGGATGCCGGTACTCTGCCGAGTATCGTCCAGTTGCATGATGCTCGAGTTGCCGTTCGATATCTCCCAGTAGCCCGCTTGCTCCAAAGCGAAACAGCTCTGCGCTCAGCCAGGAATTGCCAAGCTCGTCTTTCATCAAGGCCAGCCAATCGAGAGATTGCTTCGCCGTGCGAATGCCACCCGCTGGCTTAAATCCAACTGCCATTCCTGTTTGCTGCGCATATTCCCGGATCGCGCGCACCATGACTAAACTGACCGGCAATGTGGCATTCGTCGGCTCCTTGCCGGTCGATGTCTTGATAAAGTCAGCTCCCGCCATCATGGCGACAAAACTCGCCCGCGCCACGTTGCGCAGCGTCAGCAGATCGCCCGAACCCAAAATCACTTTCATGTGCATCGGACCGCAGGCCTGTTTGAACGCCGAGATTTCATCGTAGAGTGCCTGCCAGCGCCCGCCAAAGACATGTGCCCGCGTGATCACAACATCAATTTCCTGCGCCCCCGCTTCCACTGAGCGCCGAATCTCCGCGACGCGCTCGGCTAGAGGAGACAAGCCTGCAGGAAACCCGGTCGAAACCGCGGCAACACCCACTCCGCTGCCTTCCAGCGCGCTCAACGCCGTTTCCACAAACGTGTGATACACACACACGGCGGCAACTTTGATGCCCAGTGCCTCAATCCCGAGTCTCTGCTCGATTTCCGCTTGTATCGGATGGCGCGCCTTCGCGCACAACCGCCGCACGCGTTCATCTGTATCATCGCCAGAAAGCGTGGTCAGATCCATGCACGTGATGGCGCGCAGAAGCCAGGCTGCCTGCCAATCTTTTTTTACGGTTCGTCGCGCCACCTGCGTCTGTGCGCGCCGTTCCACCGCGCTGGTGTTGACGCGTACTTCCTTAATCCAGTTCAGGTCGAGCGGAACTCCCGAGTTCCTCTGCAGAGAACGCCCGGTCAACCAGGCAATCGCATTCGATGCTTGCGCTTCGCCGGAAACGCTTTTTCTCGTTACTGAAGCGAGATCGGAATTGTGCTGGTAAACAGACATGGCAGCAACTCCCGCAGGCCTTGAGGCGGGCAGTTCGATTTCGTAATTGTACGGCAGGGGATGTTCGAACGCGAGTCGCGCAAGAAAATCGGAGAGAATTCTGACGCGAGGGTTTACAATGGCGCACGATTTGGCCGCTGATCGGCTGATCTTGCGCGCCGCTTCCCAGTTTCTCTCGCATGAGCAAAAAATCATTGCCTGCCGACGTACGAAGAAAGCTTGATCGACTCGCCGCAAAGGCTATGCATAACGCCCATGCTCCGTATTCCAACTTCCGCGTGGGCGCGGCGATCCTGCTCACCAACGGCAAAGTCTTCAGGGGATGTAATGTCGAGAACGCTTCGTATGGCATGACCAATTGCGCCGAGCGTACCGCAATCTTTTCCGCGGTTGCGCAACTCGGTCCGAAAATCGAGATTCGTGCGGTCGCGGTCACCAACGATCACGGCATCGCCTGCTCACCTTGCGGAGCGTGCCGCCAGGTGATCTATGAATTCGGTCCCGATGCAGTCATTTTTTTCCAGGGCGCAAACGGTCCCAGGCAGGCGCACATTACCGAACTTCTTCCAGAAGGATTTCGCCTCAAGTGAGCCCATCGACCGCTATCCAGACTTTTCGCGCCATCGACGTGATTCGAAAAAAGCGGGACAGCATAGAGTTGTCCCAAGCCGAGATCGAATATTTCATTGACGCGTACACGCGAGGTGAAATTCCTGATTACCAGGTTTCAGCCTGGCTGATGGCGGTTTTACTTCGCGGCATGACGCGCGCGGAGACGGCTGCCCTTACCGATGCCATGTTGCACTCGGGGGAAGTGCTTGATCTTTCCGGGTTGCCGGCGCGAAAGGTCGACAAACACTCCACCGGCGGAGTCGGCGACAAAACTTCTCTCGTACTCGCTCCGCTTGTCGCTGCCGCCGGGGTTGCGGTTCCCATGATTAGCGGTCGAGGCTTGGGACACACGGGCGGCACGCTCGACAAACTAGAGTCCATCCCCGGATTTAACGTCAACTTACCGGTGGCTGAGTTTCGCCGCGTGCTCGAAAGCTGTGGTTGCGCCATGATCGGCCAGACCGCGGAGATCGCTCCCGCCGACCGCAAGCTTTACGCCCTGCGCGACGTGACGGGCACGGTGGAAAGCCCTTACTTAATTTGCGCTTCCATCATGAGCAAGAAGTTGGCGGAGGGCATCGACGCGCTCGTGCTCGATGTGAAGACCGGATCGGGCGCTTTCATGAAAAATGAAAACGATGCTGCCTTTCTCGCCGAACTGATGGTGGAAACTGGAGAGCGGATGGGCAAGCGCGTCCTAGCCCTCATCACCGACATGGACCAACCGCTGGGCAACATGATTGGCAATGCTCTGGAAGTGGTCGAAGTCGTGGATGTCTTGCGTGGCGGAGGTCCGCAGGATTTGCGTGAACTCTGCTTGGAACTTGCCGCCTGGATGCTGCACTTGGGTGGCGCCTCGAAAACCGTTGCTGAAGGCAGACGGCGTAGCGCCGAACTGATTGCATCCGGCAAGGCGCTTGAAAAATTCCGTCAGATGATTGAGTTGCAAGCCGGCGATCCGCGCGTAAACGATGACTTGAAGCGTTTGCCCCAAGCTCAGAAAATAACCGATGTCTTGAGCCCTAAAGCAGGCTATCTTGCCTCGATCCAGTGCGAACAGATCGGGACGGCGTGTGTGATTCTCGGTGGCGGGCGCGAACGCAAAGAAGATTCCGTTGATCCGTCGGTTGGAATCGTGCTGCATAAGAAAGTTGGAGATCGAATTGCCAAGGCAGAATCGATCGCCTCAATCCATTACAATTCCGAGCCACGGGCGGAGCGTGCTCGGCAATTGATTGTTGAAAGTTGCGCGATCGCCGATACGCCGCCCACGGCGAAGCGGCTGCTCATTCATAAAATCATCGGGCGCTCTGCGGAGAGCAATTGATGGGACGACTCACTGGCATCCTCGGAATATTAACCATGCTGGGGCTGGCATTCATTTTCTCCACCAATCGGAGAGCCATTCGCCTGAAGACAGTCTCGTGGGGACTTGGTTTGCAGCTCTTCTTCGCAGTGTTCGTGCTCAAGATCGAGTTCGGCCGCAAAGCCTTCCAAATGGCGGGAGACGCCGTTACGAAGTTGCTCAGTTACGCCTACGCTGGCTCTCACTTCGTTTTTGGCGATCTCGCCAAGCCCGGTTCTCAGTTGGGATATTTTGCTTTTGGCGTGCTGCCCACTGTGATTTTCGTCTGCGCACTTTTCGCGATTCTTTACCACATTGGGGTCATGCAGATCATTATCCGCATCTTCGCCTGGGTGATGACGCGCGTTATGGGTGCCAGTGGGGCGGAATCGTTGAATATCGCGGCCAGCATTTTCATGGGCCAGACCGAAGCCCCGGTAACTATCCGTCCATTCCTCCCCGAACTCACGCGTTCCGAACTGATGACCGTTATGACTAGCGGCATGGCGCACGTTTCCGGTGGCATTATGGCGGCTTATATTTCCTTCGGCATTGATCCGAAGTTTTTGTTGAGCGCCGTCATCATGACCGCTCCTGGAACTCTTCTCATGGCCAAAATGCTCGTACCGGAAACCGAAAAAGCCAAGACTGCTGGTATCGTGGTCATGAGCGAAGCGGAAAAAGACGCGGAGCACAAAGAAAATCTGATCGGCGCCATTGCCCGCGGTACCAACGATGGTTTGCACATGGCCCTGAACATCGGCGCCATGCTGATCGCGTTTCTGGCGCTGGTCGCGCTGGCCGACGGAATTATGGGTGGGATTCATCATTGGATCTCCTGGTTTCCAATGAGTCTGGAATCGGTCTTAGGCGCGATATTCGCTCCCATCGCGTGGGTGATCGGTATCCCCTGGCACGATTGCACAAACATTGGCAACCTGCTCGGCACGCGCATGGTGTTGAACGAACTCGTGGCATATTCCATGCTTGGACCTCAGAGAGCGGCCCTGGCACCGCGCTCTTTCACCATCGCGACGTTCGCTCTATGCGGTTTCGCCAATTTCAGTTCGATTGGAATTCAGATCGGCGGGATCGGCGCGCTGGCTCCAAACAAACGCGGCGAACTCGCTCGTCTCGGTTTTCGCGCCATGCTCGCCGGTACCATGGCCAACCTGATGTCGGCCTCCATTGCGGGCATGCTGCTGTAGTCATTACTTACTGCGGAGACATCGGAGTCGCGGCGAAAGCACAAGAACCATAAGAACCAAATGAATTGTGTTTTCAGAGTTGTTCGCTGTCTCGGTGCCTCGGTGATGAAATATTCAACTCAGATTTTCGTTTGACGACTTCAATCAAGGGATTTTCCCGTGAAACGATTCGCTCATCTTTTCCTGCTTGCGTTTCTTCTCTTCTGCTTTCTGAACACGGGGGCCGCGCAAACGCCCCAGCGCGTCATTATCGACACTGACCCCGGCATCGACGACGCGATGGCGATCTTGCTCGCGCTGAATTCGCCCGAACTGAAAGTGGAAGCGCTGACGGTCGTGCCGGGAAACGTTGATGGGCGCCAGGGCTTGGAGAACGCTCTGAAAATTGTCTCGCTTGCAGGACGATGCGATGTAACCATCGCCGGCGGCGCTCATCATCCGCTGAACCAAAAGCTCATCACCGCGCAGTACTGGCATGGCAAGAACGGTCTCGCTGGAGTAGAACTGCCGGAATCGAAATGCCAAGCCGATTCGCGCTTTGGTCCAGATCTCATCATCGATACGGTTCACAAATATCCGCATGAAGTTACGTTGATTCCCGTCGGTCCGCTCACCAACATCGCTCTCGCGGTTTCAAAAGATCCATCGATCGTAGGCTTGGTGAAAGATATCGTGATTATGGGCGGATCGATTTCCGGTGGAAACGTAGATGGCGCCGCCGAAGCCAATATCTATAACGATCCCGAAGCAGCGTCGATCGTATTTAATGCCGGATGGATGGTGACGATGATCGGTTCCGATGTCGGCGAGCGCACTTTAATGACGCGCAAGTACCTCGATGATCTGGAATCGATGCATGGCCCGGAGAGCGACTTCATTGCCAAGCTCGCCGATTTCTATCTGACTCGCTCGGAGAAGAGCGGTTATTCCGGAGCTGCGATGTACGATCCGCTCGCGGTGGGAACCGTGATCGATCCTACTCTAGTCACCCTGAAAGACATGCATGTCGATGTGGAAACCAGGGGCGAATTCACGCGCGGTGAGACCGTTGCCAATCGCATGGGATACAACGAAAATAACGTGCTGCATGGCGATCATTACGAGATCGACGGCCTGACCGAATTGAAGCCGAATGCTCGAGTCTGCCTGGGATCCAATGCCGACCGGTTCCTGAGTTTATTCATCAGCCGCATCAAAGGAAAGTAAGTGGAGCTTCGGACGCCCTCGTCCCGGGAACGCCGCTCCATAATCTTTTCATCCGTTAGCCCGCGCCACCAGCACAATCGCCAGCCCGTAGAAGACAAACATGAATACCAAAAAAGCTTTTGCTCGTGACTGCGATCCCGCAAATTCCTTCCATGCCAGCAATCCCCACAGCGCGGCAACCATCGGCGCGGACTGTCCAATCGCGTAAGAAATTGCGACTCCGGTGAAGCTCGCTGCCACTAGATTGAAAACCATCCCCACGCCCCAGATCGCTCCCCCTGCAAGTCCAAGCAAATGGCCGGAAGATGGCCCGCTGAAAAATCCTGCAAAGCTTACGGGCTCTCCAACCAACGGTTTCTTCATGAAATAAATGTTCCAGATAAAGCAGGAGAGGAGTGCGCCCAGAGTGAGAAATACTGCCACGCTGTAGGGTCCCAGCGTGTTGCCGTGCGTCATCGACCGAGTTACAAACGGAGCCCACAATCCCATCAGCACTCCGGAAACAATGCAAACCACAATGCTCTTGCGCGAAATCAATCTTCCCGTGCTGGGCAGGCTGCCATAAGCTTTGCCGTCCAACACCACCGCAATTACCGCGCACGCTACGCCTGCGGCCAGCAATAAAGCATTGCCCTTTGGCTGAAGCGCATAGCTCAGCACCACTCCGACCACAAGCGCGATTCCAATCGACACTGGAAATGCAACCGCGAGTCCCGCCATATCGATGGCGGCGACGAGCAGCAAATTCGCGAGATTGAAAATCGCTCCACCGATAAGCGTGGAAACGATATTGGAACCATCAGCCGACTGCACATTGCTCAGAAAGCTGGAAGAGTTGTGCCCCGTGCTTCCCATCGTGAGGGCGAGCAGAAGGGAGATGAGAAAAATGCCGATCGCGTAGTCCCAATAGAAAAGTTCGAACCGATAATTCTTAACGCCCTTGTATGTATTGGCCCAGGACCCCCAGCAGATCGCGCTGGCAATCATCATCAATAGCGCGACACTCAGACTCGGTGGTGTATACATTCGTCTCCCCGCAAAAGCTGTAACTCTACTCTTGTTCGAAATGAGCCACAAGTTTTGCGAACGGAACTCACCCTCCAAGTCACTTTGCTATGCTTAGGCGCGTGAAGCGAATTTTCTTGATCGACACCGACACCGCGTCGGATGACGCGGTCGCGCTTATCATGGCTTTGCGTGCCCCGGACGTCCACGTTGCAGCGATTACGGTCGTCGCGGGCAACGTCGACGTGAGGCAGGCCACGCGCAACGCTCTCTATACCGCCGAGTTGTGCGGGTCGGATGTGCCCGTGTATGCGGGCGCAGAGAAACCACTGATTCGTCCCTATCAGAATGCGACCTGGTTTCACGGACGCGACGGCTTCGGCGATCACAATTATCCCGCACCTCGGAGGTCGGCAGAGAAGCTGCACGCCGTCGACGCCATCATCGAAACCATCCAGGCCAATCCCGGACTTGTTCTCGTTACGCTCGGGCCACTGACCAACATCGCTCTCGCCCTTGCGAAGACTCCTTCGCTTGCCGCGGATGTCAGTCGCTGCGTGATCATGGGCGGCAATCCCTGTTGCGAAGGCAATGTCACTCCCGCAGCCGAGTACAACATTTGGGTGGATCCCGAGGCAGCGCGCATCGTCATGCGCAGCGGTCTTTCCATCGAATTGATCGGATGGCATCTCTGCCGAAACGAAGCTGTCCTTAACGACAGCGACATCGACAGAGTCCACGGCTTTGGAACCAGGTTGGCCGACTTCGCCATCGAGTGCAACAGTCATGCCCGTCGCGCGTTGAAAATTCAAACTGGCGAGGATGGGATCTGTCTGCCTGATCCTGTCGCCATGTGCCTCGCCCTCGATCCCAGCGTCGGAACCGAATGGGGCGAGCACTATGTGGAAGTTGAAACGCAAAGCGACCTTACCCGCGGCATGACCGTAGTCGATCGCCTGAATGTAGCGGCCGATGAGCGGAACCGCCAGATCTGGGAGCAGGCCATCACGCACTCCCGCAAAACGAAAGTTTGTTGGACGATTGACAACGAGAGGTGGAAAGCGGCGTTATACGCGGCACTGCGATAAGCAACTATCCATTCAGCTGCGCATAGGTTGCGCGCCGCAGGAATTCTCCTTGCCCCGCTTTCCCCAGGAACTTATCGCCCTGCACTACGACTCGCCCGCGCGATAGCACAACCTCCGGCATGCCCGTGACTTCAATGCCCTCGAACATGGAATAGTCCACCCGCATGTGATGCGTCTTCGCGCTGATCGTGTGTTTGCGCTTGGGATCGAAGATCACCAGGTCGGCATCGCTGCCCACCGCGATCGTACCCTTCCTGGGATACAGCCCAAACAATTTCGCCGGAGTGGTCGAAACCAGCTCGACAAAACGATTGGCGCTAAACCGTCCCCTGGCGACGCCACCGGAAAAAATTAAGCTCATGCGATGCTCGATGCCGGGACCTCCGTTGGGAATCTTTGTGAAATCGTCCTTTCCCAGTTCTTTTTGTTCTTTGAAACAGAACGGGCAATGATCGGTCGAAACTACTTGCAGATGATCGCGCTTCAAGCCATTCCACAGTTTTTCCTGATGCCACTTTTCCCGCAGCGGCGGAGTGAAAACGTACTTGGCTCCTTCGAATCCGGGCGCATCGAAGTTCTCGATCGAAAGATACAGATATTGCGGGCAGGTCTCGGCATACACGGGCAATCCCCGATCTCGGGCTTCGCGGACCTTTTCGAGCGCATCGTTGCAGCTCAAATGCACAATGTAGATGGGTGCGCCGGCCATTTCCGCTAGCGCGATGGCGCGAGCCGTCGCTTCGGCTTCGGCCGTAGTCGGTCGAGTGAGCGCGTGATACTTCGGCGCTTTTTTCCCCTCCGCCAGCGCTTGCTGCACGATTACATCGATCGCGCTGCCATTTTCCGCGTGCATGCACACCATGCCGCCATTCTTCGCCGTCGTCTGCAACGCTTTGAAGATGCTGCCATCGTCGAGCATGAATACGCCCGGATACGCCATGAACAGTTTGAAGCTGGTTACGCCTTCGCCCACCAGATCGTTCATCTCCGCCAGTTGACCGCCGGAAACATCCGTCACAATGCAATGAAACGCGTAGTCGCATACGGCTCTGCCCGCAGCTTTGCTCATCCAGGTGTCGAACGCTTTTCTGAGCGGTTGCCCCTTGTACTGAATGGCAAAATCGATGAGTGTCGTCGTCCCGCCGAAGGCTGCGGCCCTCGTACCCGTCTCGAAATCGTCCGCACTCGTGGTGCCGCCGAAAGGCATGTCGAGATGAGTATGGACATCAATGCCGCCGGGAAGCAGGAGCTTGCCGGTGGCATCGAGCACCGTGCCCGCATTCTGCGTCGGCAGGTCGATTCCGATCTCGGCGATCCTGCCGTTCGCGATCGCCACGTCGGCGAGGTACGTATCCGTCGCAGTCACGACAGATCCTTTGCGGATGATCGTGTCGAATCCCATCGAGTCCCTCCGTAGAAATCAGAAAAGGAATTTTATGCTAAACTGCCGCTCCTCAGCGGATCATCAGTGTTGCGCGAAAGGGATGGGCCCATGCATTTCGGCATTACCTTCAAACCCGACATGACGATCGAACGGATTGTCGGCCTGACCCGCCAGGCGGAATCTGCGGGATTCGACTACGGCTGGATCTTCGACTCTCACGTCCTGTGGATGGAGCCGTATCCACTGCTCACGCTGATGGCGACGAACACGAAGCGCATGCGCCTGGGCACCTGCGTCACCAATCCCGCCACGCGCGATCTCACTGTCACCGCCAGCCTTTTCGCGACATTGAATCTCATCTCCGGCGGCCGCATGGAGCTCGGCATCGGACGCGGCGACAGCTCGCGTCGCGTCATGGGAAAGAAGCCGGCGAGCTGGTCGCAGTTGGAAGCCTCGGTGAACGAATTTCGCGATCTGACCTCGGGCAGGGAAGTGCAGCACGATGGACAGCCCACACGCCTCACCTGGGCGAAAATTCCTCCGCGCGTTTGGATTGCCGGTTATGGTCCCAAAGTCTTGCACATGGCCGGACGCGCGGCGGATGGAATCATTCTGCAATTCGCCGATCCGGCGTTGATCGATTGGTGCATGGGCTTCGTGAAAGAGGGCGCTCGCGCCGCTGGCCGCGATCCACAGCAAATCGAAGTTATGTCTGCCGCACCGGTCTGGGTTTCCGATGACTTGGATGTTGCCCGCGAACGCGTGCGCTGGTTTCCGGCGCTGGTTTCCAATCACGTGATGGATTTAATCCGGCAATACAAGCCGGAAGACTTGCCTCCGGCGCTCACGTCTTACGTGGAGGATCGCGGCCACTACGATTACCAGCACCATTGCGAAGTAGGCAGCGACAACGCGGAATTCGTTTCCGATGAAGTCATCGACCGCTTCTGCCTGATAGGTCCAACCGCAGTGCATAAGAAAAAGCTGCACGATCTCGCCGAGGTCGGAGTCACTCAGTTCAATATTTACTTAATGTGCGGAGACGAAGAGCAGACGCTGGAAATCTATCAGCGCGAAGTGCTGCCCGATTTCGTGAAAGCAAAGAAAATAGGCGAACTGGAGTGAGTCCATGGAGCGGCAGACGCCTTCGTCCGCCGAAGTGACCAACCCCGGGCGAGCGCGCCCCGGGCTCCCACACCGGCGTTCGGGCTCTATACTTCTGTTCTATGCAGTTTCCTCTGCGGCAAGGACAGAACCGCGCTCGAACCTCATCATCCCGTAGTAGGTGGTGAAGGCAACCAGGAATCCCACGAACCAGGAATAGTCGTAAAGAAAATGCGCGCCCGGAATCGCCAATCCGGCCAGCGCGGTGCCAGTTCCAAGGGCCAGCGCGATCACGGCGCGCCAGTTGAAGCCGCGAGAATACTGGTAAATCCCGTCGCGCAGATATAAATCCTCAAGCTTCAACTCGCGTCGCCGGATCACGAAATAATCGCAGATCAGGATTCCCGCGACCGGGCCGAGAAACGCCGCGTAGCCTCCCAGCCAGCCGAGAATGAACGTGCGATAGTTGGAAAGCAGTCTCCACGGCATCAGCGCAATTCCCATGAAGCAGGTGATGATGCCGCCAGTTCGAAAACTGATCTTTCGCGGCCACAAATTCGAGAAATCATTCGCCGGTGAGACCACATTCGCGCCGATGTTGACATTCAGCGTGGCCAGCAAAATCGCAATCAGCGAGATCACCACGGCAATCGGCGAATGAAATCGGCTCAACAATTGCACCGGATCCCAGATCGCCGTTCCATAGATCACCACAGTTGCTGACGTAACCACGATACCGACGAAGGCATATAGCGTCATCGTCGCAGGCAACGCTAAGGCCTGCCCGATTATCTGCTCGCGCTGATTGCGCGCAAAACGCGTGAAATCTGGAATGTTCAACGACACGGTCGCCCAGAAACCTACCGTACCGTTCAGAGCCGGAATCAGAAATTTCAGGAATGCAGGGAACGTGGTGAAGCGCGAGGGAACCGAAAGCATGGGACCAACGCCACCCGCTCTCGTATAGGCCCAGCCGAGCAGCAGCAGTCCCACGCCCAGCAGGATCGGTGCGCTGATCCCCTGCAGAATCCGGATGTACTCGATTCCTTTGATCACAACCGCAACATTGATCAGCCAAAAAACAAAAAAACAGATTGCCGTTCCGTGAGCCACGCTTTTCCAACCCGGAATCAGCGTGGCCAGCAGAGTGCTGATCGCCTCGCCTCCGATCCAGGCCTGAATGCCGAACCATCCGCAGGCAACCAGCGCGCGCAGCACCGCCGCCACGTTTGCGCCCAGGACCCCGAAGGAAGCGCGCGCGAAAACTGGAAAGGGAATGCCATACTTCGCGCCGGGATGCGAATTCAGCAGCATCGGAACCAGCACGATCACGTTGCCAATGAAAATCGTCGCCACCGCCTGCTTCCAGTTCATTCCTCCCTGGATCAGGCTCGCGGCCAGCATGTAGGTCAGAATGTTGACCGACATCGAGACCCACAGCGCCGCGAAATTGTACGTGCCCCAATGCCGCCGCTCGTCGAGTGCCGGCGCGAGATCTTGGTTGTACAGAGGGCTGGATTCGATGCGGGATGAGAGATTTGTAGGCGTATCAGGCATCGCGGATTGGAGGAGTTGAAAAATTGAGAAATCAGAATTGAATTTGGAGCGGCGAACGCCCTCGTCCGCCGAATCCCCCAAGCACGCAAAACCCCGACAGCACTCCTGGCCCCGGACGAGGGCGTCCGGGGCTCCATTCGATTAGTCGGCGGCTGCGGATGCCGCACTCTGCGCCGTAATCGGGCCGTAGGTCTCAGGCCGCCGGTCGCGGAAAAATTGCCACACTTTGCGAACTTCCGTGATCATATCGAGATCGAGATCTGCGACCACGACTTCGTCTTTATCGCGACTGCCCTGAGCAACAATTTTCCCGCGCGGATTGCAGAAATAACTCTTGCCGTAAAATTCGCCAATGCTCCACGGCTTTTCTGTCCCCAC
>JASHPL010000388.1 GCA_030038125.1 Candidatus Sulfotelmatobacter sp.
GTGCCACACGCCGCAGCGAATTGGCATATCGGAGACGATCTGTGCTCTAGCTCATCACGTGAAACAGTCCCGCGTCAATGATGGTGTCAAATCGGACATCCAATTCGCTCAGGTCTCGCACATCCGCAACCGCGAACGTTACATCGACACCCCTCTGGCGGGATTTGACGGTTGCCTTCTGAATCGCTGCAGGGGCAGCGTCGACGGCGACAACCTGGTGTCCTTGTGCCGCCAGATACAGTGCGTTCTCTCCTGTCCCGCACCCGGCGTCAAGAACACACCCACGTATTTCGCCCGCGTGGGCGAGGTCACGAACAAACGGAGTTGGACCATCAACATCCCACGGCGGACGCTCCTCTCCGGCGTAGATCTTGTTGAAGGCAGCAGCGGTATCAGCGATCGATTTATGTGCTATTAGCATGTATATGATATTAGCATATAATTACAATATGAAAAGTATCATGAAGCCCAGCAAGCGCCAAAACGCAATTCTGCAGATTGATCGCGCTATGGTTCGGATTCGACGCAGCCAGACGAAGCGCACAATTGGGCAACAGATGGAGCGCGAACTGGGTAACCGCTTCAAAATAGCTCATAGCGTCGTAGTGGACGCGCTTGATGATCTGTCTGCGATGACTGAGGAAAAACCGTCAATTCGTATGGTGGGCGAGTATCTCGGGGTCGACCCCTCTCGTGCCAGCCGCTTGGTAGCCGATGCCGTTCAAGGAGGACACGTGAGGCGAGTCGCGTGCCAAAATGATGGACGCAGCACAGGTCTCGAGCTCACCGGGTCCGGGCGCAAATTGCTACAGACGGCCAGTCGCTTTCGCCAACGGATTTTCTCAAAGGCAATGGCGGGCTGGTCAGATGGTGACTGCAACGAATTCGCAAGGCTGTTGATGAAGTTTACGGAATCATCATAGCCTCTGCCATGACGAAACAACCGGCTTCATTCAGACGATAAGTGCCTTAGTTTTAGTGGCGTTGGTCCGACTCACAAACAACATGAGCAATTGGAACGACGGATCGAACCGGCAAACCATGCGGCCAGTCATCCGCGGACGCCACGCGGCGGTCTCCTCAATGAAGGCGGAGGCCACGGAGAGTGCTCGCCGAATCTTGCAGGCTGGTGGTAATGCATTCGACGCGGCTGTAGCTGGTCAAGCCGCTCTCGCCGTGACTGACTTTCCGATGAATGGTGTGGGGGGCGACGTGGTCGTTCTCCTGTACAACGCTTTTGAGAAGAAGGTGTACTCCATTAATGCTGGTCCGCGTGCTCCCAGCCTGGCAACCATTGACTGGTACGAGAAAAACAACGACGGGAAACTTCCTGAAAACGATGGCTTGCTCGCCGGAGGATTACCAGGCGTGGTGGATGTCTGGCACATCCTGCTTGACCGTTGGGGCACGATGACCTTCGAACAGGTATTGGGGCCCGCTATAGATCTTGCCGAGAATGGCTTCCCGTTGAGCGAGCGCCTGTCCGACCTTATTTTGAGCTCAGAAAAAATCCGCAAATACCCAACGACGGCAGCAATTTATCTGCCGCATGGCAAGGTGCCTCAGGCAGGCGAGATTTTCAGGAATCCTGATCTGGCCTGCACTCTGAAAAAGCTGGTCGAAGCGGAGCGGGAGAGCAGTAGTAAAGGACGACACGAAGCACTTAGATCGGCCCGCGAGCGGTTTTATAAGGGGGACATTGCGCGCACGATGGCGGCATTCTCCGAACAAAATGGCGGCCTATTCCGCTACCGGGACTTCGCCGAATGTCGCGCAGAGATCGAAACACCCGTGTCTCTCGACTACCGTGGCTTTCGCATCTACAAGAATCCCTCTGCCAGCCAGGGACCAGCGGAACTGATCGCGTTGAATCTGCTCGAGGGTTACGACTTGCAATCACTCGGACACAACAGCGCCGACTATATCCACACCTGCGCCGAGGCTGTGAAGCTAGCGATGGCGGATCGAGAGAAATTCTTGGGGGACATGAATTTCATTAAAATTCCATATCAAGGGCTGCTGTCGAAAGACTACGCCCGTGAGCGCAGAGCTCTTATCGATTCTGAAAAGGCCTCGCTCGAACTTCGGCCCGGTGTACCCTGGAAATTTACTTGTGACGATGAGACTGCAGGCGGGCACTTGCACGTTAGCTTCGATGGCAACGCCAGCCATGACGGCGACACGAGTTACATCGGGGTCGTAGACGGAAAGCGGAACATGGTGAGTTTCGTGCCAAGCCTGCACAGTCCTTTTGGGACCGGTGTCGTCATGGGCGATACTGGCATCACCTTTAATTGCCGCGGCGACTACTACTCTCTCATCCGCGGAGAAGCCAACTCCCTCGAACCTGGCAAACGGCCACGCAACACCCTTCAGACCACTCTCGTAATGAAAGATGAGGAGCCGTTCCTGATTACCGGGAGTCCGGGTACAGACGATCAGATCATGCGGACAATGCAAACTTTCCTGAACATTGTCGAGTTCGGGATGAATATCCAGCAGGCCATTGAGGCACCCCGATGGTCCAGCCGTGCCTTTCCAGCATCGCCGTTTCCGCACACCATGTACCCGGGCGATTTGGCGGTCGAGGCACGAATTCCGGCGGCCACACAGCAGGATCTCATCGCACGCGGTCACAAGTTGAGACTGGAACCGCCGTGGTCGCTCGGATCAAATGCAGGCATCGTGGTTGCGTCGAAGACGGGCGTACTGGATGCAGGCGCCGACCCGCGAGTGGAAGCTTACGCTTGGGCGTGGTAAGAGAACCATCGACGATGTGTGTAATGAAAGGAAAGATAGGCTCGGCCCGGAGGCCATGATTGTCATGGATCTTATCCTGAAGAATGCGCGGTTGGATAATAGGGAGCCTTGCGACATCGGGATTACGGCGGGAAAGATTGCGGCGATCGAATCGCGACTCGAAGCGGACGGAAAGGTTCTGGACCTCAATGGGCGGCTGGTTTCTGCCGGCTTCATCGAGACACATCTACACCTCGACAAATCCTGCATCCTCGACCGTTGCGCCTCCGGGCACGGCGATCTCGTTGAGGCAATCGCCGATGCAGCCAAGGCCAAGGCTAACTTTACGCCAGAAGACGTCCACGCTCGCGCCGCTCGCACCCTGGAGAAGTCAATTCTGAATGGTACGGTTCACATGCGTACCCACCTCGAAGTCGATCCAGGGGTCGGTCTGCGAGGCCTGGAAGGCGTGGTGCCTCTCATAAAGGAATATGCCTGGGCTGTCGACTTGCAGATTTGCGTTTTCCCCCAAGAGGGTCTGCTTAATAATCCCGGCACTGACGAACTGATGGTTGAGGCGCTCAAGCGGGGTTGCCGCGCGGTCGGAGCTGCACCGTATACGGACACTAATCCGCAAGGTCAAATCGACCGGGTCTTTGAGATGGCACGGGAGTTCGACACTGATATCGACATGCACCTGGATTTCGGACCGACCAGCGACAATATGGATGTATGGCATGTGTGTAAGCGGACCGAAGACTACAAGTACGGCGGACGGGTCACCGTGGGCCATGTCACGAAAGCGGCCAGCTTGCCGATAGCAGAGTTCGAACGGATGGGACGACGGCTGGCAGACGCCGGCGTGGCGCTCACCGTACTGCCGGCGACCGATCTTTACCTAATGGGACGTAATCACACTCACGACCACAACCAACCACGCGCTGTAGTACCCGCCCATAAATTGTTGTCCCTTGGGGTGAACTGCTCTCTTTCCAGCAACAACGTGCTTAATCCGTTCACCCCATTCGGGGATTGTTCGCTCCTTCGAGTAGCAAATCTTTACGCCAATATCAATTATGTCGGCAGCAAAGCCGGCCTGCGGGAGTGCTTCGCGATGATCACTGAGCGACCTGCCCAACTCATGAGACTCGAGGGTTACGGGGTTGCAGTCGGAAAGAAGGCGGACCTCGTCGTCCTCGACACAATCGACCTCGATATGGCAGTGGCGGAAATTGCGCCGGTGCTCTATGCCTTCAAAGCCGGCCGTATGACTGTGTCGCGGTCAGCGCAACTCCATAGAGAAAAATAAGCGTGGATAATCGGCTCAATGCTTTCTGCAGTTACGAAGACGTAACTCTCGAAGGCAACAAAACAGGTCCCCTGGCCGGCGTTAGTTTCGCCGTAAAAGACGTGTTCGACATAACTGGGCATCGCACCGGTAATGGCCATCCGCTTTGGCTCGAAACCCATCCACCGGCTATGCAAACGGCGTCGACCGTCAGGCGACTGCTTTCCGCAGGAGCCAGTCTCATGGGCAAGACTCAGTGCGATGAGATGACCTACAGCATCAACGGCGAGAACACACACTACGGGACGCCGGTCAATCCCAAAGCTCATGGACGCATTCCTGGTGGATCCTCAAGCGGGTCGGCATCTGCTGTGTCGGGCGGACTTGTTGATTTCGGGCTCGGCACCGACTGCGGTGGATCTGTGCGCATACCAGCAAGTTATTGCGGTGTGTTTGGCATTCGAACAAGTCACGGCTTGGTAGCCAGCGACGGCGTCATCCCATTGGCGAAGCGCTTCGACACAGTGGGGTGGTTTGCTCGCATGGCGCATCTAATGCAGCGGGTGGGGGAAGTGCTTCTACCGGGTACCAGCCCATTCCGACCAAAGCGGCTGCTGATCGCGACAGATGCATTCGGGATCATCGATTCACAAATAGCGGCCGCGCTCCAACCTGCTGTCGAAAACATGGCTGCGATCATGCCGAAAGCGTACAACGTTAATGTGTTCACGCGCGACTCTAACGAGTGGCTCACGACATTTCGTGTGCTGCAAGGCGCTGATATTCGGGCACGGCACGGCGACTGGATCGATCGTTACCATCCAGAATTCGGCCCCGGTATCCGCGAGCGATTTGCTTGGACCGCAACCCTCACCGCCGCCGACGTGGCCATTGCGCTGCCCATACGGGAGGCCGTTGAGCGGCACATGGATGGTCTTCTCGGGGACGACGCAATCCTGTGCTTGCCGACGGCTCCGGGAATCGCGCCCCTGCTCAACACTCCTCAAGCCGAACTGGAAGTCTTCCGCAGCAGTGCTTTCAGGTTGTTGTCCATCGCAGGGCTCGCACGTTTGCCCCAGATCAGCCTTCCACTGAGCACATTCGAAGGTTGCCCGTTGGGGCTATCGATCATTGGGCCACGTGAAAGTGATAAGGGGTTACTCGAATGGGCCGCTGCCCATTTTGATTGACTCAACTTGGTGACATGCTGCCATTGTCAGAACGACTGCTAATCGGCGCTCTCTGGCCAATTCAAGATGCGGGAACAGAGCGCCGCGACCACAGCAGATACACGGGAACTCCAAGCACGACAATGATCAGTCCCGGCCATGTGTACTGGGGTTTGTAACGTAGCAAAACGCCATCAATAAATAAGGCCATCACAATATAGATTGCTGGAAGTACCGGGTATCCAAAGGCCCGATAGGGCCGCTCTGCGTCGGGACGAGTACGGCGCAACACGAAAAGGCCGACGATCGTCAGGATGTAAAACACCAGCACAGCAAAAATAATGTAATCGAGAAGTTGCCCGTAGCTGCCGGAGACGCATAGCATGCAAGCCCATATCATTTGCACGATGAGGGAAACCGCCGGGGTCTTGTAGGTTGGATGCAATTTGGCTACGCTCGTGAAAAACAAACCGTCCTTTGCCATGGCGTAGTAGACGCGCGATCCCGCCAGTATCAGGCCATTGCAACATCCGAACCCTGCAACCATGACGGCGATCGCCATCAGAGCTTCTCCCTTCGAACCTAGCATCTGGGACATGACTGCGGTGGCTACGCGGTCTTCGGTCGCGTATTGGATGCCACGCTCGAGAATCGTAGCACCGGAAGCGGTACCCTCAAGCGGCAGGATACTCAGATAAGTAAAGTTGCAGGCGATAAACAGCGCAATGACAGTGCCTGTACCTAGGGCCAGTGAAAGTGGCAGATTGCGGCTGGGCTTCCGCACTTCTCCAGCAGTGAAGGTCACATTGTTCCAGGCATCGGCCGCGAACAGCGATCCTACCTGAGCTACGGCGAGAATAGTCAGCGTGCTCACCATCACAGTCGGACCGCCTACTCCTATATGCACAGCGTGTTGTCCAACCCAGCTTGCGTTATGCCAGAAATTTCCTCGGAAATTTGCCGCCACAGCCTCCGCGTTGCGGCCGATGGATAGCCCGAGCAGAGTCAAAGCCAATAATGCAGAGATCTTAACGAAGGTGAATACGTTTTGAATCAGCGCACCCACTTTTAGGCCGAAGATATTGATGACCGATAGTGTTATCACTGCCAGGATTGCTGCCAGATTCTGTGTGTTCAGCCCGGTGTCGATGTTTCCCAAGACCATGGGTCCAATGGGTATGGGCGGGATTTTCCAGAAGTGAACAATCCAATTTGAAGAAGAGACCGATGGAAAAAAAATTCCGAGAAACTTACCGAAGGCGACACTGACGGCTGCGATAGTCCCGGTCTGAATCACTAAAAAAAGAGTCCAACCATAAAGAAATCCCCACAGCGGCCCGAGAGCTTCCCGCAGATAGACGTATTGCCCGCCGGCGTGCGGCATCATGGCGGCCAACTCGCCGTAACTCAGGCCCGCGACAACAGTTAAAAGCCCGGTCACAAGCCAGGCGCCGATCAGAAGAGCTGGAGAGTTGACCTCCCGTGAGATTTCCGCGGAAACGATGAAAATTGCAGAGCCTATCATTGAGCCCATGACCAGCATGGTGGCGCTAGTCAATCCAAGGCCCTTTACCAGTTCTACATCTTGTTTCTTATCAAGGTCCCAGTCAGCTGAATCGGGCAGCCGTCGATTGGTCTCGATACTCACAACCTTCTCCATGGGGCGCCTTGGCCTAAACGGTGGCCGTAATTCATGCCACGCTGTACTTGCGTCTTCTAGCGTTTCCTGGGTTTTCGCTTGCCCACGCTCCAGGTTCGAAATGCCCGCTGCATGTTCGGATGTGTGAAGAGCGTGCAACACTCTTCACGCAGCACTGGACCATCGACAACACAAGCCATATCTGCACGCCGCGCGACCTCCTTCGCAGGCACATGAACTTGAACGCAATGACGGCAAGCATCGGCGATGGTCGCTCCAAAAACCAATCGATCCAGTCCGGCCCAGAGTGCGTTAGCCATACACATTGCACACGGCTCGGAAGTGGAGTACATCGTGTATCCTGCCAGCGAAGAACGCTTGAGTTTCTTGCACGCAAGACGGACAGCACGCAATTCAGCGTGCGCGCTAGGATCGTTTTCGCGGACGACAGCATTCGTAGCTCGCGACAGCCGCTTCCCAGTCTTGGTATTTACAATCAGCGCGCCATAGGGCACGGGGTGTGCCGTCTTCATGGTACGCAACGTGAACACGCAGATCTCACGCATGCGCTTCTCATCCATCGACATTGCCTTGGCCCGACTGCGTGCTTTGACCATACCTGGGATTAACCAGCCTCCAACCGGAAATATTTGGAACGAACCTGCGGCCTCGTCTCACGATCTGGTCGCCCGATCAGTTTAGTATGCGGCTAGATAATGATCCCGCTCCCATTGAGAGACATGATGCGAATGTAACCACCACTCATTTCTTTTGATCTTCGAATACTCTTTCGCATAGCCCTCTCCCAATGCACCTTGAACGACCGAGTCTTGATCAAAAGCGTCCAATGCTTCGGCCAATGTGCTGGGCAAAGTCGCAATCCGACGTTCCAACAACTCCTTCTCGGATACCTCATGAAGATTGTCGCGGTTCATCGATCCGGGGTCCATCTTGTGCGCGATTCCATCAAGACCCGCTGCGATAATCCCAGCGAACGCAAGATAAGGATTGGCGGCGCCGTCAACAACCCGAATCTCGAATCGGCCGGGACCCGGTAACCGTATCATTTGGGTCCGGTTGGAGGTGCCGTATGTGACGTAAACGGGAGCCCAGGTTGCCCCTGATCGCGGGGCACCCCGAACCAGGCGTTTATAACTATTCACGATCGGAGCAACCAACGCCGACAGAGCTCTAGCATGATGCAATACTCCCCCCATGAACCATCGACCAAGTTGCGTCAGCCATTGCTCCGGAGATGGGTCCAGAAAAAGATTCTCGTTCGAATTGAGGTCTGCAAGGCTCAGGTGTACGTGTGCGCCGTTGCCAGTGAGCGTGGCAAAGGGTTTTGGCATAAACGTGGCCAGCAGACCATGCTGCTCGGCAAGAGTACGAACCATCCATTTGAAAAAAGTGACGCGGTCCGCTGTCGTCAGAGCATCGGAATAAGTCCAGTTGATTTCGAATTGACAATTCGCGTCTTCATGATCGTTAGCGTAGGGGTCCCATCCGAGTTCCTGCATGAAACCGAGGAGTGCGGTCATCAGATCGAGGTTTCGATACAGAGCGCGCATGTCGTAGCATGGCTTAGGCAGCGTGTCGAACTCGTCCCAGGGAGCATATTCCCCCATTGTATTTTTCTTCAGGAGCATAAACTCCGGTTCGATGCCTA
>JASHPL010000389.1 GCA_030038125.1 Candidatus Sulfotelmatobacter sp.
TGAACTTCGTTGCCAGGCCGGTTGCGGAACAGAAATTGTTCCACAGAGTTGGAAAATGTCGGCACGTACTTTGCATGCTCATATCTGGATTGAAGACACGAGGTCCGACATTGCCGACTTTCGGATTCTCGTCAAGAAAATCCGCCAAAGCATCCAGGCAACCCTCAAATACGATCACGTCAGGATTCACTAGCGCGATATACCGCCCCGTGCACTGACGAATGCCCAGGTTGTTTCCCTTAGAGAAGCCTAGGTTTTCGCCGCTCCGAATGATTTTGACGCTGGGAAAGCGGGCCTCGATCATCTCCGCCGAACCGTCAGAAGATGCATTGTCCACCACGATGACTTCCATGCTGCGGCGGGGCGGCGCTTTTGTGAGACTCTCCAAGCAGAGCTCAACATAGTGCTTGGCATTCCAAGCCACGATGACGACCGAGATATCCATAGGTATCGTCTACTTCTTCTTGCGTTCGAGCAATTCCACTAACAAACGAGTCTTAGAACATACCCAAGCGATTCTTCGGCCATTAAAAGCTACAGCGGGCGCTGGAGCAGCCACAATCGCTAGGCCTGCTTTCCGCGCACCCCGAAGTCCCAATTCCAAATCGTCAATTTCGTAACAGACATGGTGCAATCCTCCTCGTTTTTTGAGGAAATTGCTGACCGGCGATACTTCGCTGGCTGGTTCAACCAACTCAAAAACAGGATTGCGCGAGTCAGCGGGGGCAAAGAACGACACTCGAACTCGCTGGATGGGGTCATGCGTAATCACGCCATCCCAACTCGCCGACATTGAGAACGCAAACTCTTCGGCGACGGCTCCAATCGAGGCCACCACAAATCCCAGATGATGCAGCTTGCAGTTGCCGCGGAGCAGGAAGCCAGCGCGCCCCAGTTGGGCAGCGCAACCACGGTCTTCTAATTGAAGTGAGTGATTGAGCGAATCTTGCATCATCATTCCCAAACAGCGCTCCAGCCGCTGCTTCTAAGAGGACAATAGATCTTTTTCCGGAGGGTCTCCTAAACCGGCACGCCAGGGTCCCACAGTGGTGCTTCACCTTTGCGGCGCTTATACCAACGGTAGAATTTTCTTGTGGCGACGAAACCGGGGCGCCTGGCACCTTCCAGCGGAAGTCTCCTCGGGCGTTCCGCCGAGAGCAGCAAAAGTTCGCCAAGATGTTTAAGACCAGGCAGTCCACAAACGATCAGCGAAAGAAAAACTGCCAGGTTCGGCAACCGCTTCGCCAGTTGATTTTTCACCAACGGAACATGAGCGCGAATGGTCTGAAACCGCATTCGCCCAAAGTAAGGAGCGACTTCGCGCCGCATTCCTGGAATGTCAAGGTGTTCAATAAGGACACCCCCAGGGGTGTAGCGGCGCACCAGGGGCATACCAAAGAGTTTCCGATAAAAATCATCGTACTCTACTCCTCCGACATAGCGACCATCGTCGGTCAGTGACTCGGCAATCGCACGATACATCTTCATCCGCTCATCGCGTGTGTCAAGGGGACTGGCGGAAAGGGCGCGATCGAAGCTACGCGGGGCCACGTGAAAATTACTCGCATCCGCCTGGACCAATCCTACGCGGCCCACCAAACTACCGGTAACTCGCTGAGGCGAAACTTTATACGAAGTGGGGGCAAGACCAGATAGCAAGTTACTGTTCAGCTTGCGCAACGCCTCGATGCAGAAATCGATGGCCAGGACTTCGGCTCCCGATTGCGCCATAAGGAGTGTAAATCGACCATCACCACATGCGAGTTCCAGAACGCGACAGCCATTGAGAGGCCCAAGCGCCTTGAAATGCGGGGGAATCTCGATCCGGTCAGCGAAGTCCGAACGCCAGCCGGACGACGGCGGCACGAAAATTTCGGGCATCGCTTCATACTCTCGGTCTTTGAGTCCAATCTCATGCTCGGTTTCCTGTGTCAACGTTTCTGCCATCAAACGCACGATTCCGTTTTCAATCTGATACTCATGGTTACAGTCAACACATCGAAGACTGCCGTCGATGATGCTCGCCTCGTCGCTGCGGACCTCGTGGCAAATGGATAGTTGACCAGCGTCCTGAACGCAACGAAGCAAGGAAAGAAACTTTCTTGGGAATCCGGCGACCTTTTTCATAGACACGCCTCTTTCGATTGCGCTGGGTGAGATCACGAACAATATCTATTTGGAGTTGACGGCGTGGCTCTGCCGAATACTAGAAATGCGACGCATTGCACGGTTCGCAGCCAAGCTTACCCTGACGACCGCTGAAGAAACAGCATTGTCGCACGCCACGAGCGGCGTTAATTGACATACGTCGACGCCGGAGAATCCTCGCTTAAAGGAATAGACGCCCGGATTGCCTTCTGGATCGATGCCTCCCAGGTCGTACCATCTAAAACCATTTTCCTTGAGCCACTGAATCATTGTCCACTGCAGCAGATAGGCGCCTTTTGCATTTAGTCCGCTATCACTAGTCGCCCCGAGGAGATAAATCGCAGAGTCCCCCATCGCCGATGCAACGACGGCTGCCACCGGAATCCCATCCTGTTCGCAGATCAAGACATGCATACGATGCTTGTCCGGCAGGGCTTCTTGGATCCACCCAAACTCATCAACATCCACCGTGGTCTCGAATGCTTTCCGCTTCCACATTTGGTTGTACATTCGACAAAAAGTCCGGTATTCATCGATCCCATTGCCTGCAATGACCTTTAGCGCTTTTTTTTCGGACTGAGTGAGCTTGTTTCGCCATTTGGCGTCCAGATTTTTCCGCAATTGATCGAGTGGCGGTGTTAGGTCGAGAATGAAAGTTCGATACAAGTTCGCCGAAGTGCGAGGTTCCTGCTTAAAGCCGGAAAATGCAGACTGAAATAGCACGCCACGGGGCGAGCCATCGAGTGCGTTAGGTAGGATCTGCAGCAAAAGCCTGCGCTTGCCGACATATT
>JASHPL010000390.1 GCA_030038125.1 Candidatus Sulfotelmatobacter sp.
AGGCTGACGCATTTGTCCGCAGGAAATTGGCGGAATACTCCATTGGACTATCCAGTCCCGACAGCCAAAAGGTCACTGTGAAGGAGTTAGTTGAGGACGTGCTGTTACGGAACAAGAACAACGGCAACAAGACTGTCGCGGATGATGAGTCCCGGTGGAGAAACCACCTCGAACCATTTTTCGGACATCTTCGAGCAATACAGGTTTCGTCCGACCTGATTGACAGATACATCAACAAGCGCAAGTCCGAACAGACGCGCAGCAAAACAGCCACGGAAAACGGAACTATCAATCGGGAATTGGCGCTACTCAAGTCCGCATTTAATCACGGGACAGAGCAGACGCCGCCCAAGGTGCGGTTTGTTCCGCACTTTAACATGCTGGAAGAGAATAATGTTCGCCGTGGTTTTCTTCAGGATGAGCAGTATCTTCGGCTTTCCCGCGAATGCGCGGTTGAGGGCGTGTGGCTCGCGGGCCTTTTTGAAACCGCTTATGCGTATAGCTGGCGCGAAGATGAATTGCTTGCCCTCCGTGCTGGGCAGCTTGACCTGTTGGGGAAAATTATCGACCTTGGAAAAACGAAGAACGGTGATCAGCGCATGATCCTGATGACCGAGCACGTCTTCCAAGTTCTTGTGCGATGTGTTGCGGGAAAGAAGCCCGACGACCTCGTGTTCACACACGATGACGGAAGTCCCGTTAAGGATTTCAGACAGGCGTGGTGGAATGCGTGCATTCGCGCCGGGCTTGGTCGGTTTGACTGTCGCGATTGTGGCTCGAACATCGGCGAAGGACGTACTTGCACAATCTGCCAATCGAAGAGAAAAGCAAAGTACGTAGGGCTACGCTTTCATGATCTACGCCGAACGGGCATTCGCAATATGTCGAGACAAGGAATCCCAGAGAAGGTCGGTATGCTCATCAGTGGTCACCGTACTGATAGCGTGTACCGCCGATACAACATTGTCGATATGGAAGTCTTGAAGACCGCGACTGCCAAAATCGAAAAGCATCAGCGCGAGATCGTTCAAGCCGAGAACAACCATAGAACAGCCATAGTGAGCACCGAAACTGGTTCGGATGACAAAACCGACCCGGTGAATTAAGCTTTAATCTCAGTCACTTCCACGAAGTGCCGGGATGGCGGAACTGGCAGACGCAGCGGACTCAAAATCCGCCGGTACTTGGTACCTTGGGGGTTCGATTCCCCCTCCCGGCACCAGCACTTTTCGTTTCAGTTACTTCGGTCGTAGTCCCGAGGTATCCTACCGCCTTCCTACCGTTTTTGCACGATGCTTGCGGTGTAGAACCGCATGGGGAATCGCAAGTAAGCATCCGGATGTACGTCAAGGTTGGTGGCCGCTGGCGCTATGTCAAGCCATTCGAGGGCTGCAATCACAAGCTCAAGCCGGGATTCGCGCTGATCGGCGGACTCGAAACACACCCGCCAGACGCCGCGTACTACATCCGGTTCCGCGAAGGGAAGAAAATCGTCTGGCAGAGATGCCGCAATGTCGCCGACGCAACCCTCGCACGTGAACGGCAGGAAGCCTACCTTGCGGCATACGCGCACGGACTCACAGATGCGCAACAGGCGAAGCCAGTCCCAAAAATGGTGAGCCACCGTCTTGAGGGATGGTTGGAAGAGTACAGGCTATCGCACAGCAAAGAGTCCTAGAACCTGATGAAGCAAACGCTGCATGAGTTCTTCGGGCATTGGGACGATAAGGGCAGGCGGATTCGCGGCTTTTGCGAGGCAAACATCATCGAGCAGGTGAGGCGCATTGATCAGCTTCGCTACTGAGAGTGGTTGATTGAGAAAAAACGGACAGCGCGGACCCCAGCTAACAAAATGATCCGCGTGAATCAGTTCGTACGTAGCATCCTTGAACTTCCCGAGGGCAAGGGGCGGGTTACCGTCAAGGATGGGAAGTTTGTCGAGATGGAGCCAACTCTGTTCAACGACGACGAACTCAAGGCGTTCGTGAATGCTGCGACAGTTTCCACTTCGCTGTTTTCAAGACCTACCTGGTGGCGGGTCTGCGCAAAGCTGAACTTGAGACGTTGTCTTGGGACGATGTCGATTTCAGCGCTGGAACGATCATCGTCTCGCCCAAACTGGATTTCACTCCGAAGGATTGGGGGCAGGCACAATCGAGATTCCTGACGAACTGCTCACGATCTTGAAAGAGATGCCTCGGCGCGGCGCACTGATCTTTGCAAACATTGCGGGACACAAGTACACGCATAGCTGGGATGACAGCGCGAACATTGCGAAGAAGGCGTCCCTACGAATGGCCATTGGCGCCATAGTCGGACGCTCTAACGTGTGTCCGACCAATCCCTTGACATGCTGGCCAAGGACAGCAACAGTTTTCTGTGCAACGCTCGCCACCCGCTGGTTTCTTGACATCGGAATCCCCCGTCAGTACCTAGTCGGCCCAGTCGAGTCGCTGTCGGGCGTGTCGTTGACCGAGACCGTCTGATAGTCCGCACCCTGCGCGGCGCCGGGACTCATCGCTCCCTGACTCGAAAATCCCGTGCCGTGACAGCCGTAATCTTTCACTTCATTCGCGTGAGCCGTTAGGTCGGCTAGGTGCTTGCGCAGATGTTTGGCCACCATCTTGCCGGGTGCGCCGGCGATGACCCGTCCGTGGCGCGGCGGTTCTGGCGTCTTGATTCCCACGTTCCCTCGGATCGCCAGAAATGGTTCCAGGGCACGCAGCGCTCGGAGAATATTTGCGGGGTTCGCCGAAAAAAGAGAGAGAAGTCGGACAGGAAAGCGACGAACCCACGGCCCGTCAATAACGCTTTGCAGATCGCAGCAAAAGAAATTGAGTGCAACCGCCATTTTTTCGCGAATTAATAGAGCAACGCTTCGAAGAAGCACATTCTTACTTCTTGCCAGCCATTATCTTTGCTGCTGCCTTCAATTGAGCGAAGATCGGCACCGCCACAAAACCAAACTCCCTCTTGAATCGGCTGCAATCTAGCCAAGCCGGATTCCCGGCAGGTCGCCCACTTCCAAGTTTGATGCTTATCTTCGGATTCAAGCGTTCGATCTCACGTTTGAGGTCGTCCACTATCAGCGACTCGCAGGGCGCGTTGTAGACTTGATACGTTGGCTGTGGAGCACGGATCAGAATCAGCAGCATTCGCGCCACATCATCGACGTGAGTCACGAGGATTCGTTCGGAGCCCACATAAGGCAAAACGATCTCAGCGGGGCGATCTGTACCCAAAAGGTCAAAAACCTGGCTTCTCCAGGCTGAAGTCACCGACTGCGCTCCTGCTCCTAGGACGCGGCCAATGCTGAGGCTGACGAATTCAACGCCGTGATGCTCGCGGTACAGGTCCCCGAGTTGCTCTACATAGAGCTTTGCGCTCCCGTACAAGTCTTCTGGAGCAATCCGATCCGTCTCAGAGACGGCCTTCCCGGTCGGCCATGTCCCGTACACGCTAACAGAGCTTCCGAATACAAACCGGTGAAGGCCGAACTGCCGCGCCATTTCAAGGAGGTGGAAACTCCCGTTGACGTTGACCCGTGTGGCCTGCACCGGATTATGCTGTGCAGCGGTTGGGAGAATCGCCGCAAGGTGAATGATGCCTCTGATCTTTTCCCCGTCAATCCCCGCCTCGATCAATGCGCGCAGATGTTCTGTATTGGTAACGTCGCAACTAATCTCATAATTTGCATGATCCGCAGTGGAAGGCTCCGATTGATCCAGCGAGATGACCCCATAACCTTCGCGTCGCAAGAGTTTCACAACTGCTCGTCCCACAAAGCCTCGCCCACCAGTCACCAACACCGTTTTCTGATTGGAAGCTCCCATGGCAATGGTGCATCGGAATCAATTAGGGCAGGAGCAGTCAACGAAAGCTCACCTGCCCAACTTCTCATCTCATCATCTCATCCTAGGTACTGGCTCTGGTCAACTGACGCTGTCAGGCGTCCCACAACTCTGCGCTGTCTGTTCGCCGGGAAATGGGGGTTTTGAGCGCCATTAAGATTTATCGTCAATTGAATTTTTCGATAATCCGTTTCACAGGCATAGGCACAGAGATAACTATTAGCCGACCCACTCGTGAATTAGCCTCGAGCCTGGAGGCTGCGAATGAAAATCTTTCTCGCGGGTGCCTTTCTCTTGGTCTCGGGGTTGGCCTGCGCACAAAATGACGTAAGGCCAGAGGATACTCCCAAGGACGACTGCCCAAGCTGCCTCGCAAAGAGTTTCAGAGGCCATTTGGCGCCTGACTTCGAACTGCCAACGCTCGACGGCGGGAAACTAAAGCTCTCCGATCTGCGGGGCCAAGCCGTTCTGCTCAATTTCTGGTGTAGGTGCGGTGCGAACGAGACTGGTGCCAGCAGAGTCCAAATACCGATGCTTGCTGAGTTGCAAAATGAATATGGCCCGCAGGGCTTACAGGTCGTAGGCGTATCCTTGGATGACTACGCCACCACCGAGGAAATCTCCGACTATGCAAGAGAAATGAACGTCAACTACCCGATTGTCATTGGCAAAACGTCTTCTTTTGAAAAACAATACTACGGCGTTTTTTTCCTGCCGATGACATTCTTTATCGATCGAGAAGGCAAGGTCATCGCACGCGAAATTGGCGTGGTCAACCGCAACCGTTACGTCGAGCTCATAAGAAGGTCGTTGCGTCTGGACGCAGTACCGCAACCGAACGTTCCTTGCAGTGGCCAGCCCACTTCGCGTGTTGAACTGGCTGCAGCTTTTCAACAAGGACGCCTCCTACAGCCGCAGAGGCGACCGGGAGGTGGGTGGAAATCGGATCATTGTCAGATTACCCATCATCAACTCCATACAGAAGCTTGGACTGTTCAGGTGTAAGTAGGAACAACACATTCGAATTTGTGTTGATCGCCAACGGTTATTCAGTCGAGCTGCATGCGGTAGGCATGACTCATCCGCAGAGCATGGACTTTCAATCCCATAAAAAGGAGAGTGTCAGGTTTCTGATTGACTTTTCAAACGATAACGACCCTGACACATACCAGTGTCGCTTGACGCAACGTAGCACCCTAGCTTGTCTCTCTGGTCAACACAGTGGCCTAGAATTCAAGAAGATGATCGTCGGCCCCGCCCAAGTTTACAACGTGCCGCAGGAACATTAGAAGGATACCTGTTGTTATCAGATGGGATGAGAAGGCCGGTCTCCGGACGGGATGCGGAGTACGCTCCCAAGTTATCGACGTGCTCAAGCCACAGATAAAAAGGAGACCGGCAAGGAAGAAGGTTAGCACCGCAGTAGTGAAGCAGAACGGGAATATTTCACAGCAGCAACTCACCATCGGATTGGATCTGAGCGAGCGTAACAGTTGGTAGTGCGTGTTGGATGAGGCGGGCCAGATACAGTTGGAGCGGCGAGTCCGTACGACGGCGAAAACCTTGCAGGAAATCTTCGGGGCCATGCCGCGCAGCCGCATCGCGCTGGAGACCGGGACGCATTCGCCCTGGATCAGTCGTTTGCTGAGCGAACTCGGGCATGAAGTGATTGTGGCCAATGCGCGCAAGGTGCGGCTGATCGGAGCGATCGCCGTTCCGTCTGAGCCGGGATCATTCATTGTTAAACCGGGTAGTCGAAATAGGTCTTCACATCGTAAATAAAGTTTAGGTCACCAACTTTCACACTTCGGTCCATTTTGTAGTCGTAGTCCATCTTGTTGGTGGGAAGGAAGTGTTCGAACTGTAGCCAGCAAAAACTTTCTACGCGACCATTTTGGGTGTTCACGAATAGATGCTGCTCAGCTTCGGCGTTCCGTAGAGATTGATTACGTGTCCTCCAACATAATGAAAATTCTTCGACAGCGTGAATCGGGCAGCAGGCAACTCGCGAGAGAGAAGCGTTTGTCCATGCACGGTACGCTGTGGCTGGCTTTGCGCGAGAGCTGAAGCCAGCAAAGACAGTAATATTATTTTTCGCATGTCCCGCTGCAACGGTGATTACACGGAAATAATACGAGGGTGTTAGCGGATCCTACCGTACGAGCATCTCTCGGATATGGACATCTGTCTGGGCTGTCTGATCAAAGTCAAACCGAAACTCAATTGTTGCTAGGCGAACCTCACGCTCGGACTACAATTACGGAGGACTAAACGAGGTTCGATATGAGAGCCGGCTCGATGGTGCAAGCAGAACGACGCTCGTTTGCGCGGTTGACCGGTGGGGTCTATCTCGCGTACTTTGCAACGGCCATCTGCGGCTCGATGCTAGTCGGCCACTCAGCGGTCGCCGTGACGTGCCTAGCCACTGCACTTTATGCAGGAACGAGTCTGTTGTTCTATCGGCTATTCCGGCCTGTTAACGCAACGATAGCTCTGGTGGCAATGGTGTTCAGCTTGTTGGGCTGCATTAGAGACATTCTGGACCAGCTCCATCGCGCCCCTGCGTGGCTGAGTCCGCTGATCTTCTTCGGACCATTCTGCCTGCTGCTCGGCTGGTTAATCCTGCGTTCTGACTTTTTGCCTCGCTGGCTGGGCTGGCCCCTGATTGTTGCTGGCATTGCGTGGCTTGCATATCTGTTTCCAGCCGTAGCGCTGCACGCGAAGGTTGTCATTTTGCCAATTGGCTTTTTGGCCGAACTGATGCTGATGCTATGGCTGTTGATCAAGGGCGTGAAGGAAGAGCGCTGGGCTGGATCCAACCTTCGGCTTTCGGATGCTGGGTAGAAAACTGTTCCGATCGAGCGTTCGCAATGCCCTGCATGGCGAAGATGGTGTAAACGCGATTTTTCGCCAACCAGTCCAGCCAACCAAATTGCCCGTAACAAGAAAAGCCGCCCCATTCGCGGGCGGCTGAAATTTTTCGAAGTACTCAGAGAGCCCTATTCGACGGTGAAGTTTGAGGTAGCGGCAACCGTCCCACCTTGCCTTTTACATCCACTGCAAGCCTGAGA
Source organism: Candidatus Sulfotelmatobacter sp. (assembly GCA_030038125.1). Classification (GTDB taxonomy): domain Bacteria; phylum Acidobacteriota; class Terriglobia; order Terriglobales; family Acidobacteriaceae; genus Sulfotelmatobacter. The sequence goes on from JASHPL010000390.1 coordinate 6,923, forward strand.
TGTCCAGAAGCGAACAGGCAGCCACGCGTTCGCTGGGATCAATAGGCAGGTTCTATAACCCCGTGGTAGCTACGATCGCGCTGCCACCTGGGGGAACCCACATGGTTATTGTATCGCTTGGGCTGTTGATCGATGTCCTTTAAATGGGCACTACGCAAGCTGGAATAGAGCCGGCTGTCACAGCGGATTCGGAAGAAGGGATCAATAAGCTTTCAAATCTCATGCTCCGTTCCCGACCGGCAAAGCAAGGGCTTAGATTTACCGCCATCGATCCCACCGAACGACGAATTCCAGAATAATTTTGAAGGCAGACAGTAGCACGGACTGCCTTACGGGGATCATCCCGGAGCGAAAGATACGCTCACCATCTCAGTTACTATAATTGGACATTGTAGCGTTCCGTGCTCGAGCGAGGTCCGCGGCAGCAGATGTGGCTCTCAGTGGAGTTTCGTGCCTTCGCCGTACCAAACATCCATTCTTGCTTCTTCAGCTGTTTGGATTCTCTCATCCGTGATGCTTGCCGCTGTGCTCATGTCCGCTAGAATGACCGTGCCCGGGACTCTTTCTACTGGCGAAACTCTTGGGTGCTCGCTGGGCGCGAAAGTGATCGTAGCTCCGCTCCCTTTTTCCGGATGCTCGGACAAAACCATGTCCTTTGAAAGTCTTTGCGCGTTTGCCGAGGTTGCCGCCCTCAAGCCCTTCCCGTGACGATCGATTGGCTTGCATCGTGTTTCGGTACCCTGTGTCCCTCCCCGAGCGATAGGTCCCAGGTTTGTCGAAGCCCCAACCGGAACGTGTATGCTGTTCGGTCCTAGCTGGCGGCTGCCGAAAACTGCGAAATCCGTCGTCCTGCGAACGCGCATAGCCATCCCTTGATCGTTGCCAGCCTCGATTCTCCTCCTCCAGACGAGACCTCGCGTCGACGTCGCTATTCGAAGCTCGGTAGAATCTCTGCCAGTGGCCAGTTTGACGATAGGGCTCCCCGGCAAAAGTTCTGTTCCCGTAAAAAGCTCGAGGTCCGCCGTGGGGTAGTCCCCAGTCCCTAACTGTTATCGAATGCGTGTAGTAAGTCGAGCCATGAAAGACGATCGCGTGCGTGAGCCAGTTCAAACCCCACGCCAGCAAGCCAAATGGGCTGCGCGAGAAAGCCGCCATTGCGATTCCCCAGCCGAAGCGCACAGCTGCAGAACCAACAAACGATCCGATGGTGCCGAGGAGGGAGAAGCCTGGATAGGGTACGACAGGCGCTCCATAAACGACCCACGGATTGTATTGAGGGACATATACCAATTGCGGATTCACTGGCGCGAGCACAATGTTACCCTGCTCGTAAGTCACCGACTCCTGCGGAGTGCCGCGTAGATTGCCGGCCGCTTGTGCCCGCCAGCGCATGACCTGCACCGCATGAAGCACATCCAGCGGCTGGTTGTAGTAGGCATTGCCGAGTTCGGTGACCCACTGAAGGTTGTGATTCATTTCCGACAGCACTTGTGGGAATGCGGTTAGCGCTTTTACGCTTGGGTCCCACGGTTGCGCATCGGCCCCAGCCACGACCTCCTCGGCAGGTTCATTGCCCTGCGTCCAGCGCCAGCGATCAGCCTCCGCTACCTGCGCCGGATATGTGGAAGCGGCGAGGATCTGCGCAATCAGGTTGTCCGGATATAGGGCAATGGGCGCTACGAGCTGCTGTAACTGCCCCTCGGAGAGTGGTTGCACATTCCCATTGCCCTCCTGCGACACGCTGTCGGCATCGACAGGGCTAGGCCTTGAATACCGCTGTTGCGGCGAAACATCATCGCCGTATGGATTTGATTGACCATACTCAGGTTGTCCATAGCCGGACTGCTGATCGCCCGCCTGACCGGCCGTGTATTGGTTGGATTGCTGCCCCGCGAGGACGGGAACTACGAAGAGTGATACCGCAAGTGTGACACCGCACATCGACTTGCGTGATCTGCATAAGGGCGGACAGGCAGCTGTAGCTTCGATGAATGCCTGGGCAGTCATACGGAATTTTCACTCCTCACTTGGCCTACGCAGGCAATTTCCGGCTTGCGGCCTACGCTACTAGCCGGCATCGATTAGGCCACTATCGGAACTGTTACCTAATTTTAACCCGCAGCCGATCCAGTAGTTTCGACAGAGACAGCCAGTCTACTTGTGTTGAGAGGTGGGGTATGGTTCGAACTCATGAAATCAAACAGTTCAAGAAACTTGACACTAGCCGACTTCCCACAGAAATGTTGGTAGGAATCTTTCGATTGAATTTCGGTTCAAGATTTGCTCTGCAATCTGTTGAGTCTTTCGAACAGCACAACAACTAAAATTCGCCGAAATTACTGCTTTGAGCGCCTACAGGCCGAGCCCTGGAGGATTCTAGTTAAGTGACACCTCCAGTGGCGCAGCCTAGCTTCGAACGGCTACGGGATGAAAATCAAAATAGTGAAGTCGCGATGTTACGCCAGCTGAGGGGTTGATCTCTGCCGGTCGCTGTCCCACAATTCTAGTGATCCGCTGCTCGAAAGAGCGAGAGCGCCGAACCCATCGTCATCTCGCTCACTTGGCGATGTCTTTGCCGATGTCCTTCACTCCAGTGGCCGTTTTTTCGCCAGCTTTCTCGGTGTACTTCACGGAAATTTTCGAACCCTCCTTAAGGCCTTCGCCTGAGTCCTTGGTCCCCTCCCACGCCGTGTCCCCGGTCCATTTGATGGTGTGTTCGGTACCGTCAGCAGTTTTGACCACCATTGTCTTGGCGTCGTGGTCCACGTGCTTCACGAAGCCCGAAATCCGATGAACTGCATCTTGGCCTACTGCGACGGCCTGCCAAGCCGCTACCGCGAAGAAGGTGGACAGACACATTAACGCAATTCGTTTTTTTATGGAGAACGACATACCTATATGCTCCTTTCCAATCGAATGAGTTTACTCTCATCTCATCTGCTTTAGCCAGAGTGACCCAGGAATTTTAAGAGCATTTCCTCATGGAGCTGCCGATTTCCACTCATCCGTCAATGATACTGACAGGCGATAGCGCTCATCTTCCCGGCGACGCGGGAACTTGAGTGAGATCGGGGTCTTTCAACGAGCATCGGGTCTTGGGATGTTCACTCCCCGTCCGTGGCCCAAACGCTGAAGGTCAACGGGATGGACCTGTCTGAGTGAGCCGAAGGGGAACCTGTGGCTGCAAACGGGCGATTGCCCTCAAGAATCTTTCGCCGGGCCGCAGCCCTCAGCTATCCAACACGGGGTGTTTTTCTCTGTCTCTAGCTGGTGCGACCTCCGAGTTGCTGCGCTTTCTTAGTGCGGGCAAGGCTCAGCTGCTCGACGGCTGATTCGATGTCTTTACGAGCGTCCTTCGCATAGTCTTTCAAGAGATCGTCAGTCTGGAGCGGTAGAACTTCCCCCAGACACTCTTCCAATCGTCCCACCAACCAGTCGATCAGTTGTATTGTACGGTCACCCTGCTGGACCGTGGGATCATCGTTTGGAAATGCCATTCGTTCTGTCCTCCCCCGTAACGATAGCACCGAGTCCGATCCGAAGCGTTCGCATCCATCGCAAAACGAAAATGCATGGCGAAGCATTTTAGCATCGCGGCTGCGCCGTGAATCCCGTGAGCAGAAGTCTTAATTGCTCGGGTCGGGATTCGATTATGAGCGACGGAGGCTGGACTACCGGCTAACTTCACCATTTCCGCAACAGCTTCCACGCCGCGAGGAGTTCCTGCATCGACCGCACCGAGGGAAAGCTCCTGCCGTTGATGACCGCGCACTCGCGATAAGCTCGTTGATGGACCTCGCGCACGGCAGGCTCGCTCCGCACCGCCAAATTAGCCATGATCCCCTTCGGGTCAGATCATCCCGCAGACGGAGGCACGGGCGAAAGCCGAAAGGATTCTTGGTAAGGCTCCACAGGATACCCCTTCGTTTTCCAAGCCGCCAATCCTCCTGTGAGGAACTTCATTCGTGTAAACCCAAGGGCAAGTGCGCGACGCAAGACTATTCGGCTGGTCTTATCGCCGGGACATGTACAGTAAACGACCACATCCTCATTTCGAGGAATGAGAGACGGATTGTCGAGCACTTCTTGAGGTGGCACCCTCTGCGCGCCGGGGATAATCTCCGGATAAGCCAGCAGGTCGAGCGGAAGACGAACGTCAAACAGAAAGACCTTTCGGCCCGAAGCAGTCAAGGAGTGCAATTGCTCAGCTGAAATGCTGTGCTGGTGTAATTCCAGTTGGTTTCTACTACGCTTCACCCAGATGAGAACGGCGAAACACACCACCGCAATGCCAATTGCAACTAAGGTCAGCATCATACCCCACTCTCAGTCCTATTTAGCATCTCACAAGTTTAGGTCTTCCAGTCGCGTTTTCGCGGCTTAACGAGTGATATCGCAATTTTTCGCCAAACTGGCGGGGTGAATTTCATTGCAGGACCTAAGCGAAATAAAGCAGATAAGAATCAATCAAGGTGGCAAGGCCCTCTTCGTGAAATTCTTCAGATCGATTGACACCGCTCCAGACCCTCTTCAGGACTACGTTTTCAGTCAGCGCAAGAGACCAGAAGATTAGGTAGGGAAGGAAAATTTTGAGATCGGTGACCGGATTTGCCTGCCTTTTACGATTTTATAAGTAGAAGGACAAAAACGGAGGATGGTTATGTCTGCAAATTCCACGGTCGCCAACGTCAACTTAATTCCCAAAGCAGGCCAGGCCGGACTGCAAATCAGCGAGTCGAAACCGAACAGCTTGCTGCAAAAGATCGATAGGCTGCTGCATGAAATTTTCGAAGGTCACCGAGAATTTCTGGGCTATACACCCGATTAGTTGAGTGCGTGTTTTCTGCCTGGGTAATCTGAGTAAACAGTGCGCAAACTGCCACACAATTGTTCATGCAACGCCGTGAGAGAACCTAGCCACCCGGGCGCAATAGAAACAGCTTGCGGAACTTGTCAAAACTATCGAAGGATGTTGACGTATGCAGGCGTTCTCACAACTGTGCGCTGTTGTCCGCCCTTTTTCCGGTCATTCTCCCAACACGGCAACCTAAACCTCAAGGTGCGAGACCTCCGCCTGTTAGATCGCGCTTGCCTCGAGGGGGCCTCTTTAAGGACCAGTAGCCTTCCAAGTTACCGTGAAGCTCGACCCAGTAGAGAACTCCTGACCTTGGAGGGCTCCTGGTTCCGCTAAGACCGTACCCTTCGAGTTGTCGGGGGATGCCATGGTCAGCTCTATCACGTGATCGCCGAAATCACCGATGAATCCCGAGGTCGAGCTATCTGTTGCCCAATTAGTTCCGGGAACACCAGTCAGGTATCCGCCAAAATTTACCCAGCCGAAGTCTGCGAGTGGCTCATCATTCCCATCGTCATCACAGCATGGCCTCTCGACGACCCACTCGGCGAAATCACGTTGCTGGCTGCTGTTGTACGGAACTTGGCTGCTGTAGGACTTCCCGGTCGTATAATCCTTGAGCCAGACAGTCCAATATTGGAATTGAATGACAAGTAAGGGATTGCTTATGACGGAGTACTGTACGTATGCCCCAATGATATCCCCCGCCTTCACGGGGACGCTCTGGATGACCACACGGGGTACGCCCGGGGGTTCGTAAAACTCATACCAGGCGAAGTATTGAGGTGTCGTCCCAGTACAATTCGAGCTCGTTCCAACTTGCTCCACGGTGTCGTTGGCGTATCCATCAATGCCCACCCAAACCGCGGCGAAATCGTTGGGAGTTTTGTTGCAGTTGACCTCAGGGACGTGCCACGAGCCCGTAGCAAGACTGAACTCAGAGCCCTTCACAACGTAGCCGCTCCAATTCCCGGAGTACGTCGTATTCTCGGCTCCGTTTAGGTCGGCACCGTTCAGAACGTAGGGCACGCGTGCGGACTCTTCCTGGCCGGAAATCTGCGTGCTAATCCAGCGCACTTCCGCCGAACGGAACAGACTGAACGGCATGCCATCCACGGTGGCGTTACCGAGCAACGCCGAGTAGTGTCCAGCGGCATCGGCTTGAACGTTCTGCGTTTCTAACCACAAGGGAGCACCGCCGTGCTCATCTTTGTAGACCAAGAACGTGACGCCTACCACTCCGCCAAGTGGCTTGCCACTCACGTCGGTTAACGTCCCGCTAAACTTCAGTAGCCGTTCCGCATTGTTTGCCGGCGCTACTCTTCGCTGCGCCTGACTGAACAAGCTGCACAACAGAAGGATTGAAACCAGCGCGACATGAACCTGCTTCATACAAAGTTGCTCCTGATTAGCGTTGATTCGCCGCCAGCGGCCGGTGGTCACTTGATCGACCGCCTCTATATAGATAGGCGGAAAGCGCAGGCAAATTGCCTCACGGGATTCGAAAAAATGATGTAGCGTCTCTGGGCGGCAAGTTGGCAAGACGCGCAACGGGAGAACAAAAAAGCCGAGAAGCGGTGCAAAGCGCGGGTTGTGGTTGAAGTGAAGGCTGTCTGAACGCAGAGGATCGCGTTGTCATATCAGAAGGAAGGCAGCGCCGTCAGAAAAATCCAGAGTCGGATTCACACTCTGGCCGGACACGGCGGTGACCTCTTTCGTTGATCGCTCCGAATCCGGTCACCGGGTCAATGAGGTGATATAGCGATTTACTTAATTGTCCCAGATACGCACACACCCAGAGGATCCAAGCCTTCTGTGTACGGAGAGGTGGACAGTTCCGTTAAAGCTCCGCCGACCGCATTGATTTCATAACCAAGAATCTGTTCCGCGTTGGAAAGATAGAGGAACTTTCCCGAGGGATCGGCCGCGATCCCGCGAGTGGCCACACTTGCTGCAAATGGCGATCCCTTTAGTTTAGTCAGCTTTCCCGTCGCGTCGTTAATCGCGTAGCCGTCAATAGTGGCATCGTTGTTGGTCATGTATACAAATTTCCCGGCTACGTCGGTCGTGATGCCCCAGGGAGCTGTGCCTCCGGCAAGGGGAGCGCTTAAAAGAGTCAGTTTGCCGGTGCTGGCGTTGATGTTGTAGCCCGTAACTCCGCCCGTGCCAAACGCGCCTCCATTAGCCACATACACAAACCTGCCCGTTGGATCGACGGTGACCGACGAAGGTTCGCTCGTACCGGAAGGCGGCAGAAACGGTGAGCCCACAACTGCAGTCAGCCCGCCCGTTGTGGGGCTAATGATGTACACAGAGATTCCAGCGGTATTAGCACAACATGCTTCCGCAACCATCAGGAAACGGCCTGTCGGGTCGACGACAAGAGAATCCGGAGCGGTTATGTCTGTGCCGAATGGAGATCCCTTAATCTCTGTGAGTGCTCCCGTCGTTGCGTTTATTGTGTATGCGTAAACTCCGTTGGTATCGATCGCTACGGCATAGACAAATCTGTTACTTGGATCGACGGCTACCGAATACGGGGAACTGCCAGTTGCGATCGTTCCCACCGATGCGAGCGCACCGGTTGTTGTATTAACCACATACTCTCCAACTGTGTTGGTGGCATCGGCGTTGGCGGTGTAAACGAATCTTCCGTTGGGGGAAACTGCGATTGCTCGCGGTGATCCGTCACCAAACGGCGACCCTTTGACAGCGGTCAGTGCTCCGGAAGACGCATTCACTGAGGACGTAGGAACTCCGCCCTCAAAGTCAGCGACGAAAACGTAACCTGGAGTGTAGGTGATCGCTGTAGTTGCGGAACTCACGACTAGTGAAACCGGGGCCTTTCGAGCGCGCGTGGAGCCCGGTACAATCGTGGTGAGTTCGCCGCTGGTGGTATTGAGTGCAAACATGGAAACATCATCCGAAGTCTCGTTTCCGGTAAACAGGAACTTGCCGCTGGGATCGACGGTCAAGGTCGCCGGCGCAGTTCCCGCGCTCACAGGAGAACCGGAGATAGCCGTCAACGCTCCGGTAGTCGCGTTAACGGTAAATTCGGAAACGTTGTTCGAACCCGCATTGGATATGTAGACAAACTTCGACGAAGGACTGATCGCGACGGACGAGGATTTCGTTCCTGCAGCAAAGGGCGAACCAGAGATGCGGGTGAGCACGCCGGAACTAGGGCTCAGACTGAATCCCGAAACATTGTTGGAACCGCTGTTGGCGACATAGAGAAACTTGTCCGAAGGCGTTATCGACAATCCAACCGGAGTCGTGCCGGTTCCGAACGGCGAGCCTGAGATCGGCGTAAGGGAGCCGTCGGTGCTCGTGATCGCGTAAGCAGAAATATTGTCGGAGCCACTATTGGCCACATATAAGAATTTTCCCGACGGATCGACCTTCAACGCCGCCGGGCTACTTCCCGCGGAAAACGGCGATCCCGCAACCACAGTGAGCCCTCCGGTGCTGCTATTGATGGCGTAGGCGGAAACGCTGCCCGAGGCTTTGTTCGCAACGTAGAGGAATTTTCCGGAAGGATCGGTCGTCACGGCAGATGGCCCAGTCTCGGCCGCGAATGGCGACCCCGCAACGGCAGTAAGTTTGCCGTTTTGCAGGTTCACCGAGAACGCCGACACCTTGGCCACGCCAGACTCGGCCACATACAGAAATGCGCCGTTCGGAGTCAGGGCTACTCCCGACGGATTGCTGCCAACCACGACGTATCCATCGTCGCGCAAAAATCCGCTGGTGGCGTTCACTGTATAGACCGAGACCGTGTTGTCGTTCGCGTTCGCGACGAAGGCAAAGCGTGGGTCCGTCACGCCGAAAATGTAAGCGTTGTGTGAGAGAACAAGAAGAAGGCTAAGGGCAACCATCACGTTCAAAGTTGATAAGTGAATCCGCATAAGCTCCCCAAAGTTGCAAGTGTACAGGCCAGAATCTTGTACCGGCCTGGTACTAATTGGCCACTGTTCCTCAAGGAGCCAGCTTGGCCCGTCGAAAGTTCATCGGCTCCAAAGATTTTTTCCTGTAGAAGAACAGGTGTCCGGTTTGGTACTCCAACCCGGACTAAAATGCACTGACGTTCGTATTCGCGATCTTAATGGGCAAGAGGAAGTCCTCGGACAGATCTGCCGCGACCCCAAACATTGCCGCTTTGGGAAAGCTGGCGGATTGCTCGTGCAACAAGGTTCCGGCGGCGACGTTATCGCTTGAGAACCCTTCGAGGAATCCAAGATAGTTCGCCGGCATTTTGTAAACGCCGGCGCCCGTAGTCTTGAAGTCCGTACCGGCCAAAGTAGTCACATTGACATGGCTGACGGTGCCTCCGCCCCACCCGCCATCGGTGTCAGTAATCCCCGCTACCTGCCAGACGCTCCCGGTCAGCTCGCTCGTCAGAATGCCGAAAGACTCGTAAACGGCATTCTTGACCTCGTTCTGTTTAGTGGGGTCACTAGGGGGAATGGCGAAGCCGGTATAGGACGTAGTTGTCGAATCGCCCGAAGCGCTTACCTTCATCACGGTAACAAAAAGGATGGTTCCTGCCGGGTCGCTCGCACTCGGTGCAGCCAGGAATGCAGTGAGAACGCCGTCGTACGCGCCAATCTTGGTTGGAGTAGTAGAGGTTACACCAATGGGCACGGTGTAGAGCGTCGCGGTTGCGTCGGTGACGCTGGTCCCCTTGTAAAGTTGGAATGCCAGGACGGAATTGTTCGTCCCGAACAGTTGATACGCCGAACCTGTAGAAGAAGGCCCGCTGTACAGCAGCTTGGGCGTGCCTCCACTTAAGGGTTCCTGATAGATCTTCGTCGCGGTCGACGATGTGACATCGGCAAAGTAGAGGTTCTTGTCGTCCACCGCGCTACTCCCGATAAGGCCTGTATGGAATTTGGTGGCATCGCCGGAAGAGTTGATCCGGTACTGCTCAAAACCAGAAGCGGTTATGACTGTGAGGAACACCTCGCTGCTGCCAAACTCCGTACTGCTGTTTACGCTTGCGGTCACAATGGGGAGAACGTCCTCGACCCCGCTCACCAAAACCGTGGGGCCGACGAAATCCGTCTCTTTATACAAGTTCAGTGCTTTCGTGGCTGAATCAAACAGAACCATACCCTCCAACTCGGCGCCGTTATAGAGCGGGTAGAACTGACTGCTGGCTATGTCCACCACCGTCGGCGCTGTGGTTGCCGAATCCTCATAAGACACGACTTCGAAGGTCTCTCCACCCAGATTGCATTTACCCGCGTTGGCAATCTCAAGAACGACAAACAGCGTCTTGGGCGTGGCAAGATCGGTCTCGGCTTGATTGCCGCTGCAAATCTGTTTCGTGGCGGGCAGCGACAGGCTGCTGATCTGAGTAGGTACGGGGGCTTCAGCGGTATTGCTCAGGTTCAACCCGTACACATGTGTTTTTCCGTCTGAGCCAGCCGCGGCATACATCATTAGATCCGGAGTGTAAGTGGTTACGCCTCCGCTAAGCGTATATTGCAGAGCGATGCCCAGGAGTTGGGATGGAGTCGTAGAGACCCATCGCGGAGCGGGCGACGATTCCAGTGTATTGGAGGGAATCACAAACAGGCCCGTCTTCCCGCCTGTAGAGCCAGGTATCGGCGTGGCTGTGTAAGGAATCCAAAAACCACTGCTGGCACCGAAGCAAATTGTCGAGGCGAGAATGAGCACGGCGCACAGCCCCCGCGGAACCAATCGGTTGAAGTTGGTTTGTGTGCTCTTGTCTGCGGTTTTCATTTTCCTCCTCCTTTTTTGTCAAAAGCCGTAGCCACGCTTCCAAGGTCCGGGATGCGGTTCTCGGAACGTCTCTGTATAGATAGGCGGAAAGCGCGGCCGAATTGCCTCATCGGAACCAGGAAAAATCGGATGAGTTAGAAATCGGGCAGTGGGATTGGGAGCAAATCAGTACTGACTTATGCGCGTGTCGGCGGCTTTCGCAGCGCAAGGTACCGATCTAATTCAGCG
>JASHPL010000391.1 GCA_030038125.1 Candidatus Sulfotelmatobacter sp.
TGCGCTTTCTCCAGTGCTTCTTTCGAAGCCTGCGCTTCTGCGGCCTGCTCTGGCGAATGATAGAACACTGCTGATCGATATTGCGTGCCCCAATCCGGACCCTGGCGGTTCAACTGTGTGGGATCGTGATTCTCCCAGAAAACCTTGAGCAGATCGGCGTAGCGAACCTTGGCGGGATCAAATTCCACTTCGACGGCCTCGGCGTGGCCAGTGCGATCAGTGCAGACCTCCTTGTAAGTGGGATCGTCTGTCTTCCCGCCGGTATAACCCACAGCCGTTGAGATCACGCCGGGAATCTGCCGGAATGTCGCTTCGACTCCCCAAAAACATCCTGCCGCGAAAGTGGCTTTCGCCATTTTCTTCGCCCTCCTGTAGCGAATCTCTTCTTCCTTATTGAAAGTAATATACATGTTAGATGTTGCTCTGCCCCTGAAAGTGACGGAAGTGTAAAAATCCTGTCTAATCGCCCATTCGGTCGATTGACGCTCCTAGTGAATCACGATAGAGTCCAAAAGCGGGGTTGCTGCCCCGGAGCGCGCTTCGTGACTTCCTTGACCAGCCTATTCCAATCCCCCGGCAGAGCTGCGCACAGGCTCGCGATTCTTCTGCTGCTGGCGATCGCGATGCCGGCCGCGTACGCGGCGTCGCCCTTTACCCCACAGGCACGCCTGGGATACAGGACTGGTGATCAATGGGAGCCGGCAATGGCTGCCGATGGGCACGGGCACTTATACGTGCTGTACCCGCAGTATGGGGCGGTTCTGGGATGCAAGACCTGCACCGCACCGACGATGGCACTGGAGGTGAGCGACGATAACGGGCTTTCGTGGTATGCGTCGCGTCCACTGCTTCCCATTCCTACAGGGCAGTTTGATGCGCAGATCCTGGTCGATCCGCTGGATCGGCAGACGGTGTATGCGGCATGGCTGCAAAACGATAAGCGCGACGTAATCGTGGCGCGTTCTCTGGATTTTGGGCACACCTGGTCGTTCTCGATGGCGGAGCGCGGACGCGAAGACGCTGACAAGCCGGTGCTGGCGGTTCATGGCCCCGATGTTTATGTCGGGTTCAACCATGACGAAAGGTTTTTCGTCGCGGCTTCGCATGATGCCGGTCAGACTTTCAGCGTCGTAAATGTGAATCCCAATGATGCCCCCGGCTGGTCATTGGGAGGCGGAGCAACCATCGATCCGGCAGGCAATGTCTATTTCGGCTGGACCGCATATGCTCGGCAGGAACCGACTCGGCCGGTGAGCGTTTATGTGAGCCGCTCGGCCGATGGTGGACGAACCTGGAACACGGTTCTGCTGGATGCGTCAGGCATTCCCCCGGCCTGCGATGCGCAGACCTGCGAGGAGGGCTACCTAGGCGCGCAAGTCGCGCTGACCTCGGATGTATCAGGAACGCTCTACGCATTGTGGAACGCGGGGGAAACCAATGGCGGGCCGGAGCGGATTTATTTCTCTTCTTCGACGACCAGCGGAGTGAGTTGGTCGGCGCATATGGGCGTCTCGACAGCTCGACCCGGCGTCGAACATTGCTTTCCCGCAATCGTGGCGGGAGCGTCGGGCGATGTTCGTATTGGATGGATGGATACGCGCGCGGGTCTTCTCCATCAGCCGCTCTGGAATACCTATTACCGCAGCTCGACCAACGGCGGGGCAACCTGGGGTCCCGAGGTACAGCTTTCCGGCCCGGCCCGCGGGTACGATTACATTCTGCCCGGCGGATTTCTCTTTCCCTTCGGCGACTATTTCAGCATGGCCATTGACAACGAAGGCACGACGCACGTGGTGTGGGGCGAAGGCCGTAACTACAAGTCTCCCGGATCGATCTGGTACACGCGCGGGCGATAACCGCCGAGCCCCCTTTCTCCACAGCTTTCATCATGAGCGCCGAAGGGTCTCATCCAGCTTAGTGTCTGCGTAGCTTTTGCAAGGTATTCGTCACGATGCATTCCTCAGGCAGTTATCCTTCGGACGCCCGCACATCGCCTTGAATCGCGTGGGGCGCTCGTCTCGCTCACGTTCTACTTCGCGCTCAAGATTTCACTCAGCAGGTCCGGTTTTGATTCATCGCGTTCCAGATGCGGATACTGCTCGCCGCCGTGATAGTCGAGCTTGTAAATCTTGTAATAGTCATCATTCTCAATCAACAACTCGATTGGAGCCGTCTTCGTCTTCGCACCCTTCAGCGCATCGCGCAAGACATCCGGTGAGAAGCGACGACCATCAACGCCGAGCACCTTCATTCCCGGTCCAATACCGGCCTTAGCCGCAGCCATATTTTCGATGGTATCGACAATTTCACCATCGTCTCGCAAGACGAGGCCCAGGGAATAGGCTCCTGGGGCCGCACGAAGCATCGACATCACGGCGCTGGTCATCTCAGATGCATTTTCGTCATACGCCAGTTTCCACCCGGCGCCTTCGATGCCGCCCAGCGGGGCTTCGGGGCTATGGCTGTTGAGACGTTCAAGCCAGAAGCCGCGCCAGTCGTAGGAAACAATCTGATTGAGTGCGTTCACGATGTCATCGAACGTGTAAGTTTTGACCATCGGCCCGGTGCTGGGCGGGCCTTCAAAAAGCTTGCAGAAATCGTCGATCGACTTCTGATTGTGGCTTTGCTGGCGAATAATGACATCGGCCCAGAGCCAGTCAAGCGTACCTTCAGGATAGAAGTCGACGCTACGCCGCCAGGATTCCCAATCCCGAGAAGCGAAATAAAGCTGTGGCGCGGCGTCGGCGGTATCCTGCAGATTGCGCCACATGCGGCCGGGCGTGTGGGCCATTTCCGCAGCAGTCAAGGCCAGATCCTCACGATCCTGCGTTTCCGTGAGCAGCCCACTCCGCGCGGTGAGCACGAAGCCGAGGTAGTTGGTAAGCCCTTCATAGACCCAGAGCAGATCGTCCTGCATGGGCGCCTGATAATCGGGAGTTGTCAAATCAGCGGGACGACGGTACTTGCCGTTCCACGAATGAACGTATTCGTGCGGAAGAAGTCCAGCCGAAGCTTTCCGCGCGGTATCGTCAACCAAAGAGCGCTCATCCTCGCGGCTGTCGTCCGACTGATGATGCTCCAGGCCGAAGTGCGCCACATGATCGCTCAACGAGTAGAGAAAGTGATACTCGTTGTAGTGATGCGCGCCGAAAAGCTTATAGGCTTGTTCGACAAGATTTTTGTAGTGAGTCCAGACTTCAGGCGGAGCATCGAGCGCGGCGGCGCTATCGGCGGCGATGTCCATTTCCGTGTGCGGATCCTCGGTCAACGGAACAACTTTCAGGAATTCTCCCGTCAGAACCGGGGAATCGATCAGCATACTCAGCGGAACTGTGGTGAAATGAATTTCGTTGCCATTCTGACTGGCAACCGCCAACGGCGTACCGAACTTCCATCCTTCGGGAATTTTCAAGCTAGCGGTGTAATTGATTTCGTCGGACTTCCAGCCTTTGGGATAGAGCAGAACCTGATTCCAGCTGATTACCGCGAGTTTATCGGTGGCAGAAGAGCCGGCGGAGAATCCCTCTTCGTAGGTCGCGGGAGAGAGAAAATCGAGTGCAGCGGAAATTTCGCTTGTGCCTTGCGGCACGTCGACGAGGAGCGTAAAGCCGTCGAGCGTGTCCCGGCGCCATTTCAGCGCTTTATCACCGGCAAAGAATTTCAGTCCCGCAAGGTCGATCACCGGGCCGTCGGGCGCGTGTTCGCCGCGAATCCATTTGGGGTAATAGAGTGTTAACTCGCCAGCCGTGGCGGGGATTTTCAGATTTGCATGAAAGATTTTGCGCGGCGCGTTGGTGGCATCAACAGACAAAGTGACGGTAGGTCCGGTGGCGGCCCAACTGGACATTGCCAGTACTGCCACACCGAGGACTCCTACAACTTTCGGGGATTTCATTTCGCAATGCTCCGAAGTTCGAGATGGGATGCTTTCAGCGGCAGAGTCTTTGAATATAGCAGTCCGTCAGTTCTGGCGTACAGGCAGCCATCTGCGCTGCTATGATTCGGCAAATGTCGCGACGCGGGAAATTCATTACCTTCGAAGGGCTCGACGGAACTGGCAAGAGCACGCAGATGGGCCGGTTGGCCGCAGCTCTGCGTGCAGCGGGGCACACGGTGGTTGAAACGCGCGAACCGGGCGGCACACCGACTGCGGAGAAAATCCGCAAAGTTCTCCTCGATTCCAGCACGGCAGGACTTTCGCCGCTGGCAGAGATGGCGCTGATGTTCGCTTCGCGGGCTCAGCACATCGCCGAAGTCATCGAACCTGCGCTGGCGGCGGGCGGCATGGTTCTGTGCGATCGCTTTACCGATTCGACCGAGGCCTATCAGGGGAGCGGACGCAAGCTGGGCAGCGAGCCGGTGCTGAAGTTGCATCATGTGCTATGCGGTGACTTACAGCCGGATTTGACGCTGCTGCTCGATTCCAATCCGCATACCAGCGTGAGCCGGGCGCGGCGCAGAAACAGGCAAGAATCGAAGGGCGCAGGGCGCAGCCACGACGAAAATCGTTTCGAGCAGGAGACGCGCGCCTTCTTTGCCCGCGTTCGCGAAGGCTATTTGGCGATTGCCAAGCGCGAATCGGAAAGGGTTGTAATTATCGATGCGCGGGGCACTCCGGGACAGACCCATTCCAGGATTATGGATGTGGTGAAGAGAAAGCTGAAGCTGTAGCGAAAATCGGCTCACCACGGAGACGAGAGGCACGGAGAGAAAGATTGCATTTTGAACGTGACCTGCCAAATTACGCGGAACCGAAGCGCCATGTTTCGCTTTCGGATCTCGGTCATATCAGCAAAGAATCCGTCAGGTTCGGTGGGTACTTTTCAAAATAGGTGTTTCTCCGGGTCTCCGTGGTAAATTTGGCTTTGCCCCATGCCCTTTTCTGATTTTCATGGCAACGCCGAAGTCATCCGTCGTTTGCGCGAAATGCTTGCGCAAGAGCGATTTCCGCACGCAATCGTGATGGCAGGACGCAGAGGATCTGGCAAGTACACGCTCGCGCTGATGCTGGCACAGGCATTGAACTGCCTTGCCCCTCCAACCTCTGGCGGCCTTCCTGATTTCTGCGGAAAATGTGCCAACTGCACACGCATTGCACAATCCTGCGATCTCGACACGCGCTTCGCTGAGGCCGTGGAAGCTCGCGAGGGCCTGCGCGACGCAGACAAAAAAGAAACGCGCATCTTTGTGCAAACGCATCCGGATGTGCTGGTGATTCCTCCCGATCCGCCACAAATGATGATCAAAGTCGATCAGGTGCGGCACGTGATCGAGACCATCTACTACCGTCCGGCGGGTGGCCGGGAGAAGGTTTACATCTTCACTGACTCGGCCCTCATGAAAGAGGCGGCGAACTCATTGTTGAAGGTGCTCGAGGAGCCTCCGGAGTTCGCGACGATTTTTTTGCTGACCGAAAATCCCGGCGAATTGCTGCCCACGATCCGCTCCCGAGCGATGACTTTCACTTTGGGCGCGTTGAGCAATGATGACATTGAGCGCGATCTGGCAACGCAGCATCCGGAGTGGAAAACGGCGCAGAGGGCGCTGGTGGCGCGGCTCTCGGAGGGCGCGGTGGGATGCGCTCGCAGCTTTGATCTCGCGGCATACATGGTCGCCCGCGATCACGCGCTGGCGATTCTGAAGTCGGCGCTTTTGGGCGGCGAGCATAGTGAACTGTTCAAAATCACAGAATCGTATCGGCCTGGGGCTGAAGGCAGAGAAAAGACGGAGGAACTGATCCGAACGATTTATTCCCTCGTACGTGACCTGATGTTCATCAATTCAGGCGTGTCTGAGATGATTCATAACACAGATATCGCAGCGGATCTGAAACGGCTGGCGGAGTCGGCGGATTTCGAATGGATCGCGGCGGCTTCCGATCGGCTCGCGGACGTGGAGCGTGGAATGAGGAGAAATTTGCTGCGATCCTTGTGCCTGGATGCGTTTGCCGCCGCGTTGGAGAAATAGACAGCCACGCGACCCGATATGGTCCGCAGAAGCGCACCGAGAGCGGAGTGGTTCTTACACTTGCTAAGCCCGCGGAAGGCTGTCGGCTTCGTTTGTCCAGTATTTGTGGTCGCGCAGAAAATACTTCTCATTCCAATAATTCATGGCCGTCTTGAGGAATAGCCAACCTACGCGTAGGTGCCCCATTTTTTTGAAGCGCCGATTCGTGGTGTAGACTCCTCCGCGCACGACCGCGAAGCGTCTCCGTTCGACCTGCTGGCTCAATCGGTAGTCTTCGGCAAAATGAATCTGCTCGTGAAATCCACCGAGTTCCCAGAATTTCTCGCGATCCCAGAGCATGAACATTCCCGTCGCAAACGGGCGATGGAGATAAGACAGATACTGAAAGAGATCGTTGGCCGCGTACAACAACTTGTCGATCCAGCCGCCATCGCGACAAATGACGTTCGTGGTTAAGCAATGCAAATGCTGGCGCTGCGCCTTTTCCAGGCATCGTCGAATCAGAGAACGGTCGGCCAATTCAATATCGGCATCGAGGAAAAGAATATAGGGCGTATCCGCCAGGGCCGCACCTTGATTGCGCCCGACCGAGGGCATGCCGCCGGGGATCACACTGATGTTCAGCAAGTCACGAAACAGGAGCGCGACTTCGCGCGTGGCGTCGGTCGAGTTTGCGTCAGCGACCAACACTCTCGTACTCGACATCCTCGAGTAATCCTGATTCCTCAGCGACGTCAATAAATTCGGAATCAGTTTCGCCTCGTTCTTCGCCGGAATGATGATGGTCAGTTCGTTCCCCGTCATCGTGTTGCTGGAATTCGTTTCGGTTGAAGTCATGGATTTGTACTCCCTGTTCGTCGATGGTGAGATAAGTGAGCCGGGAATCGACCCACCCGCCCGAGTTGTAGTAATCGATGCCGTCGTGCTCGATGTGCAACGCTTCATGCGTATGTCCGCAGAAAATGCAGTCAGCCCCGTGATGTCGAGCGTAAGCCAGCGCTCCCGAGGACACTTTCGGCGACATTCGAAGCCAGCGCGTATTGAGCCGGTCGATCAGGCGCGCGATCGGCTTGCTCTTGAAGTCGAGTTTCTGCAGTTGCAGATAGAGAGCGGTTCCCACGCGGCTCAGCGTCAGACGATTGACTTGAAATCCGTCGAACTGATGTCCATGGATGGCGATGTGACGGAGACCACCATATTGCCAGATGTATTGTTGGTAAACACGCACGCCGACCAGATGCGACATGATGTCGGCCAGACCGTGGTCATGGTTGCCTTCCACCCACACGACTTCGATCTCGCGTTTAGGATTGGAAAGCTTGCGAATGTATCCCAGGAACTTCCAATGATCTTTGGTGAGCCGGGCGAAATTGAGGTCGGCAAAAATATCGCCCAGCAGAATCAGGCGCTGGAAGCGGGTTTCCTTGAGTAGACGCGTCGCCTCGCGCGCATGGCTGGTTTCAGATCCGAGGTGCAAGTCGGAGAGGATCAGCGTGTTGTACACGTGCGGATCCATACTCCGGTTGTAGTAGCGGAATGTTACGGAGTGATGAACACTGCATCAATTTTGGTGCATACGTTAATCACTTAAGTAACGTCGCAAACCCATGAAAAGCAGGCTATTTTCGCGTTCGACACTCGAGCAACAACATTCGTTTCATCAGAAGGACTTGACGCAGATTCCTTGGTAACGAGCAATTCGGACATTACTTTTCGGCTGGCGGTACATATTCTTTCGGTTTGGCTGAACCTTCTCCGAAGAAGAACGCTTCCAACTGCTTGACGATGACTTCTTGATCCTCGCGCCGCGCCGGATTCAAGCGATATTCGTTGAGCAGCATCTTGCAGTGCTCCATCCACATGCGCCAGGCTTCCTGCGAAACGCTCTCATAAATCTTCTGACCAAGCTCGTTATCAAACGGAGGCTCGGCCAGCCCTGGCATTTGTCTTTTGAACTTCACGCAGAAAACGGTATGCTCCATAACCTTCCTCAAATCGCTAGAAATTAATCGCGAACTCCCATGCCTGCAATCAAGCCTTGCGAAATTCGTACACATGTTCGACGATCTTATCGACCACAACTTGCCCGGCTTTATCCCGCACAACTTGGTGAACTCGTACGGCAACTCGTCCATCTGGCTCGGTAGTGAAAGCCTGCGGCTCGACCCGAGAATCCAGGGTTTCGAACTGGCGTCTCCAGTACTCCCGGACTGCACTCGGGCCGCGCATGAACCCACCTTCGATTCGATTCGGCCAATGCACGTCCGGATGCATGAGAGCCAGAACGGTTTCGAACTCGCGCCGATTGAATGCAGCGTAGACGCGGCGAAGAAGCTCAACTTCCACCGAAGCAGTTGTCGGCTCTGCCATGAACACCCACCAAGTATCTTACACGGAGGATGGACCGAGAATTTGGGCTAAGCGCCTCGAGGTCGTCGCTCGATTCGATGCCACACGATGGCTGCGATTGTCCAAAGAAGAAACAGCGGAATCAGGCTGGCGAGCCCATGTAGTCCCACAAGCTGGCCGAGGTTGAAAGCTCCGTATTTCGTGCTCGAACCCGCTTCGGCCACCGTCAGCATGGAATCACGGTTGAGTGCCATCTGCCCGGACCAGAACGCAGGCCATGCCGTATGAATCATCGGGCAATTATCTTGCATAGAAAGCTGCGAAGTCGTGGAGACGACAATGAGAGTAAGAAACACGCTGCATCCAGCCAGCACAACTAGAACTTGCCGCCACCGCGGCGTCGTTTTTTGCCGAATCACCGGCAAACCGCAGCACAACAGGGGAATGCTGGCGCCGGCATAGCGCGGTCCGAACGAAAGGCCTGCTTTCCACCAATAGAACGACGCATTGAAAAGGAAGTAGTACGCCGTGATTCCCGCAGCGATCCATGCCACGCCGGCGTAAGTTTTCCCTTTGCAGAGCTTCCAGAGTCCGAATGGGGCCGCTAAGGCCACCGGCGACGCGAAGAACAGCCCGCGCGAGCATCCGAATAACAGTTTCAACAGGCGGTCCGGATGAGGATAGGTCAGCCCGAGGTATCCGCGCTGGTGCATGAACGTGAACGAATTCGGATCATAGTAGAAATAACTGGGCCGGAGCGATCCGAACGCGATATACAAATACGTAAAAAGAGCGATGGCGCAAAGAGAAGCTCCAAGTCCCACTCCCGCAATCGTGCGCCAGCGCGCCCGCGCACCTCGCTGCCAGGTTTGGGAAAGCGCAAAAAGCGCGAGCAGGACCGAAGCGGGTGCAGCCGGATATTCCGTCACGGTGGCCCACCCGGCCGCCAAGCCAACTCCCAGTGCCCAACAGAAATCCGCTTTGGCGTTGCCACTCTCGCGCAACTTCAGTGCAGCCGCCAGTGCAAATACCAAACACGCTCCGACCAGCGCGTGGGCCCAAAACAAAGTCGCATAAGCCCAGATAGGCGTGCCCAGCGACATCGCCAACGCGCCGAAAGCGGCACTGCTGGAATCCCCGCCAAAACGCAGACCAAGGAAAAAAATGCAGATCGCAGCAAGTGCGCTCGGCAGCGCCACGGCTCCCGCGCCTGCGAAGTAAGACAGCGCCATTTCTCCGCGGGGCGATCGCGCAGGGATTCCAACTGCTTGCAGCATTGGCCGCGCGACTAAAGCCACGGGCACGGCAAGAAATACCAAGCCAGGCGCCTTATCGGAGTAGTAATGGCCGCGGAAATGCGCCTTATCTTGCGTGTTCTCGTGATAGGCGTCGATGCGCAGCGTGTGTCGCTCGATGATCGCCCGCAGCAAGTCGAAGCGGGAATTCTGATTCCAGCCGCCTCCCTCATAGAAGTAAACAAACGAGCAGAACACCACGCACCCCAGCAGCAGTGCGGTTTTCCAATAATTATTACGAGATTTCTCCCTCGAGATCGTCAGAGAATTACATCTTGAGTTGTCTGATCTCGCCGGCAAAGACTCAATCGACTCGTCGTCAGCCGCCATCACTCTATTGTTTGAGGGAACGCCCAAAATGTTGACTTCTGTGCCTGAATGACTCTTGGTGGGCCCACCAGGATTTGAACCTGGAACCAACAGATTATGAGTCTGCTGCTCTAACCGTTGAGCTATGGGCCCGCGAAATTCAATCTAGCACAATCGCGCGGGAAGTTCGTCGCGGGCTCAGTCGTAAACCCCGCAGCCTTTGATGCTCAAGGAATGACGTTCGCTGGCAAGAAAAGAAGATCAAAGCCCCTGCCCTCTGTTGCCCATCTGAAGACGGCAACACAAGCGCGGAGTGCTCTTGTTTCAACCTTTCGGTTGTTTAATACGCGCCTGCGCTGCGCTTTTGTTTGCCACTGCCCGATGCGGCCAAATCTGCGAGCGCTGGTATAGACTCTGGCGCCGTAATTTTCTGTTCCGGGAATGTCGTGCCGTGGTTCATGCTGTCCACCAGCATCTCGATGGCGAGATCGGTATTGGGACGAATGTAGATGGTCGCCGCCAGCAAGCCGCTCCGGACCCAGCTCTGACCGGTCTTTGGCATCCCGTCACAACCGGTGAAGGGCAGCTTGAGCCAGCGCTCGGCGCCAGCAATTTCTCCGAATGCCTTTCTCGCTCCCATTGCCATACTGTCGTCTTGTGCTCCGACAAGATCGATGCGCATATCCTGCGAGGTCCGCAGACGGAGCCAGGAACTGACGCTCCGGTAGGAACTTTCTTCCGTCCAGTTGGCGCGCATTGATTTCAGCTGGATATTCGCCGGTTTAGTCTGGTTCATGCCACGCGTCCGCGCTTTGGCGGCGGAACTATTCGCCGGACCTTCAATATAGAGAACCGTTCCTCCCTTCGGCAGCAAAGCCTGGAATTGTTGTCCCTGGATTCTCCCGATTTCTTCATGATCGGAGCTGATGGCAAACACGGACACTTTATAGGCGCGCCGAAGGTCCCCGACATAGTCCGCTTCATGATTCAGAACCACCCAGCCGATGCCTGCTACCGCAGCCGCGCGCGCCACTTGCGGGAAGGCCGTTCCGCCGGCCGGCTCAAAGATAAGCGCATCCGGACGCTGCGCCGGCTTCTGCACGAACTCCAGCAATTGCTGGCTCTGCATCACCGCATCATTCCCGGCGTGCACGATCTTCACATCTACGCCCAGCCGCTGCGCGGCTCTTTGTGCGGCTGCGGCCTGTTCCTGCTGATAATCGTTATCGTCGGTCGGGAGGGAAACCACAAAGCTCAGTCGTTTCATGTTGGGGACACCCTTAGAAAAAAATCATATTCCAACTATGGAGATCACCAAGGTGACCGGAGTAACTGAGAGATCGACCCGAAGAGAAATGACGAGTTGCGTCGGACTGGAAGAAACCGTGAGGTTACGCGCCTGCCGCCGCGGTTGAGACCTTCTCCCCAACGAGCGCCTTCAGATTTGCGTCCAGGCTTTCGCGAGTCTCGTTGGGCAATTCGACAAAGCGAAATGGCTGCATCCATCCCTGCGTCGCCCACATCGGAAACAACATCTGCGCTTTGGCTCGAATCGTCGCTGCGCCCATGTGAAACACCATCTGCACCTCAATCTTTTCGTCCAGAGGTTTTTCCAGATTGACCACGCCACCAGTGGTTGAAAGTTGATGAATTGCCGCTCGGACGTCGCGCCGGTTTGGCAAGCGCAAGAGCGCAAGCACCGAACCGCGCAGCTTCACGCGAAATGGACGTCCGCTCCCCCTGCTTATCTCTCCGGATACATTCGCTTCGGGTGCATCAGCTGGCGGAGCGTCTGTAGCAGACATTTCTGTCGGCATTGATTCGGGCTGCTCGTCCATACGCGATGAGTATGACAGCGCCAAATGAGCCGGTGAAGTTACGAAAGAACAGGATTGCCATTTTGCCCTTTGTGGTGGAGCTGGCTCATAGGCGAAAAGAAAGAAACGATCGGCGGGAGGGTAAAACACTGTCCTACCTTAGAAACTTACTTGTTGCGGTTCAATTGCGTCCCGTCGCCTTCTGTAAACAAATTGTATGGCCACTGCTTCTTGTTTACCCTTAGCGGAGCAGCTTCGGCGGACGCGCTGGCGCTAGTCGGACTGGGAGCCGGCGTACTCTGGGCGGCAATCTTCCAGTCTTCGGGGGGATTGGCGATGCCCCAGACATTTCCGTGGGTGTACAGCGAGGCCCCAATGAGGAAATATTTGCCATCGGACCCCAGAGGCAAGCAATTCGCCACTCGCGCCGTTACGCTGCCGCCGCCGGGCAATCCGTTCAGCATGATTGGTGTTTCCAGTTGCAAGGGACGCGAACTGCGAAACCCGCATCCCTGCGCGCTGACCACCAGCACGACGCAATTTTCGCCAAAAGGGCGCATGCGATCGAGACTGATGACGCTGACCGGAATCTCCACGCGAATTCGTGTGCTACGCCGAGTCGTTTTGGGTGAGAGAACTTCCATGGCGAAATCCTGTGCGCAGACGCGAGCATCCGCGCTTCCTGGGGAGGGTCAGCGTTTCATTCTGACAGATACCGCGGCTTGTGGAATGGTGACGAAAGTAACTCGCAGTTTCCAGCAGCGAGAGGTCGCCCCGTTCAGACCTGTGGCTAACGGCCCGAGCGCATAATTTCGCCACTCTCCTCATGCGCAACCGTGGGATACGCGGTTTGTTTGCTGCGGCGCAGATCCCGTGGCAGATCGGAGCGCAGGAGCCACAAGCCTGCTAATACCGCAGCGGCCCAGGTCACCGAAGCCAAACCCAATTGCATGAGATCAGCAATGCGACTGGCTCGTACAGAACTCAGCGGTACCAGACTCGCAACTTTGACACTTATGATCCCTGCAATCACAGCAACCAGCGCCGCTTTCCCCAACTCGACCCAGCGCAAGCCGCCGAGAGGAACAAATTTCTTGCGATGGAGCAACAGGGCCAGCACGACCAGATTCACGCCAATTCCTATGTCTGAAGCCCACGCCAGCCCGACGACTCCGAAGGAATGGAAGAGAATCGAATACACCGGCAGCGAGGCTACGGTCACGATGCTCACCGCGGTCATGGGCGTGAGTGTGTCGCCCGCGGCATAGAATGCGCGCGCGTAGAGCCCCTGCGCCGACCATAACACGAGCGAGAGGGAGAACCAGAAGAAGTAAACCGCGGTGGTCCGCGTATCGGCGAAATTGAACCGGCCGCGCCGATACACGAGATCGATGAGTGGCAGCGCAGCCGCCATCATCCAGGCCGTTGCCAGAAGCGAGGCCGCACTCACGCGGTACACCGAATCATTCACGGTCTGAGCAAAATCTTTGAGCCGTTTTTCATTGAACAGCCGCGCGAAAAACGGCAGCGAGGCCTGACCAGTTGCCTGTCCGAGAACCGCAATCGGAACCGCGAACAATCGCTTCGCGTAATTGAGCCGCGCAATGTCCCCCACACCGCTGGCTGCATAGTGACGCAAGATCCAATCGTCAGCCGTTACCAGCGATACCCCCAGCATGAGCGGAATCGAGAGTTTCACCCACTCGAGAAATGCCGGATTCATCACATCGAACGACGGCTTGTATCCGGTCCCGATTCGCACCGCGCCAATCGCACTGGCCAGAAACGGTCCCACGAAGCTTCCAACCAGGGCTCCATAGGCCAGAGATGCGATGCCGAAACGGTGCCCTCCAATCACACCGCCTGCGATGATGAAGGCGTTGTAAATCAATGGCCCAAACGCTGGGAACAGAAATAACCGATGCGAGAGGAGAACGGCCGAAACCACCCCGCCGACATAAAAGAAAATCTGCGCCGGCAACAGAATTCGCGTGAGATGAATGCAAAGCTCAATCTTGTCAGGAGAGAATCCTTTGACGAACCAGCGCACAAACTGCGGGGCGTAAATCTCAGTTAGAACCGTGCCCAGAACAAGCACGGCAGTCATGACCGTAATAATGATGGAGAATGTCTTTTGCGCATCGGCCTCGCGCTTTTCTGCTAAAAAGCGCGTGTAGATGGAAATGAAGGTAATCGATGCCGCACCTCCCGCCACGATGTAGTTGAGAAAATCGGGAAGGGTGAATGCTGCAACGTAAGCGTCGGTTTGCGAGCCAGCGCCAAAGGCAAATGCGATATAGGCTTCGCGCACATACCCGATGACCCGCGACAGCATGATTGTTCCCATCAGCAGCACCGTCGCAGAAAACGCCGTGTGCTGGTGCGATGGAAGAAAAAACCGCAGTAGTTTCGTCATTCCGCCCCGATTCGAACTTCCAATCTTATCGGAATCTTGAAACGCTGAGAGTTGCTGAAAGGGAATCCCTGCTCGAAGATGCAACCCGCCGATCCAAATAAGGAAAAATTCCGACCTTGCTGGTCAATGTTCTCACCCGGGGCTCCCCTAACTCTCAACCATCAAAATTTATGCAACAAATTGCATCCCAGAAGCACCAGAAACACTGAGCGACCGCTTCGATAACGGGCATCCGTTCCAACCCAGCGGTAGTCATCGCTAAAGTCCCTAAGGCAATCAATTTACAAGAGGAGAGCGTGATGAACATGAAGACGATCCAGTTGCGACGGTGGGGCATCGTTTGTGGGCTGGTGCTCGTTTTCGTGGGCGGCGGCGTTCTGGGTTTGTTCGCCCGCTCCTGGGCCAATCAGGCGGGCGACAAAATCGTGCCGGTATTTGTGGGTCGCACCGGAGCTGGTGCACCACCAGCCGGCGACAACGGAATGGGCTTCGCCGACGTGCTGAAACCTGTGCTCCCGGCTGTGGTCAGTGTCACATCGTCACGAGTCGTGAAAGTGCCGCAAAACCAATTTCCTTTTTTCAATAATCCATTTTTTCAGCAGTTTTTTGGCGGCCGACAACCGCCGCAACAGGAGCGGGAGCAGGGCTTGGGATCCGGGGTCATTGTGAATGCCGACGGCTACATTCTGACGAACAACCACGTAATCGCTAAAGCAACGGACATCAAGGTCATTTTGCCTGACAAACGCCAGCTCCCGGGCAAAGTTGTTGGAGCCGATCCCAAGACCGACATCGCGGTGGTTAAAATCGCAGCCAACGGTTTGCCCACTGTCACTTTAGGGGATTCGTCGAAACTCCAGGTGGGAGACTACGCATTCGCCATCGGAAATCCTTTTGGGGTGGGCGAGACGGCCACCATGGGAATCATCAGCGCAACCGGGCGCAACGGCCTTGACATTGAAGATTACGAAGACTTCATCCAGACGGATGCATCCATCAATCCCGGCAACTCGGGAGGCGCGTTGCTCAACGCGCGCGGCGAAGTCATCGGAATTAACACTGCGATTCTGTCGGGTAACTCGGGTGGAAATCAGGGGATCGGTTTCGCCATTCCCATCAACCTGGCGAAATATGTGATGGAGCAGATCCTGAGCCACGGAAAGGTGGTACGCGGTTATATCGGAGTCGGGATTCAAGAAGTGACGCCGGATTTGGCCAAGGCGTTCCACGTTCCACCCGAGCAGGGCGCCCTCGTTGGCAGCGTTGAGCCAAACAGCCCGGCGGCTAAAGCCGGTCTGCAACGAGGAGATGTAATCACAGAATTGAATGGACAACCCGTCACTGGGGCCAATGACTTGCGCCTGAAAGTCGGAATGATGGCGCCGGGAACCACGGCTCATCTGAAGATCCTTAGCAACGGTGAAACTCGTGATGTGGACGTCGTGCTCGGCGAGGCTCCCTCGGGCAAGGGTGCAGGAGGTCCTTCCGCCGGTTCGGAAGAAAACAGCCCGATGAAGGGAGTGCAGGTCCAGGAGCTAACCGGAGATATCCGCCAGCAACTTGGCCTGAATTCCGAGGTTAAGGGCGTTGTCGTTAGCGAAGTGCCCGACGGTTCCCCGGCCTCCGATGTAGGTCTGCAGCGCGGAGATGTGATTGAACAAGTGAATCGTCATCCGGTGACTTCCGTCTCTGACTACGATCGGCTGATCCGCGAAGCTGGTGCGCAAACCGTGGTTCTGCTGATCAATCGCGGCGGCGCGACCACCTTCGTTGTGGTTCAGCCCGAGTAAGAAGATTCCGAGGGCATTGCCGGCAGTCACATCTGAAGAGAAAAATGAAAGCGCCCCATCCCGGCCGCCTCGCGGCAAGGATGGGGTCTGGAGTAAGAAGTTTCCAGTCTCTTACTTCGCCGGGCTGTCCGACGCTGTTGACGATGCCTGGGCCTGTGGCGTTGCAGGCGTGTCTGCCGTTGGCGCTGTTGTTGCTGTGGGTGTTTCCGCTTTCATTTCGGGACCCGGATTTGTATCCGCATCCTCGATCTTCACCGTCGCCAGAATTTTCTCCAGGCGATCGAAGACTTTGTCCCGGTTCACGTGTTTGATCAAACCGTCTTCCGACGCAACCGTCGTTACATTTAGCGCGAACTCGTAACACGCTCCGTTCTGGAAGACATGGAAGTATTTCGCGTCGCTCTGTCGCGTGCCTTCACCGGAGACGGCTTCGGTGGCACGAAGTTTAAGATTTCCCAGCATCAGCTTCGAACCTTGCGCTTCGGACTGATACTGCGTGGAAGTCCGCGCCTTGTCGTCCATTTTGGAGTCCGAAGCATGGCTCGTCGAAGTCGCCGTGGGAGCAGTAGTTCCCGCGGATTCCGAAGTCGAATTCCCAGATTGCTCAGACGCAATGGAAGTTGAAGCGCTTTGTTCTGCCGCCGGAGACGACGCGATTTCGCTTGATGCAGCCGACTCTGCGACTTTCGGCTGCGGCACGGCGAACTCGTTGCATTGATCGGCCGTCAAATTTTTGTTCACGCTCACGTCAAAAAATGCCGAAGAGAAATCCGTGTTGGCGAAGCCGGTCTCGGGCAATTCGACCACTGCGAGTGCAACTCCGCCCGGTGCGACGAAATTCATGGGGACCGGGCTGGACGTCAGCAGATCAGCAGCTGCATCTCCGGTTTCGATCGCATAGCGCCGCGGATACTCGAAGTTCACCCCATAGGTTTTATCGCTGTAGTTCACGGTCGCCGGCCTCCGATGAACAACTTTTTTCGGAACTGGCTTGTTCTCGACCTGCACCACCGGCGCCGGCGCCATTGTCGTTTGAGCCTGCGTTGCCGGGATTTCATTGTTGGAGTTTACCGGTTTCGGCTTCTGGCTTGAGCAGCCGACGCCGACGGAGCAGGCAATCAACACGGCTGCGAAGGCGAGCGCGTTAATGTCTCCCCGAAGATTGGTTCGAATGCTTTGAATGTTTCTGGCCCATGTGAAGGCACGGTAT
Source organism: Candidatus Sulfotelmatobacter sp. (assembly GCA_030038125.1). Classification (GTDB taxonomy): domain Bacteria; phylum Acidobacteriota; class Terriglobia; order Terriglobales; family Acidobacteriaceae; genus Sulfotelmatobacter. Next base: position 17,154 of record JASHPL010000391.1, read on the forward strand.
CCTGTGATGTTGCGCAATGTGTTGATACGGGTCATGGTGAATCACCTCCTGCCGATTGACGGCAACAGGAACATTGCAGGAAGCGAGCCAATTCCCAGGCGAATGACTTGGCAAGGGTTACCGCGATGTCATCGCAATTCAAGTGTGGCTAACGATACACGCTGTAAGCCGCAGGACACGGAGTGAGAAACGTGAAACTGCGCCAAAGCGTTTTTGCAGAGGTATTCCGTTTAAGGTTCAGAGCTGAAGGAAAAGTAGGGTCACTGCTCTCGTGTCGCGCGAATCCACTCTTCCATGCGGTCGAGATATTCGGTCAACGCTTGCCGTCCAGATGAGGTCAACCGATATTCGGTTCTCGGAACGCGTCCTTCGAAAAATTTGACGCACGAGATATATTGCGCTTCTTCCAGTTTGCGAGCGTGGACGCTGAGATTGCCATCCGTGGTTTTCAGAACGCGCTTAAGGTCATTGAAGCTCAGCGAATGATTGGTGGCAAGCGCGCTGACAATTCCCAGCCGAATGCGTTCGTGAATCAGGCGATCGAGTTCCGGAAGTTCGAACTCAGGAGCGAGAACTTCCTTAGGAGCGTGCCGGCGATCGTGCTCGCGAACTCGCACCTTGGACTTGTCCTGCTTGGCATTCGCGGGTAAAGCTTTAGCCACCGTGCCTCCTTGCGATAAGCATTCCGAAAACGATATGCAGTCCGCCAAAACCGGCGGCAAGAAACTGATTCCCCCACGCCGCGGGTGTGAGCACGGCCAGTCCTCCGAGCAACATGAAACAAAGCCCCATGATCGGCAGGATAGCGACAGAGAACGCACCGCCGCTGATGATTCCCGCTCCATACAGCAAGAGCCAGCTCGCAGGAAGTGCCGAGTCGAGACCCGCACGGAATAGGAGGAACGTCAGGAACGCCCCCGCAACCAGCGGGGGAGCCAGGCTAAGAGCGACTTTACGCGCCGGCCCGGAAAACAATGGCAATCCGCGGCGGTTTGCCTTCCAGGTACAGGAAAGTAACCCGACCGCTACCGCAAGAAGCCCTTCGGCAAGCCAGATTTCGAGCCAGGCGAAAGGGGAGACCTGACGCGAAGCCATCCATGCGGCGGCAAACGCGGTTAGACCAAGAACAATGTATCCCCAACCCGAAACGGCTGTGAAAGACGCGGAGCGCTCCATCGTGTCGCGGATAAATCGAAGATCGTCAGCGGGATTCAGCGCAGGGCTGGGCAGTTCGGCTCGCGGCGGAGGCCCCGCCGGTCGATGCATGCGCCGAATTCGGTGTGGCCGCCGATCGAACATTCAATGAGAATAGCGAAGACAGGCAATATTGGCAAGTACTTTGCATCATAAAGACCAATATCTGATGTGTCGCTCAAAAAGCCACAATAGGAGAAGTTTGGCAAAAACGACGTTGCCACAAAGCATCGTATGGAATCGCCGCTTATGAGCGCAGGTATGATTGAGACTATGGGCGATCTCGGCAAGCTTTTGATTGGTTTCGGCCTGGTGCTGGTTCTTGCCGGGGTCGTGATTGTCCTGCTGGGCCGGACGCACCTCCCTCTGGGCCGATTGCCGGGCGACATTGTCTATCGCGGCAAGAACACCACATTTTATTTTCCTCTCGTCACCTGCTTACTCTTGAGCGTCGTACTTTCTGCTCTTCTATATTTCGTCAATCGATGGAGACGATAAGTCCAGCCGTCCCTTTGATAGTGCTCCATCCCGAACACGCATTTGACATACCGCAGTCGTCGTTCTAAATTTTTTCCGACGGTTGTTTCTGTTCTTTTCAGCCCATTCGGATTGCGCGTCTTTGCCGCTAGGCGAAGACAGGGAAGCGGGTGGAAATCCCGCGCTGCCGCGCAACTGTAAGCGAGGAAATTGCCTTCGGCCACTGGATTATTCCGGGAAGGCCGCTGGCGCTCTGGATCTTGTTGATCCTTACTCGCGAGCCAGGAGACCGGCGCATTCCGTTACCTTCAACCTCTTTCGCGTGCAAAGGAGGATGGTATGCGCGTTCTTTCGATTTTGCTGGTTTCGCTGTTGTTCCCTTTATTCTCTGCTGCCGAGTCGGCAGACACTTTCAAAGTCCGGGTGATCGATCCCCAGTCTGCCGCCGTGGCTGGCGCCGAAGTTTCTCTGCTCGGCGGAGGCAAGATTCTCGCAACCCAGAAAACCTCTGCTGAAGGCATTGTGACCTTGACTAAGCGCGGCACGGGCCCGTGTCAGATCAGGATCTTGGCCCCGGGTTTCGCCGAGGAACTCATTGCGAATCCCGAGGCGGAAATTACGGCGCGATTGCACGTAGCGATTGCTTCCGAAACCGTCGTGGTGAGCGCGACCCGCACTCCCGTTGCGGGAGAGGCCGCAGGCGCCGACGTGGACACGCTCACAGGCGCGCAACTCACCATGATGCAACCCGCTGCCGCGAACGATGCAATTCGTTTTCTTCCCGGCGTGGTCGTCAACACGGCTGGGCAAACTGGCGGTCTGGCATCTCTGTTTGTGCGTGGAGGCGAATCAAACTACAACAAGGTCATCGTGGATGGCGTCACCATCAACGAACCCGGCGGCACGTTTGATTTCGGCACCCTCCCGCTCGCGCAAGCGGATCGCCTGGAATTTGTGCGTGGCGCGCAGAGCACGCTTTACGGCTCAGACGCCATGACCAGCGTAGTCCAAGTCTGGACCCGCACCGGCAGCACGCGGGTTCCCGAACTGACCCTCGCAGCCGACGTCGGCAATTTCGATACCGCAAGTGGCCACGCATCTTTGGCCGGCGCTCGCGGAATTTTCGACTACAACGTCTTTGGCGATCAGTACAACACAAACGGCTTCGGCGTTAACGATGCCTACTCCGACTCTCTTGAAGGCGCGAACCTCGGTGCACAGCTGAATGACAAAACCGCGCTGCGCGTGCGCTTGCGCCACTCGAACAGCCATACGAACCTTCCGAATGAGTGGAATTTCAACGGCTACGTTCCGCTGGTTCCGGTCAATGGATTTTCAGAACCGCTGCAGCCGCTCCCGCCCAATCCGTACGCCTGGGCCCAGCTTAATACTCTGCTTGGCAGCGTCGAACTCACGGTCAGCGCGCCTTCCGGATGGCAGCATCGCCTGACTGGATTTAATTATCTCTATCATTATTTCGATTTTGATCCTGGAGATCCGCAGCGTGTGAATACCGAGAACTGTTCTTCTCCGCCGAGCCCGCCCGCTCCGTGCGAGATCGATTTTCCCTCAAACGAGGTTGACCACATCAACCGCGGCGGATTTGAATATCAGGGCGACTACGCGGAGAAGCCTTGGGCGCACACAACCTTCGGATATCGCCTCGAAAATGAAAACGGATTCGTCGGCGATCTCGACTACGGCGCGCAGAATCACGGCCAGCGTCTGAATCAGGATGCGTACGCGCAGCAGCAACTCGTCCTTGGCCGGCTGGGAGTCATTGTAGGCGCGCGTTTCGTCCACGACAGCGCGTTCGGCAATACTGGTATCCCGCGCGTTGCGCTCACCTTGCAGGCCTTTCGTGGCAATGACACTCTGTCCGGCACACGCCTGCGCTTCTCGTATTCCACGGGGTTCAAAGAGCCGCGGCTGGAAGAAACGTTCAACGGCCTACCCGGGCCCGATCCGTACAACATTCCAAATCCAGCGCTCAAGCCGGAGCGCGTACGTGCCTTCGAAGCTGGGTTTCAGCAGGGACTTTTCGGCAATCGCTTCGAACTCAATGCCACGTATTTCAACAATCTGTTTCTCGATCAGATCAACTACGTCACCATGAACGACCCGCCGAACTATCCCGGCGAATACGTCAACGTCAACAAAGCCTTTGCACAGGGGGCGGAAGCCGTATTGCAGGCGAAGCTGCGGCCGCGGCTCATGCTGAATACGGCCTACACGTACACGTCGTCGGAGTATCTCGATAATCCCGCGCCCTATGATCCTGTCTACGATCCGGGACAGCCTCTGCTAAGACGTCCTAAGCACTCGGCTACCGAAATGTTGTCATACGGCGGAACTCGCTGGGGTGCGAATCTGAGTGGCAGTTTTGTCGGTAGCCGCGCCGATTCCGATTTTTTTGGATTCGGCATCAATCATGCCGCGGGTTACCTGCTAGTCTCGCCCGGCGGGTGGTATTCCATTAATCCGCATGTGTCGACGTATGTGACGGTCAGCAACGCACTCGACCGCCGTTACAACGAAGTTGTGGGATATCCGTCGTTGCCAGTCAATTTTCGCGCGGGAATCAGATTTCGATTCGGAGGCGAATAGCGGTGCTTACTCCGCGGCGGACAGAACACATTTTTGCTTAACGGGTTATTGAAAACCGCTTACTTAATATCCTGGTCAGTCCGAGCGAAGCGAGGAATCTGCCTTCTTTGGCCTTTGGGACATTAGCTTGCGGAAATCTACAACCCGCGCAGTTCCCGCGAACTGACTCAGTGCGCTCCGATTTTTTCCGGCGCGCGCGGCAGCGGCATGGCGGCCGCGATCTTCGCGCCAAAATACTTGCTGCGCGCCAGCAGCAGCTTTTCGATCTCCACTTCCTGAAGCGGTTGCTGGCGTCCGAGCAGGTGTGTGACCAGGGCGATCTGGGCAAAGTGCTCGACTGTTTCCATCTTCATATAAGCGTGTTCGAGCGTGTCACCGTACGTGACTACCCCGTGGTTCGACATCAGGATAGCGTCGTAATTCGAAACATAGGGCTCCAGCGTCTGCGCCAATTCTGAGGTCCCGGGCGTGCCGTAACGCGCCAGGGGAATGCATCCCAGGCCCATAACGACTTCGCAGACCAGCGGCTCGGTCAAGGGGATTCCCGCGGCGGCAAACCCGGTTGCCGTCGGCGGATGCGCGTGCACAATGGCCCCCACATCAGGGCGACGGTCGTAAATCAGCAGGTGCATCCCGATTTCACTCGTGACATTGCGCCGGCCGGAGACGCGATGACCCTCTCGATCGACGATCACCATGTCTACCGGTAGCATCGCTCCCTTGCTGACACACGTAGGAGTCACGAGAATGCGCTCCTCGTTGAGCCGCACCGAGAGATTGCCGTCCATGGCGGCAACAAAGCAACGTTCGTGCAGCATGCGCCCGTAGCGGACGATTTCTTGCCGGTATTTGCGTTCGGAAGGCATGATTCCCTACAGGGGAGGTGTGACAAAAAGCGGCGCGCACTTCTAAATTGCATGGTAGCAGCACTTTGGGCCCGGAAACAACGCAATTTTCAGATGATTCGAATGTTTTGGCGGCGATTCCGGCGCGGAGCGGTCATACGCAGATTCCCTATAATCGTGCTGCGTGCTCGTTTCCGATTTCAACTATCATTTGCCTTCTGAACTGATCGCTCAGGAACCGCCGGCCGATCGTGCGGCTTCGCGGCTGCTGCATTTGAAACGGCCACGCTCAGGTAGCAGGGGATCCGAGGAATCGCAAACCACTGCTCGATCCGGCGCGGAAATCCAGGATTTGCAATTCAGGGATTTTCCCACCCTCCTGCGGCCAGATGATCTGCTCGTCTTCAATAACACGCGTGTGTTTCCCGCGCGTTTGTATGGGCGGCGTGGCGGGATCAAGGCCCAGCCTGTAAGTCGACGAAATCCCGCGGCGCGGGACTTTCTACATGGCCGCATCGAAGTTCTGCTGACTCGCCAATTGCGTCAGGAACCCAACGAATGGGAGTGCCTGGTGCGCCCAGGGCGAAAAATCGGGGTTGGCGAAAATTTATTCTTTGGCGAGCACGAGGAACTGCGGGCTGAGGTGATCGCGCGAGGTGGCTTTGGCGAGCGGCAAATTCGATTTGCCCCGACAGACGATTTCTTTGGCGTCATTGAGAAAATCGGTCACGTCCCGCTGCCGCCTTACATCGATCGGACCGATGTTTTTGCCGATCGGGAGCGCTACCAGACCGTCTATGCACTCGAGCGCGGATCGGTCGCCGCCCCCACCGCAGGGTTGCACTTCACTCCCGAAATTCTGGCCCGAATTCGCGAGCGCGGCATTGAGACCGCCGAAATTACGTTGCACGTCGGTCTGGGAACCTTTCAGCCCGTCCGAAGCCAGCGCGTCGAAGACCACCAGCTGCATTCGGAAGCGTACGCGATTTCAGAGGATGCAGCCGAGAAGATCAATCGGGCGCAAAATCGGCGCCGGCGCCTGGTTTCAGTCGGGACCACGACCGTGCGCACACTGGAGTATGCGGCCCGGCAGGGCGGAGGCGAGATTTCGCCGGGTCGTGGCGAAGCGAGTCTGTTTATCTATCCGGGGTACGAATTTCATGTGGTGGGAGCGCTGCTCACAAATTTCCATTTGCCTCAGTCGACCTTGTTGATGCTGGTCAGCGCGTTCGGGGGCACAGACAACACATTACGCGCCTATAAGCATGCCGTCGCCAGGCGCTATCGTTTCTATTCGTATGGGGATTGCATGTTTGTAGAGTGACGTCGAATGGCGCGACACAACGCGAGCCAAAGTGCCCCACAAGCTTACTCGCGCCAGCGGCGGAACAATAACGCGCCATTCGTCCCCCCGAAGCCAAAGGAATTCGACATGGCATATTCGACGTCGGCACAACGCGAGTGATTGGGTACGAGATCCATGCCGACCGTATCGGGATCAGGATTTTCCAGATTAATGGTCGGCGGCAGCTTCTGGTCGCGCAGAGCAAGAATCGTAATGCCAGCTTCGAGTCCTCCTGCACCCCCGAGCAGGTGTCCGGTCATCGATTTGGTCGAGCTGACCGCAACTTTGTGCTCGCCAAAAAAGTTGCGGATGGCATGGGCTTCGAGGGTGTCGCCGATTGGAGTCGAAGTCCCGTGGGCGTTGATGTATCCCACCATATTGGGCGAAACGCCGGCATCGCGTACGGCGTTGCGCATGACCCGGAATCCGCCTTCGTGCTCGGGCGCGGGTTGGGTCATGTGGTACGCATCGCCCGACATGCCGTACCCGGCAATTTCGGCAAGGATGGGCGCGCCGCGCCTTTTCGCATGCTCCAGTTCCTCGAGAATCATGATACCCGCGCCCTCGCCGATAACGAATCCGTCGCGCGCCTGATCCCACGGACGGCTGGCCCTCTCCGGTTCGTCGTTGCGTGTGGAAAGCGCTCGCATGGCGGCAAATCCCCCAACTCCCATAGGAGTAATCGCCGCCTCGGCACCGCCGGCAATCATCACGTCGGCATCGTTGTGCTGGATAATACGAAACGAATCGCCGATCGAATGCGCGCTGGTGGTGCAGGCCGTCGCGGTGGCCTCGTTCGGTCCCTTGGCGCCGTAGCGCATGGAAACTTGCCCCGCCGCGAGATTGATGATCGCCGATGGAATGAAGAAAGGAGAGATCTTGCGCGGTCCGCCTTCCATCAAGGCCGAATGTTCGCGCTCGATGATGTCGAATCCACCGATGCCGCTGCCGATGTGCACTCCGACGCGCTCGTCATTTTCCGCTGTGATTTTCAGGCCGGATTGCTTGAGCGCTTCATCCGACGCTGCGATGGCAAGATGGATGAAGCGCGCCATCTTCTTGATTTCCTTCTTTTCGATATAGTTCAGGGGGTCGAAGTTCTTGACCTCGGCGGCGATCTGGCAAGCGAAATTCGTAGCGTCGAAGCCGGTGATGCGCTTCACGCCCGATTGCCCGGCCAGCACCGCTTTCCAGACTTCCTCGGTAGAGTTGCCTACCCCACAGATCAGGCCGAGGCCTGTGACTACGACCCTGCGCGTCAATTATTTTCCCGCCTTGGCGTGCTTGCCGATGTAGTCGATGGCGTCCTGGACGGTGCGGATTTTTTCGGCGTCCTCATCGGGAATTTCGATATCGAACGCTTCTTCGAACGCCATCACGAGTTCAACAGTGTCGAGAGAATCGGCGCCGAGATCATCGACAAACGATGCGCTGGAAGTGACTTCACCTTCATCTACGCCTAACTGCTCCACGATAATTTGCTTCACTTTTTCATCTGCGGCTGCCATGGTCTCCTCACTTGCCTGAATTAGATTTGGATTCGGTGATGCGGTCGCACGATTGCGCGGCTACGCTTCGCTTTCGGTTTTTCCTCTATGCAGATTCCATTTCGCTCCGAACGCTGGGCCCGGCGTTTCTGCTCACTGCAGATTTACAGAAAGAGGCGAACGTGTAGTTTAATAGTCCCGCCGAATCAGTGTAAAGGAGAGGATCCGCCCATCCGGCAAAACTGCAGTGTATCCGGGATCGCACTCCAGAATCCTAAAAGGTGCATGTTCGCGAGGTCAAACCCGACGGATATGATGAATCGAAGCGGAGCGCTGTCACGCAGAATATTCTGCATCCGGCAGAGCAAGTCGTGATCTCCGCGGCACCGATTGGGGAGGAGCAAATGCGGGCGGTTGTGCAGCGGGTGAGCCGGGCCAAAGTGACGGTGAATGAGTACACCACCGGCGAGATCGGGCTCGGATTGCTGGTTCTGCTCGGAGTCGGCCACGACGACACGGAAGCAGACGCG
>JASHPL010000392.1 GCA_030038125.1 Candidatus Sulfotelmatobacter sp.
CGAGGATGGTTCTCTCGTCAAGTATGCTCATCAGCGACATGAGATGCAGGCACGCGCCGGGCCCCAGGCCATAGGGCAGAGGCGAGCTAATGACTTCGATACCCTTGGGCGCAAGCAATTCGCGCATTTGCGCGATGCCCGCCGCGTTCGTGCGAAATCCGTGGCCGATCAGCAATGTCTTTGCGTCGAGCCAAACCATGTCTCCGGCTTCGGTCGTGCCTGGAGCGACGATTTCGCCGAGAATCGGAATTTGCGATTCCACGCTAAACAGCTCGTGATAACGACCCTCAACCAGGCGATTTGGTTTTCCCGGACGCATGACGATGAGGCCAGAATCGGTAGCGAGAGACGCGTCATGCGTGTAAACGGCGTCGAGGGAAAGGTCAGGCGAAGACGGCAGTTCGAGCACTTCGGCACCAGTGGATTTGAGTTCGCGGCAAAGCGCGTCGTGTTGCGCCTGGGCCTGAGCAAAATCCGGAGGATGCTGCAATCCGAGGCTGCGCCAGGCCGCTGCTTTCTCAGGCTGATTCCATCCTGCGGTTCGCGGCGAGCACACCAATACGCGCCGCAAGGGCGCAGTCATCGAATGGCCGTTGAAACGGGTTTCCAGGGCAGTTTCACTGATCGCATCCAAGTTTCGCATGGCTGTTGCTAGAAATTTACGTGGAAGAATGAGCCGACGCAACATGTGTCTCCGGGCGAGGGCGCCCGGGGGTCCAAACGCGCCCGGGGCTCCAAAATTCACGGCGGATCAGAACTCCGCATGCGCGCGGAAACCGGGAACGATCACTGGACCGCGCACCTGGTTGTATCCCGGATGGTCGATGTGTTGAATGTCGGGCCCGACATAGATTCCGCGCCACACATGGAGCGTGTAGTAGGACTCGACAACGTCTTCGCGAGCATAACTGAGCCCGCCGTCGCCCAGTAAGAAACCCAGACCTCCGGCAGCGAGATAGCGCTGATGATCCTTCTTGATCGCATTGGTGACAAAAGCGACGCCGGCGCGATCCTGCTTGCGGTGCCACCAGGCGCCGTTGGCGCCAACGCCTCCTGAGAAACTCTGATCGACCTCGGTATAGGCGAAGGATTCGGTTTTGCCGTTGTCCCATCCGAAGCGGCCGAACGCAGTCAGGTAGGGCGTGAGATTCTGCTCGACATTGACGCCGAATCCGTACTTGCGCGTGATGTGCCAGGGATGGTCGGTGATCTCGGGCGTGGTTCCGGCCTCGTCCGCCAAAATTAGCTGCTGACGATAGATACCCATGTTGGCGTAGTTGGTGTAAGCGAGCAGGCGGATCGTGCCCGCCTTTTTGGGAATCAAGCCGCGACGCCACTCGTATTCGTAATTTTCGGCGTGGGCTTGCCAAGGCTTCCATACCAGATCGATACCATTGGCAACTTTGGGCATCAGGCCTTCACCCACGCGGAAGCCCCAATTGCGATCTTCGAAGTCAACGACGAACCCTACGGTGTAGCCGCGGGTATCGGCGGCGTAATCCCAGGCACCGTTGTTGCAGATGGTCCAGTTGAGAAATTGAAAGTGGGTGTCGGAGCCAACGGAATTGATGTCAAAAAAATCCGGCATACTGAACTTGCCGAAGCGGATTTCAAGACGGCGGCGCGGAAGTTCGTCAAAGAGAGATAAAGAATCGCGATCATTTTCAACTTTGTCTGAGCTCAGCGCGAATACTTTGTGAATCATGCCGCGGGCCAGATAGGGCTCCTTGCTCAACAGCGGATTGCGAACGATGTCGAGGTCGGTATTTCCGGCCAACCCGAAGCCCAGACTGAGCGCGCCCCCTCCGGCTTCTTCCATGTCGCCGATGAGTTCGAAGGAGTTGCTCAGCCGAAGGCCGCTATAAAGCGTAAGAACTCTGGAAATCGCTTTTTCATAATTCGGTTTGAGGCTGTGTGGGCCGCTGTACTGCGCTGGAAAATCGGGATGCGCCTGAAAAATGAAGTTCGCCTGACCCGACAGCCAAAACCGAGAGGTCCTGAAATGCGGAAACATTGCTTCCGTGGTGAACCCGGCCGGAGCGTCGTCCGACGGCGGAGTGGGGGCGAGATCCGGAGGAGGAGGAACGGCTTGCGCGGCGGAAGAGGTCAGGGGAGCATCGATTTGTTGCGCATTGCCGGAGAGAACAACTGAAAATAGGGCCGCCAAAATGAGAGGGAATGCGCGAACAATCCTCCGCGCATGATGCGAGAATTGCCGGCGATGACTCAATGGGAAGTGGGGGGAGGAAGCGTCGAGCGTTTTGAAAATGAATTTCAATTTCAATTTCACCGATCACCGTAAACCACTGCCGAGAAGCGTTCTATGCCTGATATCACGACTGCTTGTGATTCATATCACGCTTCGAAGTCGGATTCCCCAGAGTTGGTTAACTACCGCCTCAACAGGAAGTTAACTATGATTAAAGCATACATTGCCGCATTATTCTTCACCACGGACGCGCGCTCATGAGCCTACGCAAGGTTAATTAAAGGAATGTTACCGAAAAGCGGCCCGCATTTGCTGTTGGTGCGGGATTCGACGCTGGCCAGGAAAGAGACTGCCGTTAAGAGCTATCTCGTAGGAACGCAGGGGCGCATTCCCTTAGGGGGTCAAACTTTATCAATGGGCAGGGAGATTTTGCGACAGTGGCTTATCCGGAGTTCGCAGAAACAATAAAGGACAGTCCGGAGCCCCCGAGACTGTCCTCCAAAACCCTCCCGGTTAGAAGGGCAACTTGATGACTTCACGTTACCGCCGCCATGTTGCACAATGTTTGCGAATTGATGAATATCTGATTAATTCGTAAGGAGCTGTCGCTGATATAGTAATCGCTTGTATTCCTGAGCCGTGCAGACGTTGGTCTGGTTTGCGTGCGCGAGAATTCAATGCCCGTGACCACATCCGGCAAGACCGAGCAGTCGCGCCGACTGCAACAGCGCGCGGAAAGCGTCATACCGGGAGGAGTGAACTCCCCGGTGCGCGCGTTTCGCTCGGTAGGCGGCGATCCTGTATTCATTGTGCGCGGCAAGGGCTCGCGTGTCTGGGACGCCGACGAAAACGAGTACATCGACTACATCGGCTCGTGGGGACCGCTGTTGCTGGGCCATGCGGAGCCGGCAGTGCTGGATGCCATCGTCGGAGCCGCGTGCAACGGCACGAGTTTTGGCGCGTCGACACCCGCAGAGGCTGATCTGGCCGAACTGGTGTTGAGCGCGTTCCCGCACATGCAGAAGGTTCGTTTTGTGAGTTCGGGGACGGAAGCGACAATGTCGGCGGTCCGCCTGGCCCGCGCCTATACCAAGCGCAAGTACATCATCAAATTCGAGGGCTGTTATCACGGGCATGCCGACTGCCTGCTGGTGAAGGCGGGTTCCGGTGTGGCGACGCTCGGCATTCCGGGATCGGCGGGAGTTCCCGACGAATTCACGCAATTCACGCTGGCGCTGCCATTCAACAATTTGGCCGCGGTCGAACATGCATTCCACAAATTCAAGCATGAAATCGCATGCGTGATTGTCGAGCCGGTAGTCGGCAACATGGGCTGCGTTCCGGCAGCGGACGATTACCTGGTTGGACTGCGGCTGATCACGGAGCGCGAGCGAGCGGTTTTGATCTTCGACGAGGTGATGACCGGATTTCGCCTGGCCTTCGGCGGAGCGCAGGAACTGTACAACATCCGTCCGGATCTGACAACGATGGGAAAAATTATCGGCGGAGGATTGCCGGTCGGAGCGTATGGTGGACCGGCGGAGATCATGGACCTGGTCGCGCCGCTGGGACCGATGTATCAGGCGGGAACGCTTTCCGGCAATCCCTTGGCTATGGCCGCAGGTTGCGCGATGCTCAAACAATTGCGCGAGCGGAAAGGCGAGATTTATCCCCGATTGGAAAAACTGAGCGGAGATTTGGTGGAAGGCGTGGCCGCTGCCGCCAAAGATGCCGGAGTGGAACTCACGCACAATCGCGTTGGTTCCATGTTCACCTGGTTCTTTACGCCGGGTCCGGTGACAAATTGGGATACGGCTTCGAAGTCGAACACCGAAGCATTTGGCAAATTTTTCCGCAGCATGCTCGATCAGGGAATCTACCTTCCGCCCTCGCAGTACGAAGCAGCCTTCCTCAGCGCAGCCCACACGGAGGATGACATCCGAAAGACGATTGCCGCCGCCAAAGAAGGGTTTGCGGCCGTGCGTAATTGAGGCTCCGCCGACAGCCGAGGGCGGCTCTTCCTACATAAATCATTTGTGCGACGGCAATAGCGACCAGATCTCCGGATCTTCCGCTCCCAGCACCCAGGAGCAGAATCCTTCGAGGTCATGCTCGCGGACGAGATTCAGGCGTTCCTCGAATCCGCGCTTATCGGTGAAGAAGACCCACTCGCGAGTGTCGTCACGGTAAAAGTAGAACCAGGCAGTGCGATCGGTTGCGTCCCACTCAACCTGCGGATGGTATGCGGCTAGATACTGATCGATATCCTGCTGCCCGATATAATCGGCGGTCGGATTCGGCTTGTTATCCTTGCCGGGATCGCCGGCATACCAGTGATATCCGTAAAGCGGAATTCCCATCGACAATTTTTCTTTGGGTACAAATTGCAATGCATATTCGACGTTGGCGACGGTCCAGGGATAACCAGCGACAGGGCCGGGCTGAGTCCAGCGGGTGTTCTGGTCATAAGTCATGAGGCAAATCAGATCGACGGATTGCGCCAGCGCTTTGAGATCGTAGCCGCCGCGCCAGTTGGCGTAGAGCCAGTGAGCATAGTTGGTCTTTCCCGCGAAACCAGGAGCGTTGGGCACGGTGGCGATTGTGAGCTGGAGCCGTTCCTTGTGCAGGGCCGCCGACGTGTCGGCGACGAGGCTTGAGAGCAGATCGCGGTCGGTCCAGTTCACATTTTCAAAATCAATTTGGAATCCAATGTATCCGTATCGCTTGCACTCTCCGAGGAGTGATGCGATGAAAGCGCTTCGCGCCTCCGCGGTGGTGAAGAGCTTATGCAGATCGCCCTGGTTCGCAAGCGCAACGATCGGCATGACGGGAACATGGTGCCGGGCCGCGGTCGCGAGCACAGCGGAGTTGGGACCTCCCCAGACCAAACCATTGGCGTCAACGGAATACCAGGCGGGCACGAGAACGTCGATCTTGTCCGCATGTTCGGTAAACGAATTGACCGAGCCGGAGCTGGTCGTCATATAGAAGAGGGCCTTGGGCTGGGCCAAGGCCGCGTTGACACTGCATAGAAGAAAAAAACAAATGCACTTCATCGAGGCTCCTCGTCATATTGCCGGCAATTCTTGTCGGCAACAATTCGCAATCGGCAGGCAGCTTTCCGATGATACGGCGCGCTGTTGCGAAGCGACAGCCCTTCTGAGTTATGGATGGTTCGAATTGAAACGGCTTTATTGGCGGCTGGCCCGCTCGTAGATGGTCTTGAAATCGGCTCGCTGCAGGATCTTTTCCGCTCCCGGATCTTTTTTCATGGAATCGAGCAAGTTCAACGCCTGGCGATCATCCTGTTGGGCGTCGGTTGAGGCGCCGGAGGTGAGTTCGGCGTCAGCCAGCAGGGAATGGGCGCGAGCGCTCAAGGGCTGCATCCCAAGTTGATCGGAGCGCAAGATTGCGTGTTTCAACTGCTGTTCCGCCGCCGCGTAGTCATGGCGCTGAATCATAGCTTCGGCCATGAAGACCGAACACTCTACTGCAACGTACTTGAATCCGAGATCGTCTGCTCTCTGCAGGAGCGGCTTCAAAACAACCATGGCCTCCTGCGAGCGTTTCTGTTCGACCAACACTTTCGCCAGTCTTGAATTCGCAACGAGAATCGTGTTTGGTTCCTTGCTGTTCTTCGCCGCCTGAAGCGCCTGCTCATAAGAAGCGTGAGCCGCGTTGAAATCACCGTTGTAGAAAAACGTGTCCCCCTGGACGCCCAGTGTTTCTGCCATGACGCTGTCGTTCTTGAGCTCGCGTGAAAGCTTGAGCGATTCGTCAAGGTCCGCCCTGGCATCGTCGGAACGTCCGGCAAGGATCAGGGCCTCCGCGGAAGCGTTCAACATGCGAATCATCCACAGGCCGTTATCGTTCAAGGTTCGGAAGCCGTTCAGAGCATCCTGCTCGGATTTGATCGCCGCGCCGAAGCGTCCTTGATAATCGAACAATGTGCCGAGGCTCTCCGATTCGATGGCCGCACCACGTTGGTCGTTCAGACTGCGCCGCAGATCGAGCGCGCGCAGATAATAGGAAATCGCATTATCGTACTGACCCATGTTGGCGGAGGTATCGCCAAGATTGTGGACCGCCTCGACAATATCCTGCGGTGCCTTGGATTTCTCGCGCAACTGCAAGGCTTGCTGGTAGTAGGTCAGGGCGTCTTCGAATTGTCCTTTTTCCGAATACGCCGAACCAATATTGTTGAGGCAGATGGCCTGCAAGGCCTCGCTGCCTACGTCGCGCTCCATCTGCAGCGCTTCCTTGTACATTTTGAGCGCTTGGTCATGATCGCCGGAATCGTCGGCGAAGTTCCCCATATCGATCAACGTATCGCCCAGACCACGCTTGTCGCCAATTTCGCGCCGGATCTGCAGCGCTTCGTGATATTCAGCCTGGGCTTCCTTTTTCTTGCCGAGCCCCAGCTGAGCCCCAGCCATTTCGTTCAGGCTGAAAGCCAGCCCGCGCTTCTGGCCAATCTGCCGCCAGACCGTTAGCGCCTCAGTTTCGTTGCGAACGACTTCCTGAGGTTTGTTCAACATCCGGTAAGCGACCGCCATGAGATGGAGGCTGGTGGCCTTCTGTTCCGGATTGTCCACTTGAACGGCCAGGGTGTAGGCGCGGTTCAACGGGTCGAAGCTGCCCTGCGCATCGCCGCTCTTGATGTCGATGCGGCCAAGGTCAAGCGTTGCGCCAACATCTTTTGGATTCGCCGTCAGAATCTTCTGGTAATAATCGCGGGCTTTCACCAGGTCGCCTGAATCCTGGTAGAGACCGGCCAGCGCTACCTGCACGTCGTAATTATCCGGGGACGCTTTGGCGAGGTTCTCGTAGGCTTTGATGGCCTCGGGATAGTTCTTGACGACCTGCGAACGGATGGCTTCGATCAGATACTTTTCCGCCTCGGGCAGGTTTTGGCTGAGCATCACAGCTCTTTGCGCGGTTTGCTGGGCTTGGTCATCGTAGCCCAGCTTGGTATAGGTTTGCGCTAACCGGGAAAAGGCGAGGGCGAAATTGGGGTCAGCCTTCGTCGCTGCCTCAAGGTGCTGTTGCGCGTCCAGGTTTCTGCCGTCGCGCTGAAAACCGATGCCCAGGTTGAAGTCGCGGAGAGCTTGCACCGAAGTTGAATCCGGTTCAAAAGAGCTGGCTTTCAATTCTCTCAACACATTGCTGGGCAACGCGAGTTGCTGGCGGACGGATTCGGCCAACTTGTCGATGGCGGCAGGGATTCCCTTTTCGTTGGGAATTTCGATCTTCAGCGGGATGCTGCTGTCACTTTTGAGATCCTGCAGAGCTGCGTCGATACGAATCTGATCTCCAAACTTGGCATATTGTCCCCAGACCACGCGCTGGGCGTTGCTGAAGTCGGCGACCCGCCGGATGGTCGTGGGATCGAGTTCGGAAGAAGGCGAGATGCGCAGGTCGGTGAGGATCTGGTGCAGATTGCTGGTGCTGACCGTACGCAACTGCGCTGACTGACCGATATCGGTGCTTAGCATGTCGGCGAAACTGGAACCGAGCCAGTCCAAGGTCGAATCTCCCGAGGCATTGCGAAATGGCAGAATGGCCAACGATTGCACCGGCCCCGATTTCGCTGCGGGCGGGGCGAGCAGGCTGGAGCGAAACACATACGCGACAATCGCCAAAATGAAAACCGTTGCGATGCCCGTCAGCAGCGGCCAGGGAATGGTCTGTCCCCAGGGTTTAACGTTGGGATGAAATCCCAGGGTTGCACCAGCGCGTTTGCCCTGCCATGCCTCGAGGTCGCGCAGGATTTCGCTCGCGCTCTGATAACGCAGATTCGGATCGCGCTCCAGACACTTGCTCACGACCCCGCTCAGTGCGCCGGGAATCGTGTTGTCCAAATCGGAAACCGGGACGGCACGCTCCTGCGTGCGCTTGATCAAGCTGGCCAGAGCGCTGTCTGCACGGAAGGGCATCTTCCCGGTCAGTAGTTCATAAAGAATCAGGCCGAGCGTGTAAAGATCCGAACGCTGATCGAGTTCCTGGGCCAGCGCCTGTTCCGGCGACATGTACTCCATGGTGCCGACCAGCGCTCCGACCTGGGTCATGCCATCACCCTGAATCGTTCGCGCCAGGCCGAAATCCATGACCAGAATCCTGCCGCTTTCCTCACGCATGATGTTCTGCGGCTTCAGATCGCGGTGGATCACTCCCACGCCGTGCGCGGCTTCGAGCGCCTGGCAGACTTGTTGAATGATTTCGATTGCTTCTTCCGGGCTGAACTTCTTCTTGTCGTAGATGAGCCCGCGCAAGTCGCGCCCTTCGACAAACTCCATGGTGATGAACTTCACGCCCTCGGCATCGCCCAGATCGTAAATGCGGATGACATTCTTATGTGTGACCTGCCGCGAGAGCAAAAGTTCCTGCTTGAAGCGTGCCAGAATCGACGGGTTCGAAGCCATTTCCGGCCGGATCAGTTTCAAAGCCACCGCACGATCCAGTTCCCGGTCGCGCGCCTTGTAAACCGCTCCCATCCCGCCTTCGCCTAACAGTTGGAGGATCTCGTAGCGACCGCCGAGAACATCGCCCGGGTGCAAAGTGGGACCGACCGGCTGCGGACGCGTGAATCGCGACGCGAGAGGCGGAAGCGGGGGCAGCATACCGTCTACGGTCGTGGCATCAGGATCTACCGGGCTAATGCCAGGCGCAGTGGATTGATTTCCAAGAGCAATCACGGTGGGGGCATCGGAGTCGGGTGGGGCGGAGCTGTCGCCCTTTGCCGGAGCGCCGACACCGGCATGCTTCGACGCGTCTGCCCGATCCCGAGGATCGGACCGTGAATTTTGGTCTGGCATGTCTCGCCTTTGGGGGGAAGCGTGAAGCGCTGCAACTCGCTTCGGGGCAGAGTCTAAAAAAGTATATACCGTTCAATGAGCCGCTGCACCAAGGAAATCGGCCTTTATAGCGTATCGATCGGGGTTCGGGAGGTCAGGTTCAGAGGGAAACTAAACGCCGCATGCGACCAGCTTTCCTGCGTCGTCCTTCTGGATGTACGCCCAGGGCGTTTCAGGGTCATGGGTGAAAAC
>JASHPL010000393.1 GCA_030038125.1 Candidatus Sulfotelmatobacter sp.
TCTAGGGGTTAGGACGGAAGATTCTCAATCTTCAAACCCGGGTTCGATTCCCGGTAGCGCTACCAAACTTCCTGGATATCTCCGGAGCGATCTCATACTCCTGCTTGTACTTCGCGCCTTTGCCCGCCCCTGATCTCTCCACCAGACTACTTCTAAATGCGTCTGGCAAGGTTTGGCCGCCTCCTCGTCGAATAATATCGGCTAAGACGTATCCGCGACCCCGGTCCCTCGTGCAACATCGCTCTGAAGCGGCTATTTCAAGGCCACTAGTTCGCAGGTAGTGACAGAGCATTCGACGTACTGGCGCTGAAATTCGTGGCGCCGGGATAGTTCGCCTCCACGCTGTGATTTCCGCTACCCGCAATTGTGACATCGGTCAATGTAGCCGTCGCTGAGGTCTTCAGCGAATTTATGAACACACTTAGATTGTTCGAGTCATCATTCGCAATTGCCAGATCAGGCAAGCCGTCGACGTTGAAGTCGCCCGCCGCGATCCAGAACGGTCCTGTGCCCGTCTTGAGTGGGGTTGCCTGCATCGTGAAGGTTCCGTTGCCGTTGCCCAGTAGAATGAACGCCTCTGACTCTTCGAACAAAGTGACCACCAGATCAGCCCTGCCATCCTCGTTAAAATCGCCAAGAACGAGCGCGGCAGTCTGATTGCCGGTCCCGACGGTGACCGATGTCGGCGCACTGAAGGTTCCATCGCCTTTGTTGAGGAAGATGCTGAGAGTGCTATTTACGTTGACACCTGCCAGGTCGGGCTTGCCATCCCCGTTGAAGTCTGCGGCAACAACCTGCTGCGGTTCATCAATGTCGGGCAAAGTTGCGGCAGAGGTAAAGGTTCCATCCCCGTTGCCGAGAAGTATGCTGACATTGTTCGCGGCATTTGCAACGGCCAGGTCTAGCCGGCCGTCGCCATTAAAATCGGCGACTGCGACGGACACAGGAAACGAGCCGACGGTAAGCATAGACGGCGTGATGAAGGTCCCGTCGCCATTGCCAAGCAGGATCCACACGTTGCTAAGGCTTTTGTCCGCGACAACCAAGTCCAGCTTTCCATCAGCATTGAAATCCCCGGTGGCAATCGCGATCGGTTCTCTACCGACTGCGGGAGAAGACCTGGTGGTGAAGGTTCCGTCGCCATTCCCCAGCACGATGGTGACAGTTCCACCAAGGTTAACGATCGCCAGATCAAGTTTGCCATCGCCGTTGAAGTCGGCGGCAACGATATCGTAAGGAATCGTCATCGTCGGATAGGTCGCCTTCAACGTGAAACTTCCGGTTCCGGTTCCCAACAAGATGGTCACCGTCTGCGAAGCATTGTTCACAACAGCCAAATCCAGGTTCCCATCTCCATTGAAATCGCCCGTAACCACAGCGATCGGTTCTTCGAACTTTACAGTGTTTGGCATGGCTGAAGTATTGATTGTGAAATTCCCGCTTCCGTTGTTGAGCAGAACGCTCACGGAATTACTCATAAAGTTCGTAACTGCAAGATCG
Source organism: Candidatus Sulfotelmatobacter sp. (assembly GCA_030038125.1). Lineage (GTDB taxonomy): Bacteria > Acidobacteriota > Terriglobia > Terriglobales > Acidobacteriaceae > Sulfotelmatobacter. The sequence goes on from JASHPL010000393.1 coordinate 1,501, forward strand.
GGCTTGCCGTCTCCATTGAAATCTCCCACGGCAATCCAGTCTGTCTCCTCGCCCGTTACGGTTGGCTGCACCAGCCCAAACATTGAAGAGCTTGCAAACACGGCTCCCATGGCGAACACCAGATTCTTGTTCGACGAGTCGACAAATGAGACATTGCCCGAGGGTGCCGGCCAGGAGCCCTCGACATAGGCGTTCAAGGTGTAATTGCCGGGTTCGCCTGTGAAATTGAGCGTCGTGTAGGAGCTCAGAGTGCCCGTGACTGTTATCGCGTGAAGGCCCGATCCGCTACTCAGAACGTCGTTAGTGCCTACGAAGAATGCATATAGGTTCCACGTGCCCGCCGGCAAGGCTGTCTTGAAGGTAGCCGTGCCGTTAGAAGTCAGCTGAGCTGCCCCCAGAATCATTGGATCGGGAAATTCACAGGTGCTGATAGGACAGTAACCAAACCGCACCATTCCCTGCGTGACCGGGTCTCCGCCGCTCGTTACCGACGCGGTCAATGTCACAGGCGTGCCCTTCGTGACCGAAGTCGAAGAGATGCTGAGCACAGTTGCGCTGGCCGTAGGCGAGATAGCCGTAACAGGTACTGTGCCAGACGTGCTGCCGGTGAAGTTGCCGTCGCCGCTATATTTTGCGGATAAATTGAGCGTACCTGCCGCCGTCAACAGATAGTTCTCGATTTCCACACTGCCTGAACCCGTCACCTCCGCAATTACGGTACCGCCGTTGTAAAACGTCACGCTTCCAGTGGGGATTAGTCCATCTACCTGGCCCGGAGTGATTGTGGCTGTCAGCTGAATTGTTTCCCCAACCCCCGCAGTTCCCTTTGGCTGGACGGTGAGTGCTAACGAACTCGGGATCGTGCCAGCCAACGCCACGGGACTTATCGGAGCCAGTTGCACGGCGCGATGAAACGGGATTCAACGTGGAGCCCGTACTGACAGACTGGCGAAGTTGGCTAGGCCTTCGGCGCTTCGCTGAAGATCTCGGCTAGGCGGCCGGCGATGATCTTGTCCTCGCCTTCTTTGAGCTGCCACACGGCAAAGCCAAAGCTGTCCGGGTCGCGTTGAGGACGCTGGCTGTGGTGCTCTTCTTCGGTGGATCCGTTTGGATTCCGTCCGCGCATCCCGCCTGCTCCGGCCCCCATGCTGCCGATTCCGAGTGGCCGGGTATCGGCCAAATTCTGCATAACCTCATGGCCGCTGATGTTGAGCCTGGAGCGATCAATTTTCCAGCTGTACCGCGGCGTTACGTTGCCGAGTGCCTCGGGGTTGTATTGTCTAGGGAGCGCCACCACTCCAAACTTCTTAATGGCATCGCTGATGACCTGCGCGCGCTCATCATACGTGTGCAGGGTGGCGTCGGAATTCTGATTGACAAAAAGTTCGAGCGCCTTGAGCATGCCGAAAACAGTCTCCTTGCCTACTTTGCAGCAACGGCCGATTCGATCTTCCTGAGGGCTCATGTTCAGCAGGGCGTAGCGCATCAACTCTTCCCTGCCAATCAGAATGCCTGCCGCCTGCGGGCCGCGGATATCCTTGCCGCCGCTGAAGGCCACCAAGTCAAAACCAAGCGAGGGATACTCCCACAATCTCTCCACCGGCGGCACGTCCGCGGCTGCATCGTTAAAGGTATAAAGACTGTGCTCCTTCGCAATCGCGACGGTTTCGGGGCCGCTCACTTTGCCTTTGTCCGACAGAATATTGGTAAAGTGGATCGCCACCGTTTTCGGATTGACGGCAGCAATCATTTCCTCGCGCGTCTCGACCTCCACGAGTTTCGCGCCGGTCTGCCGGATTTGGTGGTCAAACGGGTAGCGATGGCTTTTTTGGATGATGACTTCATTTCGGGGAAACTCGCTGACGTCGGGAATCGCGCGCATGCGAGGTTCGAGGTCTTCGGTCATCATGCCGGCGTAGCCGACAACCAGAGCCGCGGCCGCCCCCGCCGTGACTAGACCGGTATAGCCCGCGGGAGACTTACAGACATTTGCGATGAACTTGCCGGCAGCGATCTCAAGTTCATCGATCAGGACAAAGTGCTCGTTCCCCCGCCGCATCAACTCCATGACCTGAGGGTCCATGACCGATCCGCCAATGACCGTGACGGTGCCGTTGATATTGATAAGGGGCGTGACGCCAAGCTCGGCATATATGTTTCCGGTGGAACCGAGGCCGGTCGTGATGGGCACTATCGCCGCACCATCGAGAGACTGGCTGGCCGCCGGCTTGCGCTTCTTCCCGAAGATGCCGGCCGCTCCTAGTACGGAGGGAGCGAACAAGCTGCTGGCCGCTCCCAGCGTGGCAAGAAATGAACGACGGCTCCAACCAAACTTCATAGCCAAGCTTCTTTCGGCCGATCCTGCGAATGAATTATGCCGAAGCGGGCGCAGGGGGATTCACAACTTTCGCGCTACCGACAATCTCAATCAAGGAATCGCCAGGAATCCATTCGAGTGCCATGCACGCACGGGACGGAGCCTTGCCCTCCGAAAAATAGGTTTTGTAGATCTTGTTTAGGGCATCATACTGCGCCTTGTGGGCATCAAATCGCGCCTTGCCGGTTGGCATCGAAATACCGTCGGCTAGGGGCAGGCAGAGAAAAACCTGGAGATGAAGGATATTGTCCATGTTGCTGCCGGCGCGTTCTACCGATTTCTTAAGCGCCTCCATGGTGCGGGTGACGTGCTTCTCGAACGGGTCCGTGACCAGCACATGATCTTCTTTCGGGTAGCCGTCGTTGGCGCCGGTCCCTGAGATGTAGTAAATCCCCTCGTACACATGATGCTCGCCGTCCGAGCGCCGAGGCATGTCTTGGTGAGTGTTGGGTAGAGATGTGGAAGCCGATGCACCGCTGGTGGAATCCTGCTGAGCGAAGAGTTTCACGCCAGTTACAAAAACCGCCATCGACGCCAGTTTGCTGAAAAATCCTCTTCGAGTGTTGATGCCCATTCGATTTCTCCTTGTGTCCTTCGATTCGTATGTCCATGACAAGCTCATAAGTATTTTCAAGATAAGCCAGAGTAATTGACGAGACGAGGATGTACCTTAAGCAGTGCTTGTGTGTCAACCGACTTCCTTGATTGGCGCACCAACCAGCGGATTCTCGCTTATCCTTCCAAGTACAGTCGGCGAACGTACCCTTTGTTTTCTAAGGCGACGATGCGGTTTGCACAAAATTGGCTTTCATTGAATAATTCCCATTTTCATTTTCTGGTTTTCAGCGAGCCTTTACTTCAGGCGGCGAGGGGCTGCAGAACTATATGCCGACGGGAAAGCCTGTCGGGATCTGTCTGTGCTGAAATCGAAGTGAGGAAGGATTGCCGGGTATGTGGACAGCTGTACGCATTTTGCTCCTGATGAGCTGTGCAATTGCCGGCGTGGACGACGCTCCCGGTCCGCCGAAGATCGACGTGCGCACGGAAGATCTGACGGCGCAACCAACCGCCAGCAACTGGATTTCCTACAATGGCGATTATTCGGGCCGCCGCTATAGCCGCCTCGACCAGATCAACGCCGCCAACGTTTCGCAACTGCGTGCGGAATGGGTCTTTCACGCCCAGAACTCGAACCGACTGGAAACCACCCCTATCGTCGTCAACGGGCTGATGTTTGTCACGGCGGCGAACGAGGCGACCGCCCTCGATGCCCGCACGGGACGCGTGGTTTGGCACCACTCGCGTGCAAACTCTGAAGGTTTGATCGATGATGCTTCTTCCCACCACAACCGGGGCGTCGCGGTTTGGCATGATCGCGTTTTCATGGAGACGGACAATGCGCACCTGCTGTGCCTGGATGCGCGTTCCGGCAACCAGATATGGGATGTCGCTTACGCCGACTGGAACAAGAACTACGGCGCAACCAGCGCTCCGCTGGTAGTAAAAGACAAAGTATTGGTGGGAACTTCGGGCGGCGACGACGGTGTGCGCGGTTTCGTTGCCGCCTTCGACGCTATGACCGGAAAGTTGGTCTGGCGTTTCTGGACGATCCCCGGCCCGGGTGAATTTGGGTCGGAAAGCTGGCCCGGGAAAATGTATTTGCACGGTGGCGGGACGACTTGGATGCCGGGCACCTACGATCCTTCGCTGAACTTGATCTACTGGGGCACCAGCAACCCATCTCCGGACTTCAACGATGACGTGCGCCCAGGCGACGGTCTCTACACAGATTGCGTGCTCGCCCTCGATCCGGACACGGGCAAGTTGAAGTGGTTTTTCCAGTTCACTCCGGACGATCTGTTTGACTACGACGCCGTCGAGACGCCGATGTTGATCGACGCGGTCTACAAGGGCCAATCCCGAAAATTACTCGTGCAAGCGAACCGCAATGGCTATCTCTACGTACTCGACCGCATAAGCGGAAAGTTTCTCTCGGCTACTCCCTTCATCGACAAGATCACCTGGGCGAGCGGCATCGACGAACAAGGCCGGCCTATTCGCACCGGTGTGCGGCCTACCGCCGAAGGGTCTCGAGTCTGCCCCGGTTTTGCCGGCGCCACGAACTGGTATGCACCTTCCTATGACGAGTCTACGCACATGGTGTACTTCCTGAGCCTGGAACATTGCCAGATGTATCTTTCGAACCCAACGGAGGGATTCCAGGAAGGGAAAACTTACTACTCGACCGGCGTCAAGCGAATTCCGACCGAAGACGCACAGAAAACGCTGGTAGCGTACGACCTGGATACCGGCTCGTTTGCCTGGAAGAATGCGCAGACCGGGCGCGGGCATTCCATGGGTGGAACTATGACCACCGCCGGGGGATTACTGTTTTTCGGGGATGACGCTGACTCCTTTGAAGCAGTAGACACGCATACCGGCAAGGCGTTGTGGCACTTCAACACCGGTCAGGATATAAGCGCGTCTCCGATGACCTACGCAGCAGGTGGGAAACAGTATGTTGCCATCGCCGCTGGAAGTGATGTGTTCAGTTTCACCTTGCCATGAAAACCAACGGGACGATCGAGTGGCAGTCTCGGCAAAACGCCGACGGTTTTGCCGCTGGAAGCTCTTGAAGCTAGGGAGGTTCTGGCTAAATCTCTGTAATGTTCATTTCGAGGGGAGCAAAACGGTGACTTCGCGAACATTTTTGCGAAGTCGAAAACCGGCTCTTGACCCTAATCAGAGGCTCTTAAAAGTGCTGCACGGTATCTAAACTTAAAATACTAGTAGTATTACGATTCCGCTTGATTCCTTTCTTTCCTTTATGGCAATGTACTGGCACCTCGGGGGTGGGGATCTGTGGCGGAAAACTGTCATCTCTCCGGATTACGGTATTTAATCGTTTCACTACTGCTGGTTTTCGCGTCGAGCGCGGCGCTCGCGGATGTCACCGGTTCAATCCGGGGCGTGGCTCATGATCGTGCCGGGGCTGTAGTAGCGGGCGCTAAGGTCCGAATCACAAACGTGCAGACCAACCTTAGCCAGGAAGTCACCACCGGCTCGGACGGCTCGTTTCACTTCCTCGCGTTATCCGCCGGGCACTACACGCTCACGGCAACTGCCCCCGGTTTCCAGATATTTTCCGCGACGGACATCACGCTCCAAGTCAACGACCAACTCAATCTCGATATCCCACTAAAAGTTGGCACGGTGAAGGAGGAGGTCAGCATTACCGCTGACATGGTGCACGTGGAGACGGAGAGCACGCAACTGGGAGACGTCATCGATTCCCAGAAGATGCTCAACCTGCCGCTGAATGGCCGCAGCTACCTAGACCTACTGGGATTGCAGGCGGGAGTCGCACCAAGCGGCTCCGTGACGATCGGTGGTAACGGGCAGGGAGGCACCTCATCAACCGGAGGGCGACCGGTATCAGGGTACATCGAAAATGCCGGTAATGTCTCGGTAAATGGCCAGCGCGAGACGGCGAACGCCTTTCTGGTGAATGGCGGCGATGTCAGCGAAGGTCGAAATCTCGGCGCCGGACTTGTTCCGAATCTTGATTCCGTTGAGGAATTTCGCCTTATCACCAACAGCTTCGACGCGGAATACGGAAAGTTCAGCGGCGCAGTGATGAACGCCATCACCAAGTCGGGTACAAATGGATTCCATGGGGATGCATTCGAGTTCCTGCGCAACGACGACATGGATGCCAGGAGTTTTGCGCTACCCACCAAGTCCGAGCTACATCGTAACCAGTTCGGTTTCACTGCTGGAGGGCCATTCTGGAAAGACAGACTATTTTGGTTCACCGATTATCAGGGAACCAAACAAATCCAGGGAGCAGAAACCGGCATCGTTTATGTGCCGACCACGGCCGAGATGGGGGGCAACTTTGGGCCCGGAGTCTTGACCGGCACCGTCGACGGGACCGCGACTCCCGGCGCAACTTGTCCGGCGTGCGGCTGGCCGACGGAACTCTCTCAGCGGCTGGGTTATACGGTAAACACTAATGAGCCATACTGGACTGCTGGCTGCAACACGCTGGCGAACGCTCAAGCGGGCATGTGCGTTTTTCCCGGCGGCGTAATTCCCAAGAGTGCCTGGTCGCCCGCAGCGATTGGGACTCTCCAGTACATCCCAGCTACGCCCTCGGGTACATATTCGAACAATAGCCAAAAGAATACTGTTACCGACAACAAAATCGGGGAGCGCGTTGACTTCGCCAATCGCAAGAGCGGGAACTGGTCGTTCTATTATCACTTCGACGATTCGACGGTTTTGAGCGCATTGAATAACGGTGGCGCAACCGTTCCCGGCTTCCCTGCGGGGACGCCAACCCGTGCCCAGGAGTTCGTCATCAGCAACACCAAGACTCTCGGGCCTAGCATCGTGAACGAGGCGCGGGCCACCTTCTTCCGCACGGCCACCCACCTGGACAATCCTAAGGGCGGCCAAGCGTCCCTCGCCTCTCTTGGTTTTGTGACCGGTGCCGGCAGCTTGGGCATTGTCCCAGATGGCTATCCCAATTATCCGGAATATGTGCCCCAGATCTATTTCAACAACTTTGCTATCGGCGCACCCTCTCTGATCACGTTCCAGCCCGACAACACTTACATGGCGTCGGATGGGCTTTCGAAGGTTGTGGGCAGACATACTCTCAAATTCGGCGGGGAATTCCGCTATCTCCAGGTCAACGAGCGCAACTTAGCCAGCGTGGACGGAGCTTTTACATTCGACGGCAGTGTGACGGGCGTCGATTTTGCCGATTACCTGCTGGGAGCGCCAAAGGCTCAGGGTGGTTACAGCCAGGCTGCCTTACAGCTCCTCGACTCCCGCACGCGTTATGGTGGTGCCTATGCGCAAGACTCGTGGAAGGCGACACCGGACTTTACAGTGAATTTCGGCCTACGCTGGGAAGTGAGCATGCCTTGGTATGACACGCAGGGCAAGATCCAAACTTGGGTTAAGGGAGAGCAGTCAACGGTCTTTCCGGAGTCTCCCCTAGGCCTCGTATATCCCGGCGATCCAGGCATTCCCAAGACGCTGGCCCCGACCCGATACGATAACTTCGGACCCCGCCTCGGCCTCGCCTACTCTCCGAGCTTTAGCGATGGAGTGTTGGGCAAGATCTTTGGCGGACCGGGCAAATCCAGCATCCGGGCGTCCTATGGCTTGTACTACACTTCGGTTGAGGACCTAAATCTCTTCTATGAGGTGGCCGATGCTCCCTTTGGCCTGTACTGGAGCAGTCCGACCCCTGTTGATTTCTCGGAGCCTTTCCGAAATCGGCAGAACGGGTTAGGCGCGGCCGGCGGCGAGGGACAGCGCTTCCCATTCACCATCCCGACTCCAGGGAGCCCGGCAAACAAGACGCTCAGTTTCGCGGTATACGAGCCGATGTCGTACTTTCCCGGCTACAACATTCACAACAAGCTCCCGTATGCCGAGCACTTCAATTTCTCGATCCAGCGTGAGCTGACCCGATCGACGGTATTGACTCTGGCCTATGTTGGCACCGCCGGCCACCGGCTCATATCGCAAGAGGAAGCCAACCCGGGTGTCGCCTCCTATTGTGAGCAGCTCACCGCGCAAGGCTATTACGATCAATCAGCCAATACCCTCGGATGTGGACCAAACGCCGAGCAGGACGTCTTCGCTCCGACGAAGACGACGAATTGCACGGGACCGGCTAATTGCGTCTACGGCACCAGGATTACTCTCTTGAATCCGAACTACTGTCCCGCAGCCCAGACCCTCTGTTTTGGTTATGGCAATACCTTCACCAACCTGACTGCGAATTCGATCTACAACGCGGGGGAGCTGACAGTCGAGCGTAAAGCCGGGGATGTAACCTTCCTTGCCGCTTACACATTCGCCAAAGCCTTAGATGATTCTTCCGCCTTCGCTGACCTCGTCAACTTCGAAAACGCCAAACTTAGCCGCGGCCTGTCATCGACCGACGTTCACCAGAATTTCGTGGTCAGCTATATTTGGGCGATACCCTTCAATCGAGCCTTCCACGGCTTGCCGTGGCTGACGAAAGGGTGGCAAATGCAAGGCATCACTCGCTTCGCTGGTGGGTTCCCGATCCAGATGAATCAAAGCGTGGGTGACACCTCGCTTGCGGGCAGTCCCTCGACCGATATGCCAGATCTCGTAGGTCCGGTTCACATCAGCAACCCCCGCTCAACCCCGGGAACATGGACATATTTCAGCCAAAGTTCATTCGCTCCCACAAGCTGCACCCTGACGAATGGAGTTCTGGCCGGTGAATGTGGCGAGTTCGGCACCGCCAACCGCCGGTTCTTCCATGGGCCAGGCTTCAACAACACCGACTTCGGAGTAACGAAGATCTTCCCCATTCGAGAAGCCATGTCGTTCCAGATTCGCGGTGAATTCTTCAACATATTCAATCACTTGCAGTTCGTAAACCCGAGCGGCAACATCAGCAGCACCGGCAGCTTCGGGAATGTCACGCAGGCGCAAGCGACGCGCATCGGCCAAGTCAGTGCGAAATTCATTTGGTAATAACCTGGGAACGTGATGGATTCGGGCGGGGCTCATCCAGTCCCGCCCAAAATTTTCTTGGGCGTCCAGCGCACGAACAGAACTTGGCCCTTTCGCCCCGCCCAACATGCTAGGCTGTAGCCCTGATGGTCCTGCTGCTTCTGTTGTTGATCATTGCGGCGCCCTGTTTTGCCCAAACCGCCGAGAGCTACCGTCGAGACGCCACCGAGTTCGCTCGCCACAAATCCTGGGACGAGGCGATCGCGAACTATCGCAAGGCATTGGAACTCGAACCGAACGACGCCTTGACCCATTACGACCTGGCCCTGGCCCTCAAATATAAAGGCGACGCAAGACAGGCTGTTGACGAGTTCGACGCAGCCCTGCGCCTCAAGCCGAACTGGGCCGACGCTCACTACGGCTTGGGGGCCACCTGGTACGACCTGCACGACCAATCCGCCGCGCTGAAAGAGCTGAGCATCGCTGTGAAGCTCAGTCCCACGAACGACGGGGTACATCGCTTGCTCGCCCGCATCCATCTGGAGCAAAACGATCCTTCCGACGCCAGGACTGAACTGCAGAGGGCGATTGCCTTGAGGCCATCGCCGGAATCGTATTTTGAGTTGGGATTAACCGATGGACAACTCGGCAATCTCACTGTCGCGGGGGCTGATTTTCGTCGTGCTCTCCAGTTGAAGCCGCAGTTTGCAGAGGCATACATCCTGCTGGGTATTACATTGCGCCGCCAGGGCGATCGCGCTGCTGCGCTGGCGCAATTTCGCAAGGCCGTAGCCATCGATCCCGACGATCCCCGGGCACAGTTCAACCTTGGTATGGAACTCAAAGCCAACCGCGATTTGCCCGGCGCGATTGCCGCTTTCCGGCGCGCCATAGACCTGAAACCTGATTACGAGGACGCGCATTACAACCTGGGTCTCGCGTTGCGGGCGCAGGGACAGACCGAAGCTGGACAAAAAGAATTGAACGAAATTAACGGACTACGGGAATTCCGCGCGCGTTTGGCGCAGGCGAAATTGCATACGCTTCAAGGCGTGGACGCATTAAAACAACAAAGGCTTGACGATGCGCTTGCACTTTTTCAAAAGTCGATCGAGGAAGGCCCCGAACTGCCGACTGGTTATTACTATCTTGGTCTCACCTGGGATCGAAAGGGCGATCCGGTTCAGGCGCAAGCGCAGTATGAAAAAGCGCTGGAAATCAAACCTGACTACGCACAAGCTCACTCGAGCCTCGGCCTGTTGTACTGGCGGCAGAACGATCGCTCGCACGCTCTCGAGGAGTTCCGGCGGGCGGTCATGTCAGATCCGGATTTGGCGGAGGCGCATTACAATCTCGGCCTGGCACTGTCGAAATCGGGAAATCTGGATGAAGCGGCGCAGCAACTGAACGACGCGATCAGCCTCAATCCAAAGTACACCGATGCGCGGGTGCAACTCGGATTAGTCCTAAGCCAGAAAAACGATGCGACAGGCGCCGCAAATGTTTTTCGTGATCTGCTACGCCGCGATCCTGATTTTGCAGAAGGTCATAACAATCTCGGATTGGTCCTGTTGCAAGCCGGCAAGCTTCGCGAAGCGAAAATGGAGTTTGCTGCCGCGTTGCGCCTCAAGCCGCGCTACGCGGAAGCACACTATAACCTGGCGTTGGCACTCCATCAGGAAGGGAATGAGGCCGAATCGCGCGCAGAATTCGAAAAAGCCTTCGAGATCGCGCCGGAGTTGAAAGACGCGCAGCGCTCGCCGGAGTCCCCCTAAAGCGCTTCTGGCCATGTGCAGGAAGCCGGATCCACGCCTTCAAAAGACTGCCGGCAAGACAAACAAATTTGTGCAAAATCATTCACATTGACAAATCGTCAGGAAAATCGCATTCTTGCGAGCCAGACGTGGGGGACTCCTCCCAGCCCAGCCGTCTCAATGCTCTCTCCCCAAGCACCTGGGCAAAGTTAAGGGTCTCAATATCGCATCAGCAGCGATAACCTCACAGCGGTTGGGCTAACCCACAAATCATCGATAAGGAGAGGAATTCATGAGAACTTGGAACACTCGATTCGTAATGTTCTTTTTGGTGCTTGGATTGTTTTCTAGCGCCACAGCTGAGACCCCGCACACCGCACTGCCCTACCCGACAGCGACCACGCCAAAGGCGATCGATCGGGGTGCGCTCACGGCAGACACAACGCCGCTTTCGATTACTATTGCGCTCCGCTTGCGCGGTCTGGACGATGCAGAAAAGCTATTGAAAGCGCTCCACACACCCGGAGATCCGCAGTTTCACCAATTTTTGACGGCGAAGCAGTTCGAGGCTCGCTTTGCGCCCACGGATGCCGATGTAGCGAAGGTCATTGCGGCTCTTGGCAAATACGGGCTGACAGTCGAGCGGACGACGGCGACAACGCTCAAGGTGACTGGCTTGCCAGCAGACATGGAGCGTGCCTTCTCCATCAGCTTGCACAGCTATGAAGTTCCCGCGCAGGATAACGTTCCAGGATACACTTTTCATGCTCCAATCAGTCGAGTCACAATTCCTGCCGAGATTTCGGCGTCCGTGGCAGCCGTTGCCGGACTTGATAGCCGCCCAAGATTTCGTCCGGCGCACCGCAGTGTTCCCCAAACGCTGAAGGTCGCGAGTTCGACCCCGCAGACAACCACACCCGATCAGCCTGGATTTTGGACCGTGACCGACTTCGCTGATTACTACGACGTGCAACCGCTATATGAACGCGGAGTAACAGGAAAAGGCCGCACGCTTGGCATCATGACCTTGGCGGCGTTTACGCCCAGCGATGCCTTTGCCTACTGGAGTGCGCTTGGGCTGAAGGTTAATCCAAACCGCCTTTCCATCGTCAACGTTGATGGCGGTCCCGGGGCACCCAGCGATGCCTCCGGCTCAACCGAGACCAGCCTCGATGTTGAACAGTCTGGCGGAGTTGCTCCGGGAGCAAATATCATCGTCTACCAGGCACCCAATACCAACCAGGGGTTTATCGACCTGTTTGCTGCGGCGGTCGATGCGAACAAGGCAGAAACCCTCTCGACAAGCTGGTACACAATCTGGGAGTGGTTCGCCAACCTGGAGAATGAACCTGTCACCGATCCGACTACGGGGCGGACCGCGGGCTTTGCACAAGCGGGTCACGAACTTTTCGTACGCGCGGCGATTCAGGGAGAAACAGTTTTCGCGGCGGGGGGAGACGGCGGTGCCTACAACGGGAACGACTATATCGGTTGCTTCGGCCCATACTCTTCGTCGAATCCCAACAGCTGCAGCCTGATACTGGACGTCGCATATCCACCGAGCGATCCGGCCATTACTGCTGCGGGCGGCACTACGCTGCCAACTCTGCTGGAGCTTTGCGAGAACCAGGCATGCACTGCGCCATACTACGACGTCAACATTCCGCACGAGAGGGTATGGGGTTGGGACTACCTGGACGGTTACTGTGAGGTCGTTTTTGGAGCAGACCCCGTCAACTGTGGAATCTTCCCCGTGGGAAGCGGCGGCGGAGTGAGCATCATGTTCTACGAGCCCTTCTACCAGTTTGGACTGCGGGGCGTGCAGCTCAGCCAACCCGGCCAGATCTGGGAGGCCGGTACGAACATTGCGGCCGAGTTAGGAGCTCCCGGCCCGCCGTGCTGCTCATTCTATAAACTCCCCGCTTACTTCCCCGGCCGCAATGTCCCGGATGTCTCCTTCAACGCGGATCCGGAAACCGGCTACGTCATTTATTACACTTCGAGCGCCTCCGGATTTGAAATTCTTACCTTCTACGGTGGCACCAGCTTTGTCGCGCCGCAGCTGAACGGGGTTTCGGCCCTGTTAGGCGAGTATTTGCACGGAAGGCGATTGGGATTGCTGAACTTCCCGCTGTACGGTCTCGCGCAATTCGGCTGGGGCTATCACGGTCCGAATGCACCGCTGCACGCAATCGCTTATGGCGACAACTGGTTCTACTATGGCCGCAACGGTTACAGTCCTGCTGCCGGAGTTGGCACGCTGGACGTTGCCAATTTCGCCGAAATTCTTCGTGGCCCATTCTAGCGTTTGCTAGGTCGGGAACCTCGGGCACGGGCGGTTTCATCCGCCCGTGCGCTTCTGACTGCCACTTGCGAAAAGGCCGAAATCCGCGAATGACCATGATCTGGAGCCGCTTTCCGACCAAAATCGTCAAGAGATTCTATGCCCCCTACGTCACCGTTGACGGTTGATTTTAGATCCTTCTGACGTTTTAAAGATCGTTCTGCTTCTGAAGGTCGCGTGTCAATACCGAAACAAAAATTGACACCCGCAATACTGTGCTCACGGCCATTGAGCGTTCTGTCGTGTCTACTTAGAAAAAAGAGCCCTAGCCAGTCCAGGCTATCCAGAAGTGCCTGGGGCACTTTAGTGGCCGCTATTGTGTCCTTTAGTGAAAAGCCCAGGGCCGTTTCAGATGCCAAGGTCCTAGCTATTTTTGTGCATGGGGAATGTGCTAGACTCGCCTTCCAAAAATCCCCTCAGGTTGGAGGCGAAACCATGAGAAAAATCACTGCGGTTTTCAGCATATTGGCGTTTTGCTTGATCCTCACAGCCCAAGAGCCAGTTGTGGACATTGACACGAACATCCATCCTAATCTGGCAGAGGCGCAGCGTCTCGTTGTGGAGGCCAATCACTACGTCGAAGTGGCGCAAAAGGATAATCGGTACAAGATGGGAGGCCATGCGGAACGAGCGAGGGTCCTGCTGGTTCAGGTCAATGATGAATTGAAAGCTGCTGCGGCAGCGGCCAACGCAGCCAGAAAATAAAAGCTTCACGGCGACGGCCCGTTCGTGTGTATCCCCTACCAACTGAAATGCCTTAGTTACTTTCTGGACAGCCGGGAGTGGCTAGGGCTTCCTTTTAAGTAGACAGGACATCAGCATGGAGTCTCCATCGCGGTTGTTCCCTACGGAGTCAACCGGAAACAGGAGAAGGCTCCAGAGCTTTAACGACTCTGGGCTTTTGGGGGCCAGGAGGAGTCCCCTGCCATGAAATCGATCGTGCGACTCCTTTATCCTGCACTTTTGATCTTATTTTTCTGCGCCACTCTCCACTCCCAGGAAATCTCTCTTCAAGCTCTCGTCACTCCGTCCACCGTCATCACCAAGGATGGCCGCGCCGTCAACTTCGCCCTCCACGGATTCATCGAATTCGGATCGCTCTCCGAACTGTTCCGCTACATCGACTCGCAAGCCCATCGCTGGCCAGGCAACCCCGCCTTCGACGACACCAAGCGGCAACAACTGGTCCGTGAACTCCTCCACCGTGGCATCGAGAGTCGAGTCGTCTCCATGACCGACGAGCGTCCCTTCGAAACCCTCTTCACGCACACCGAGGACGAACTCCGCCGTGCCCTCGCCCAAGTCACTGAACCCACTCCGGTCGGATACGCCGACGCCTTCGTCGCCGTCCAGCGAAAATGGAAAGATGCCATCAATTGCTGGAGCGCCGCTTCCTCCATTCCTGCACGTGTTCTCTCCAATTGGTACCCAATCCCCGAAGGCGTGCCGCTCTACGGCGCCACCTACGACTCCACCGAGCACTTTTGGCAAGCCGTCAAATATCACAGTGACACTACGGTCGCGGACCTCAACGCGCTCATTACGATGTTCGAAGATCGGAGTTGGGCGCCTTGGCTCGCCCGACTCGACGCCAATCCCGACCTCTACCTCCCGAACGCGTACGCCATCGAGTTTCTGCGCTTCAACCTCAAGCGCGACCGCCTGCGCTGGTTTCGCGACCAACTCATCACGCACAACCTTCAACCCACCGAACACGCTCGGGCCGCGCAGCAACGCACCGCAGCGCCCTTCCGCTTCAGCGCCTTCGAAGAAAAACTCATTTGGGGAGACCTCGCCGACGTCTTCCACCTCGTCTACACCTTCTCCGTTCCGGGTGACCCGCTCCGCGCTATGCTTGCCCATTCGCACTTTGACGCGATATATCTCGGCGATCGCAAGATGCCCTTCATCAGCGAAGACTTCCGCTCCCTCATGCTCGAAATCTGGCACGTAAAGTATCTCCAGATGCCGCGCTTCCGCGAAGTCATCAGTTCCATTCCCATCGAGATCCGCCTCGAGCATTTTCTCAACGATGGCGATTCCCCCGATATTCCGATTCCAATTTATGTCGGCTACCTCAATCAGATCCGCGATCTCGCCCGACAACATTAGCCTATGTGGCGCGTGCGCTCGCTACGCACCCCCGTGGAGAAGGGCCGCTCGCAATGCGACGGCGAGGAATAAAAATGTTGCGGCCGCGGCGATGCCTCTTCGTGCCTGCCCGTACCGCCGGGCATAGCTTGATCACCATTCCCCAGCGCTACATACCTCCTCAGGCCGGGGCGATCAGTCATATCTTCGCGGCTACCCAGGTGGCCACAAAGGTGGGCGCAACCAGAAATTCGAGCAAGACGAGAATGCCGGACAAGGCCGGACGAATGCCGCTCAAGTCGGCATGAACATAGGACTCGCTGGTGCCGGGAGGGGGAATCGAACCCCCACAGGGCTTTTGGCCCCTGCGGATTTTAAGTCCGCTGCGTCTGCCAATTTCGCCATCCCGGCATTGCTGGTAAACCACTGATTAAGAATGTATTGTACTGATACGTTCCGTTGTAGCCTAACGCGTTAAATGTGAAAGTGTGCAAGGAAATGTGTCGCTTTTGAAGGTTTTTCTCAACCGGCCTCGTCGCAAAGGATTAGCTCAGAGGATGCGCTCTTTTCTGCGTTTTGGCCGTTGCCGAGCTATTTGCACAGGTGAAGGGCACCAGTGGTTTCGCAACTGGTACAAGGATTCTATTGGCTTGCTGAGCGAAAATAACGTCTCACACTATTTTCGGAATCAGTGATGATCGAAAATAGCGAGACATCGAATTCCGATTCCGCGATTGGCACCGGTAATAGGCGATGTGTGTTGCGGTCTTCAGATGTCCTTCTCTTT
>JASHPL010000394.1 GCA_030038125.1 Candidatus Sulfotelmatobacter sp.
TTATTTGTGATCGTCTGCGTGTACGTTATGTTGTTTCCAGCAAGGACTGTAGCAGGAGTAGCGACGGTGCTGAGAGCTAAGTCAGCTTGTGTGGACGACGCCACCACATCGCTTGCCGTAGCGGAATTAGCTCCGAATGCCTGATTCGCGGCGTTTACAGTCACCGTATCGCTAATCGGTGTTCCGGCGGCTGTGCCTGCATTCACCTGGTAGACCACGGTGAATGTGCCGGACGATCCTGCCGCAACGCTGGGATTTGTGCACTGCGGCGGGAACGTTGTGCAGGACCATCCCGAAGCGGGAGTAATACTCACAAGCTTCGTGTTGGCAGGTGTGTTTTCGCTGAAGGTCGCAGTCGTGGCGGCGGAGCTGCCCGAATTCGTTACGACCTGTGTGTAGGTGATATCGTTGCTTGCCTGTACGGGGTTGGGTGATGCGACGTTACTTACGGTAAGTTCTCCGTTCGCAGTCGTTCCAACTTCCGTGCTCACCGACGCCGTATTGTTTCCCGGATTCGGATCGCTTACCGACGAACTCACCGAGTCCATTTCTGTGATAACTGTTCCGTTGGCAGTCGTGCTGGCCACTTTCACGACCAACGTAAAGGTACCTGATGCCAAGTCAGGGATGCCCACGTTACTGCAAACCACGTTCCCCGTTCCTCCGGCTCCTGGAGTAATGCAACTCCATCCCGCCGGAGCCACAATGGAGACAAAAGTCGTATTTGCGGGAATCGTGGAAACCAACGTTGCATTGTCGGCGGCGCTGGGCCCGTTGTTAGTGACGACTTGCGTGTAGGTGATATTGCTTCCGGCCGTTACTGGGTTGGGCGAACCCGCATCCGTCACACTCAGATCAGCGCTCGAAATCACACTTGCCGTGTCAGTCGCAGTGTCGTCGAGAGTGTCAAGGTCGCCTCCGCCGCTGACTACAGCCGTATTCACCACGATTGCTGGAGCTGTTTGCAAGACTGTTGCGGTGACAGTAATCGCAGAATAACTGCTGTTTGGACCGAGCGCGGTAGATTCCGTGCAGCTTACGGTCTGACCGGAAATCGAGCAGGTCCATCCCGTGCCTGAAGCGGCTGTTGGAGTCAAGCCCGTCGGCAGCGTGTCGTTGACGGTGACGACGCCGGTGGTAGAACCCAGCGGGCTGATGTTGGAAACTTGAATTGTGTAGGTTGCAGTACCGCCGCGAGTGAGACTTCCTCCGCCGTGAGTCTTACTGATCTTGAGCAGCGCCTGGCTGCAAACTGCTGAGGACTGAACGCCCGTCACCTGCGAGAGGGTAGCGTTTGTGACATTCGTTCCCGTATTGCCGGAAGTCGAACCGTAAGCCACTCCGGGATTCAGAGTGAGGCCGTTGGCACCCCCGGCAACGCTGACGCCGGCTGGGGCTCCAGAGACGAAGATGACACCACCGCCGCCACCCCCACCAGGCCCATGGCGTTGGGTTAAGGCGTATGCTTCACTTTCCCACGCATTCCCGCCATTGCCCCCATTGGCGTCGAGCGTGAGACCGCCTTCGCCGCCATTCGCCGATAGAATCACGATCGTTCCGCCAGCGCCACCGCCCCCGCCAGCATCATTCGCGGTCGCGTTGTAGGAGTTCACGCCATTTGCAGTCAGAGTCGCCGTACCGGTCAAGCTGTCGGCGCGAATGAAAATAATTCCGCCACCGGCCGAGCCGCTGCTCGCTTGAGTGTCGGGGCCGGAATTGTTTCGAGTTCCGGCGCCACCCCCGCCGCCCATAGCGATACGGTCGATGGTTTCTGGGAATGCTGCACCACCTTCTCCACCAAGGCTCAGGTTGGTGTTCCATGAGTCTCCGCCGAAGCCACCAGAACCGCCGTTGCCTCCACCACCACCGCCATCATTCTGATCGTTGCCGTAAGGAAAAGCGGTTTGCGGATCGCCGTCGGTGCCGCCCCCACCGGCATTGCCCGGCGCGCCCCGCGCCATGCTTCCGTCGATTCCAGACGTTCCGCTCGGATATCCAACGGTCGTAGTCGTTTGCAGGACGTTTGCATTCGACTCGACCCACATTGGTGTGCCGGCAATGCCTTCTCCCTTGGAAGCATCCCAGCCAACCTGGTCGGGCGTACTGTTTCCGGAAGCAGTGTAGGTGGCGGGCGATGGTTGCTGGTAATCCGTGTTGCTTCCTCCGCCGCCGCCCAACTGCAATCCTGCGGCGCCTCGGAAGCCCATGCCATCCACCACAACGGTGGCTCCCCCCAAGTTTAGTTGTCCGGAAACATCAAGCGCCAAGATTCCACCGGTCGCCCCATTCCACGTGGCCGCAGTCAGTGACGAACTGAGTGTCGCGGAAGAGTATTGCGGCACCAGCACAACTTGATACGTGCTCTGCCCCTGGGTTGCGGTTGCGGCAGAAGCGGTGTATCCGAATACCAGACCTCCGCCCGCGCCTGCACCGGAAATGGGCACTGAACCTCCGCTTTCCGCCCCCGTTGCCGTTACAAATTCGTAGTTCCCGGCATTATCGATTGCCGTAAATCCCGACCCTGTGCTGCCGTTCCCGTAGTTGACGTTGTTGGACGTGCTGATGCTCGCGTTCTGCATCTGAATCACGAGCAATAAGCTACCGTTCGCGATCGTGCCTGTCCCGTTCGCTGCACCGATGGGAATCGACGTAGCACCCGCCGCTACGCTGGCAGTACCGGGATAGTAGGTGTTTATCACATTCTTCAGAGTTCCACCGGCGGCCGGGACGTTATTGGAACAGATCACCGTAAGCACTGGCGCTAACGCAACGTAGCTGTTGTTCCCCGTATTCGGATCGGGCGGCGTCCCGGAATCTGTGATTGTGGCTGTGTTCGGATAATATCCTGCGGCACTCGCCGCAACCTCGACCGTCAGCGTGGCAGTGGCGCCACTCGCAAAAGGCGTCGGCAGGGTGCAGTTGATCGTTGTCGTTTGGGTGCAACTCACGCCGGCACTGGGCGTGAACGATACGAGCGACAGGTTGGTTGCCGCAAAAGTATCTGTCAGTGTGACGTTGTTGGCAGCCGAGGGGCCATTATTCGTGACCGTAATGTTATAGGTTGAATTTTGCCCCAGTGCCACCGCGTTCACGCTGGTGGTCACTGCAATATCAGCTGTGCTTGGATTGACAGAGATGGCGCCCAGCGACCAGTTTGATGTGCCACTGAAGGTTTCAGCAACGGGAACGCTTGGAGCACCCGTGCGGCTGGTTCCGCTTGCAGCCACATCAGTGCCACTCGTGCCGGTGTTCTGATTCCACTGAGTCACTTGCGGTCCGGGCACTGTGATGGTCTGGTTTCCACCGGTCGCGAGGGTGTCCAGAAGCATTCCATTGACGACACTGGGGACATCTAGTTGGGAGTTCGCGCCGTTGGCGCCATCCGCGGAAACGAAGGTTCCCAAGGGGACGGTCTGATCGACATCCGTAAATGTGGTAGCTCCGGCAACCACGCCCACAGTTCCCGAACTCGGCAGATTCACTGTGACAACGACATTCTGAGTTCCACTTGCCGGAGCCAGCAGATACCACATTTCAACCCGGCGGGTATTCCCCGCATCGTTGTGCGCACCCGCCGACGTCAGGGCTGTGCCGTTATACGTTACGCCGGTAACAGTCGTTGTGTTGACGGAGGAGATGTTCATCGACACGCCCACCAGCAGCAATCGGTTGGCAGTGGTGGTCGTGGTGTGAGCAAACGTGAGCGCATTCGCGCCAGTGGTATTGAAGCTGGCCTGCGCCGACGAGGTGCTATCGACTGCCACTTGCGCAGCGGCGAAAATCGAGGCTAAAAAGATTACTGCAAGAACAGCGAAGAGGCGTGTAGCAACTGCTTGCGCGACAACTCGCCGCAAGATCTTTCTGGCTGCGGCTTGTCCACGCGCCACGCAGCGGAGCGCGCAGCCTTCAATTCCTCGAAATTTGGCGTCTACCCTAATATGTCCTACCCGCACTTCCTTGGCCTGAGCAAGGCCCAAAATTTCGGCTCCGGCCAGCGCAGGATCGTTCTGCTGGCCGCAATCACCTCGCGTAACGAACACATCGTGAGCGTGGTCGGCGAATACGATCCTGTGAAGTCGGAAGCCATCGTTAGATTTTGCTAAAACAATATCGTCCTTTCGTAATTTGCTCACGATTACGGGAGTAATCTGCACGATCTCTCCGTCACGTATCGCCGGAGACATGCTCGCGCCCCGCGCCTGAAAGCGCACCCCTATTCCTCTTTCCAGCAACTCCCGGGTTAATTGTTCGAAAAGCTTGGAATCAGCTGCCGCCCCTGCTTTTTCCATCGAGGTTTACGTAAGAAAATCTTTCGTCATGGGAATGTCGTGAGATGCTCGGTTGAGAATGCCCACAAAGTCTCTTGCTCTAGCCGGTCAATCATGGAGATTGAGAACAGCCTCTACAGCAGCTTCAGTCGGCTCGAAGACATAGCGATAGCAAGGAATCGTACCGACCAGCTGTTGCAGGAAGTCCAAAGCTGACTCGACATATTCGTGGCAATGAAAGGGAACGAAGCCACGAGCAAACAACTCTGCCACGGCTCGGTTCGTGGAAAGCAGAGTCAGAGTATTTCCCTGACCATGCTCTAGAATGAAAATCCGCCTGACTGGCGAGGATCGCGGAGAGGCATACATTGCTTCGCCATGCCACGGGGTTCCATACATTCGGATCCCGCACAGCGCTTTCGAATCCGCTTCTATCGCGCGCACAATGATGCGATCATCGCTTAGCACTTCAACGCCTTCGCGCGCCGTCCACAACCGCGTGGTTGTACTCTTGCCCGCCCCGGAATGCCCGACGAATAAATTTCCGATCCCATCTCCAGTGACAATCCCGCATGCGTGTAACTCAATTGCCTTCTCTTGCGTCAGCCGGTGCATAATGAGCAATTCGTCAAGGGGATAGGAGAGTGGTTCAATTGCGCGGCCCAAAATCGCAGCGCCCATTTCATTCAGCTGGAGTCTTGCCCGCCGGAACCGGTGATCAATCAGCAAGCGCTTTACGGGCAGCTCTCCGAGAACGGCTGCTAGAAAATCGAACTGAAGAGAGGAGTTACATTCGTACAATCGCCACGTGCTTCCCGAGTCAAAGAGCTTCCAGCCCGCTCCAGAATCTAGATAAGCGACTCGTTCTACTCCGATCTCGATGTCTGAAACGCCCTCAGACCGGAACGGCTCAAGCCCACCGCCCAATTCGACATCGGCGACGCTTTGTCCCGTCATTCCGACTGATATGCCACCTACACTGAACTGACTTCGGTACCGCGCCCTCCTTGTTTCAAAAGAGTCGAGCGATTCGCTGGCAGGTGTGAGGCTTCCCTCGTAGGTACAGTCACATGCGGACATAGTTACGATCCGACGCTTTTGCAAAGAAAGCTGGCACAGGGACTACCGCACTGATCTATACCCGACGCGGTTTTGCAATGCCCAAGCACGGCTTCTTCCGGCCGTAGGTTGATCGTTGTCAGCCGCGGCGGTTCGTATGTCTTTTTTCCGTCCACTTCATTCGGTTCACGATTCATTCGGCCTCGATTCTGCCGTTCTCAGTGATGTCCGCAACTTCTGCACCCCATCGACACCATGTTCGTGTCGTTAAGGATTGGAAAGGGCTGCTGCGGTCCCGTCCAGCTCTCAATATCGATTTCCTTGTCTCTAATCCGGCGGGCAGACTCCACCAATTCGGCATGCTGGCTGCCACTGGGGCAAAATTCGCAAGGTCCGTGCGGCGGAATGTCAATTCCGAGCGTTTCTGCTCGCAAATGCGCCACATGGCATAGGAATTCGACCGGGGTTTCGCGGTCGCCGTTCTCCATTTCTCCGTTCGCCGGGCACATACCGCAGAGCGATTGAATACGGCATTGGACGCATTTGGTGAGTCTCGATCGCTTGCGCTGTCTCAATTGCAAAAGCGCCCCTTCCCAGACCGCTCCGACTCCACGTTCGCGGATGCTGAACGTTTCCTGCTGCGAAATCACGCAAATGCCGATTTCGCCGTACGCATTGATGGCGAACGAATTCATCCCTCCGCCGCAAAAGTAAACGCTTCCGCTCAGCGACAAATTGGCAGGATTCTCCAAATCCTTTTTCGCCATTTTCAGATATTCATTGGCGACTTTCGCCGAACTCATATCCAGCGCAACGACTTCTTCCGGCGAAAGCCGCACAGCGAGCGGGCTCTGCGAACAGTCGATCCGGGGATTGATCTGACCGTCCATCTTGAACTCCACACCCAATTCTTGTTCGGCAAACTGCCGCATCGCCAGCACTTCGTGCTTGTTGATGCTGGTGGCCACGGTTTTCAACTTCAGAGGCAGACTCCGCTCCTTCAGCAGCCGGATTCCTCGTAAGCAGCGGGCGTAGGAACCGGGAATCCCGGTCAGCGCTTCATAGGTTTCGCGTGTGCTTCCATAAATCGTGATTTCAATCGAGAATGGAGGCCATTCTGTCAGGTAATCGGCAATCTGCTCGTTGACGATCGTGCCGTTGGTGAAGAGCGTAATCAGAAACCCTTTTTTCTTCGCGTAGGTATAAATCTCGAGGAAATCCTTACGCGCAAAAATTTCGCCTCCGGTATAGAGCAGCCAGAAACATCCCATTTCCGCAAGTTCGTCGAGAATTCGAAAGTGCTCTTCTTTGCTCAACTCGCGGCGCCTCGCTTCGGCGTCGGCCATGGGCAGATTGTTATAGCAGTGCAGACACTCGAGAGGACAGCGGCGGGTCACTTCGATCGAAACTTGCAGGGGAAGGCGCTCACCAGCGTGACGCCGATGCAGATCCCCGCTGAATTCGCCATAAGTCAAATGCTCCAATTCCGCCTCCGGGTCACAACTGAGCGCGCGACGTTAGGGGCCCGCTTCTGCAAGTTCCTGCCGCGGCTCAGCGTCTACGAGTTCCGCATATTGAAAGCGTTCGAGCAGCCCCATCGCATTCATCTCGGCCACGAAATTGGCCACGTCGTCCGCCGCTTGGACGGGATCCACGTCATATTCCAGTGATACTCTTGTGGCCAATTCTTTCAGCGTTCTTGGAG
>JASHPL010000395.1 GCA_030038125.1 Candidatus Sulfotelmatobacter sp.
GAAATCAGCCGTCGCCGCGGCTCCGACGGCCACAAACAGAATCTTGTTCTCGCGATCCCAGAAGGGATGCGACGTTTCTCGGGGCACAGAAACAAAGGCATTCGGTTCTACCGCCTCGATGGCAACCGGTGCCACTGCTTCGGGGAAATTAGCGTCCTCTGCGACGGACAAAGCTGTGGCGCCTGAAGTCGCATCGAACGCTGCTGTTGCGGCATTTGCTACAAGTACGGGCGGCGTTGCCGCGAAAGAATGATCCTGCCCGAACGTCGATCCTGCTGTTAGCACCAAGGCGATGCTCAACAGCACTGATCTGGGAACCGCGTTGTTCACGCATTCTGGCATGGTGACTTAAGTGTGAAGGACGGCTCGTCCGGCCGTACCTGTACCTTCGCATGCCCGGTGCCCAGGGGAAATGGCCCCTCCGTGGGATAGGGCGACCGGACGGGTGGTTACCTCTCGTTACCTTCGGTTCGTTTCTGATCCACATCGAGGAATCCAATTTTCTGTGGCCCGCGTGGCCGTGAACTGCCAATCTCTCTTCCACTAGAATCACATTCAGCCATGGCCCTGCGAGAATCGGAAGCGATCGTACTTCGTACGTATCCCATGCGCGAAGCTGATCTGCTGGTCACGCTGTTCACACGCGCTGAGGGCAAGATTCGCGGCGTGGCGCGATCGGCGAAAAAATCGAAGCGGCGGTTCGGAGGCGCGCTCGAGCCGCTCACCTATGTGCGCGCCTTCTATGACGTTCGCGAGCGGCAGGAACTGGTGCGCCTGGATGCGTGCGAAGTGCTCGAATCTCCGCTGGCGTCGGAAATCAGTTATCCACGGGTGGTCGCGCTCGGACACATCGCCGAATTGCTGGATGAACTTTTGCCCGATCACGAGACGAACGACGCCATTTTTCGGCTGACGCTTTCCGTGTTGCACATTCTGACCAGCCCCGAAGTTTGGATGCCGGTCACGTATTTCGAGCTTTGGCTGACGCGACTTGTCGGTTTCTTGCCCGAGCTCTCGGAGTGCATCGTTTGCGGACGGAATTTGAACGGCAGCCGCGCCTTTTTCCATGCGCTCGCCGATGGACTGATGTGCGCCGACGACAAGCGTCTGGCCTCGTCAGAAATTTCCAGCGATTCGCGCGCGCTCGCCGCGCAAATGTTTCGCGCGCCGGTCGAAAGCTTTGCCGCAGCGAATTGGCCGAAGGCGCAAGGCGCGGATCTGAGGAAATTTCTGGTTCAGATTCTCGAGCGCCACATCGAGAAGAAGCTGGTCACGGCAGCCATGCTGGAAAAGATACGATAACCTTTTTAAAGGCTGGAAATATACAGCTCAATGGCTGACGATTGCCAATCCCTTCCGTTACAATCGATGATTAATCCGCACTGCTCTTGCGATGCTCTATGAGCAGGCCTAGCCGCAGACTTCCAAACAGCAGTCTGTGATTCCAGGAACTCGGGGCTCGCAGCTCGGAACTCGCGACGACAAATGACTCCAGCCGAGTCCAACCCGCTCACTTTTCAGGAGTTGATTCTTCGGCTGCAATCCTTCTGGGCAGAGCGTGGGTGCGTGCTGCAGCAACCCTATGACGTGGAAGTGGGCGCAGGCACGATGGCTCCGGAAACGTTTCTGCGAGTGCTGGGTCCCCAGCCCTACAAAGTTGCCTACGTTCAGCCGTCGCGGCGCCCGGCGGATGGCCGCTATGGAGAAAATCCCAACCGGCTGTTCAAGCACTTGCAATTGCAGGTCATCCTGAAACCTCCGCCGGAAAATGTGCAGGAGCTCTATCTGCAGTCGCTGGGTGCGATCGGAATCGACCTGCGACATCACGACATCAAGTTCGAAGAAGACAACTGGGAAGCGCCTACGCTCAGCGCATGGGGCGTGGGCTGGCAGGTCATGCTCGACGGCCTGGAGATCACCCAGTTTACCTACTTCCAGCAGTGCGGGGGGCTGGATCTGTTTCCGATTTCGGCGGAATTGACTTACGGACTGGAGCGCATTGCCGCGTTTCTGCAGGATGTGGATTCGATCTATGAAATCGTGTGGGCGCGGGATCCGGAAACCGGCGGCGTCGTGAAATACGGTGATGTGCGCTTGGCCGACGAGCAGCAATTTTCCGTCTACAACTTCGAGTTCGCCGATGTCGAAAAGACATGGAAACATTTCGAGATGTATGAGGCAGAGTGCAAGGAATTGCTTGACGGCTACGCGGAACTGATTCGGTTGGGCAGCGACCCCGGGCAGAAGGTCGAGGAGGTGCGGGACAAGCTAGATGGACACGTCGGCTATCCGATCGGCGAACAAAAGAAACGTTTTCCGCTGTTGGCGGCTTACGATCTTTGTCTGAAATGCTCACACTTGTTCAATATTCTCGACGCGCGTGGCGCGATTTCGGTGACCGAGCGCGTCGGCGTGATTGCACGCGTGCGAGCGCTGGCGGTGGGAATTGCGAAGGCGTGGGTCAATCAGCAACAGGGCGAAGCCGGGCCCGCGGCAAAATCCGAAGGGCCAGAACCGGCGCGCGAGCCGCGGCCCAAGAAACAGAAATTAACTCCGGTGGGCTGAGTTCCGTTTTGGTCTTGATGTGATGAATGTCACATCCGCGTGGAAAGACATTTTGAGAAACTTGTTCGTTTCAGCGCATGCCAGATTTTCTGCTAGAGATCGGGTGTGAAGAGATTCCCGCGCGCATGATCGACGCGGCTTCAGCGGAGTTGCGCGAGCGTGTGGGCGCTCTTCTTACGCGGGAGCGGCTGGCGGTGTCAGCAGTTATCGCTCTAGAAACTCCGCGGCGCTTGGCCGTCCTGGCCTCAGGAATCTCCGCCGCTCAGGCCGATGTGATCGAACAGGTCACCGGGCCATCGGTGCACGTCGCGTACAAAGATGGCCAGCCCACACCTGCTGCGCATGCCTTCGCCAAAAAGGCTGGAGTCGATGTCGCGCAGCTGGAACGAGTGACGACGGCCAAAGGCGAATATATCGCGGCAAAGGTCACGAAAAAGGGACGGACCGCAGCGGAAGTTCTTACCGAAGCCTTGCCCAAAGAAATCGCCACGATTTACTGGCCGAAAAATATGTATTGGCGCAAGCCAAGCGAGCGCTTCGTGCGTCCGGTGCGCTGGCTGGTTGCCATGCTCGGTGATGAGACGATTCCGCTCGAGTTCGCCGGAATTCGGGCAGGCAAGACTTCGCGCGGACATCGAATTTTGCATGATGGGATGGTCGAGATCCCACGTGCAGGATCGGCCTATGTCGATTCGCTTCGCGCCGCCAAGGTTCTGGGCCGTGCCGAGCGCGAGCAGCAGATTCGCAAAGCCCTCGACGCCGCGACCCGCACTATTCCTGGCGCGCGCTGGCGCGAAGACAGAATCCTGCTGGATACGGTCGTCAATCTGACGGAGTTTCCCGCAGTGATCCTCGGCGGATTTGATCCGCAATTTCTGCCATTACCAGAAGAAGTTCTGGTCACCGTCATGCGCGATCATCAGAAATACTTTGCCGTCGAAGATGCCGAAGGCAAGCTGCTGCCGCATTTTCTGACCGTGCTCAATACAGACAGCGATCCGCAGGGCCTGATCCGCCACGGCAACGAGCGGGTGCTGCGGGCGCGCTTCAACGATGCACGGTTCTTCTGGGAAACCGATCAGAAGAAATCGTTGCTGGAGCGAGTGGAATTATTGCGCCACGTCACCTTTCAGAAAGACCTTGGCACCTATTACGAGAAGACGCAGCGTGTACAGCGTTTGTGCAGTTGGCTCAATGAAATCCTCAGAAGCCACGGCATCGCCGTGCGGCCCGGCGTGGTGCACAAAGCGGCGTGCCTCGCCAAAGCCGATCTGACCACGGAATTGGTGAAGGAATTTACCGAACTGCAAGGCGTCGTCGGTGGACTGTACGCGCGGGCGCAACAACTGGATCCGAGCCTGCCCGAAGCTACCCGCATGGCCATCGCCGATGCGATCTACGATCAGTACAAGCCGGAATCCACTGACGACGATGTGCCGCGGTCCACGGAGGGAGCAGTGCTCTCCATTGCCGACAAGGCCGACACGATCGCGGGAATGTTTGCCCTGGGCCTCGTCCCAAGTGGATCGAAAGATCCGTTTGCGCTTCGCCGGCAGGCCAACGGAATCGTAAAGATCGTTGCGGAAAAGAAATTGCCTTTGACGGTGAGCGCTCTGATGCTCGATGCGCGCTCGGGGTACCGGAAATCGGAAGCGGAAAAGAAGTTTGTCGATGACGAGACGTTTTCTGAGTCGGTGCGCGCTTTCTTCCGCGAGCGGCTGGAATTTTATTTGAAAGACGTTCGCGGATACGAATACGACGTGGTCGAGGCAGTGCTGGCTGCTGATGCCGATGACGTCGTCGATGCGCTCGCCCGAGCGGAGGCCGTGAAGCAGGTTCTGCACATGCCCGAATTCCAAGCGATTGGCGCAGCCTGCAAACGCATTCGAAACATTCTGTGGCAGGCGCAGGAGAAGGGAATACAGCCGGGAGAGAAATTCGAGTACCTTCCAGAGGCTGCGCATGAAGAGAAGATCCTGGCGGAATATATGGAAAGGACCGCAGGACGAGTCGAAGAGCATCAAAAGAAGAAAGAGTATTTGGATGCCCTGATCACTCTCTCCACCGCGCGCGAGCCGGTCGACAAATTCTTCGATAAGGTCATGGTTATGGTCGAAGATCCGCGGGTGCGGGCGAACCGGCTGGCGCTACTCAAGACGCTATTGACGGAGTTTTCCACGATCGCGGATTTCTCCGCGATCGTGCGCTCGGAATGACAACACATTTTGACTCAAAACAGTTGCGGCTAAATTCTGAACCACAAAAGGACTCATATGGCGACAATCACTCTTCCGGAAGCTGAAGTGAAAGAAGCAGCGAAGACGCAGGAAACAAAGAAATCCCCTGCCAAGTACGTATATTTTTTCGGGGGCGGGAAGGCCGAAGGCAACGGCAAGATGAAAGACGAATTGGGGGGCAAGGGCGCGGGCTTAGCCGAAATGACCAATGCCGGATTGCCGGTGCCTCCCGGCTTCACCATCCAGACCGAAGCTTGCCGCGAGTTCCTGCGCAGTGGCGGCTCGGTACCGGCGGAGATCACACAGCAGATGGAATC
>JASHPL010000396.1 GCA_030038125.1 Candidatus Sulfotelmatobacter sp.
CACGCCCAGGGAACTTATCAAGGCAAGGCCTACGACCACGTTGGACGTTTCACCGACACCTGGGTGTTCGACAACGGCAAATGGCAGTGTGTCGCCAGCCACACCAGCCTGATCAAGAAGTAAATCGCACCATCACTTCGTTTATCGATCCATAAAATCTTTTTATGTGTGAAACCTGCGTCCTCAGTGGGCTGCGATGATCTAATTACTGATTCCCGCAGACGTATCTATTTTTTAGCCGGACGCTCATGAACGAAATATCCCCACCGCGCGCGTGGAAGGTTGTGTTGGCTTTTGCCATCATCTACTTCGTCTGGGGCTCGACGTATCTCGCGATCCGCATCGGTGTGCGCGAAGTGCCGCCGTTTCTCTTTGCAGCCATGCGCTTCGTCGTTGCCGGATCCGTTCTGTTCGCCTGGATGCGTGCGCGAGGCACGGCCTCGCCGACCGCGCGTGAGTGGGGCTCAGCATCTTTTCTCGCCATATTGATCTTTGTTTTTGATTACGGCTTGCTGTTCTGGGCCGAGCGGCGCGTGCCTTCCGGGATTGCCGCCGTCATGCTAGCGACAATCCCGTTGTTCATGACGATCGCCGAAATTGTTGTTCTGCGCACACAACGGCTGACCCTGCGCTTGGTGCTTGCATTGCTATCTGGTTTGGCCGGAGTCGCCGTTCTGGTGGGGCGGTCCATGAAAGTGGGCGGGGCGCCCATCGATACCGCGGGCGCGTGCGCATTGATCGTTGCTGCAATAAGTTGGTCGATTGCCTCGGCTCTCAGCCGTAAACTGCCTCTGCCGTCAGATAAAGCCATGAGCTCCGGCATTCAGATGCTCGCCGGCGGCCTTCTGCTTGCCTTCGCCGCCGCTCTGCTCGGTGAATTTCGCGGATTTCAAGTGCAAGCCGTTTCGCGAGCGGCCTGGTTCGCCCTCGCCTATCTGATCGTCGCCGGATCAATCGTCGCCTATACCGCCTATGTTTGGCTCATTCACCACGAATCGCCGACCAAAGTCGGCACATACGCCTACGTGAATCCGGTTGTAGCGGTGGTAATCGGCTATTTCTTTGGAGGAGAATCGCTCGGCCCTCGCACAATTCTAGGAACGTTGTTCGTATTAGTGAGCGTGGTGGTGATCACGACGGCGCCGGCGAAGAAGAGCCCTCCCGTCGCCGTTCACGGGACAAGCACTGCGGAACTGACAATCGAAAAACTGACCTCTGACCCCTGACCCTGCTCTTACGGTTTCGTCATCTTCTCTGGCTTCACCAGCTGATCGAACTCCTCACCGGTGAGGTGCCCTAACTTCACCGCCGCTTCGCGCAGGCTGGAACGCTCCACATGTGCTGTGTGCGCGATCTGCGCCGCTTTGTCGTACCCCACTTTCGGCGCGAGCGCTGTGACCAGCATCAGCGAATTCTTCACGTACGAGTCGACCTTCTCGCGATCCACTTCGATTCCCTTGATCATGTACTCGACGTAGCCGTGGCAGGCATCGGTGATCAGCGTAACCGAGTGCAGAAAGTTGTAAATGATCACCGGCTTGAAAACGTTGAGCTCGAAATTGCCCTGCGAACCGCCGAATCCTACCGCCGCAGTCGCGCCGTGCACCTGCACGCAAACCATGGTCATCGCTTCAGACTGCGTGGGATTGACTTTGCCCGGCATGATCGAGGATCCCGGCTCGTTTTCGGGAATCGTGATCTCCCCCAATCCGCAGCGCGGCCCGGAAGCCAGCCAGCGGATATCGTTCGAAATCTTCATGAACGATGCCGCCAGCGTTTCGAGCGCCCCTTGCGCGAATACGATTTCGTCGTGCGCCGACAGCGCCGCAAACTTGTTGGGATGCGAACGGAAGGGAAGTCCCGTGAGCTCGGCAATCTTTTTCGCCGCCCGCTCGGCAAATTCCGGATGCGTGTTTAACCCCGTACCGACCGCCGTTCCGCCAATCGCCAGGTCGTACAGCCCATCCAGTGCCTGCTCTAGTCGTTTGATATCGCGATCAAGCAGGCTGGCCCAGCCGCCGAATTCCTGGCCAATGGTTAGCGGTACTGCATCCTGTAAGTGCGTTCGACCAATCTTGACGATGCTGTCGAATTCTCTCGCTTTGGCAGCGATCGCGTCGCGCACGCTTTTGACCGCGGGAATCAATGCACTTTTCACTCGCATCGCCGCCGCAATGTGCATTGCCGCTGGAAACGTGTCATTCGACGATTGCGACATATTCACGTCATCGTTGGGATGGATCGGCTTCTTCGAACCCATTTCGCCCCCCGCGATCTCGATGGCGCGGTTCGAGATGACCTCGTTCACGTTCATGTTGGTCTGCGTGCCGCTGCCGGTCTGCCAGATGCGCAGCGGAAATTGATCATTCAGCTTGCCATCGATGACCTCGTCCGCAGCCTCCACAATCAGCTTCGCCTTCTCGGCGGAAAGCTTTCCAAGATCCTGATTGACCAACGCGCATGCTTTCTTCAGGATGCCGAAAGCGCGAATCAGTTCTGGCGGCATGGTGTCGCGGCCAATGTTGAAGTGCAGCAGGGAGCGTTGTGTCTGCGCGCCCCAATAGACATTCGCCGGCACCTCGATCTTTCCCATGCTGTCGGATTCAATACGGGTACCAACGGCGGGTTCGGTAAGAGTAGACATGACGTGCTCCAGATGTGAGCGGCAAGATAAAGTAACCAGAAATTATATCGCTTGGAGTCAGCTGATTATCCGATGGCCAGCGATGCCGTTAACAGCGCATGCTAGAATCATCCGTTTCGCAGGTGCTCGCGGAGCATCTTCGATCGCTGTCCCCCATGCCGCATTTCCTTACCGACGAAGAACTCGATACTTTCCCGAAGACGCAGGCGAAAGCAGCGGAGGAAATGCGGTGCGATGTGCTCGTCATTGGCGCCGGTCCTACGGGCCTGGCCTGCGCCATCGAGGCGCAGAAAATCGGGCTCAAGGTCATCATCCTCGACAAAGGATGTCTGGTGAACTCGCTTTTTCACTATCCTACCGGCATGGTGTTTTTTACCACGCCGGAATTGCTCGAAATCGGCGACATCCCGTTCACCACGGCTCAACAGAAGCCCACGCGCGAAGAGGCTCTCGAGTATTACCGCAAAGTCGCCGAGCACTACCATGTCGATTTGCGCCAGTACGAGTGGGTCAAGACCGTTCTCGGCGAAGATGGAGACTTCACCATTACCGCTACCGATCGCGCCGGTCGGCCGCACGATTATCGCGCCAGGAAAGCGATCGTCTCGACGGGTTATTACGATTTGGCCAATAAGCTCCACATTCCGGGGGAGGATCTGCCCAAAGTTTCGCATTATTATGGCGAGCCGCACCCGTACTTCGACACCGATGTTGTGGTGATCGGCGGTAAGAATTCCGCTGCCATCGCTGCGCTCGATTTATGGCGGCACGGCGTGCGTGTCACGTTGGTCCATCGCGAAGCGCAACTGCATCATCACGTGAAATATTGGATCAAGCCGGATCTGGAGAACCGCATCAAGAATGGGGAGATCGAAGCCTGCTTCAACAGTTATGTGCAGGAAATCGGCATCGATCACGTCATCGTGATCACGCCGAGCGGCCCTATTCGATTAAAGAACGATTTCGTGCTGGCCATGATCGGCTACCATCCGGACTACGATTTTCTACGGAGCATGGGCATCGAGTTATCAGATCAGCAATGCCGTCCAGTGTGCGATCCGGTTTCGCTGGAAAGCAATGTGCGAGGCATCTACGTCGCCGGCGTCATCGTCGCCGGATCGCGCACCAATGAAATTTTCATCGAGAACGGACGCTTCCACGGCAAGCAGATCGCCGCCGATTTGAAAATCAAACTGAACTGCTAAGTCGCCCCAACCATCTCCCCACGTCCAATTGGCGCGTGAAATGACCAGCCGGTCACTTCCGCTTGCCACGCGTAGTTTCTACCTTGTAGGTTAACCACTCCGATGGATCCCCAACCGGAACGCGGCACAACCTCGATTTCGTTTGCCTCCTACGCGCGACTCGTCGGGCAAAATCGTAATTTCCGCCGCCTCTGGCTGGCCCAGATCGTCAGCGAGATCGGAGACTGGTTCTACACTCTCGCGATTTACACTCTGCTTTTGCAATTGACGGGACACGCTGGCTCGGTCGCTCTGGCATTGGTTCTCCAAGTGCTGCCGCAAACCTTTGTCGGTCCGACCGCTGGCGTGGTGAATGATCGCCTGCGGCGCAAGCACGTCATGATTGCCGCCGATCTAATCCGCTTCTTCATCGTGCTCTCGATGCTTTTCGTGCGATCCCGTTCGATGGTCTGGCTGGTCTATCCGCTGCTTGTGGCCGAGACGATCATGGCTGCGTTTTTTGAACCGGCTCGCAACGCGGTAATTCCCAATGTCGCCAGCAGTCGAGAAGTGCTGGTCGCCAACACGCTTTCTTCGGCCACGTGGTCCGTTAACTTGCTGATTGGAGCGTCGATCGGCGGAGTGGTGGCCGCGTTCTTTGGACGCGACGCGGTCTTCATCTTGAACGCCCTGTCGTTTCTCGCTTCTGCATTTCTTATCCGTGGCATGCGATTTTCCGAGCCTCATGCCGAGTCCGCCGCTCCGCTCCGTGCCCGCGATCTTGTCGATTTTTCGCCTGTCCTTCAAGGGATTCGCTACATTCGCAATCATCGCACGCTGCTGCCGACGGTCTTTGCCAAGGCCGGAGAACTGATGGTCGGTCCAAGCTGGGTGATCTTCACGGTGCTGGGAGCGAGCGAATTCGCCCTGCATCGGAGCGGGATGAATCCCGCCGGACAGGCCATGCTCGGCATGAGCATTCTTTTAGGCGGCCGCGCGATCGGGGCGCTTGCTGGTCCGCTGGTTGCAGCACGATGGGCAGGCTACCGCGATCGTCGTTTGCGGCTCGGCATTCTTTTCGGATATCTGATTATTGCGACTGGTTACGGCACTCTGGGCGCTGCTCGCAGCGTCTGGCTGGCATCACTCTGCGCCATGGTGGCTCACGCCGGAGGCTCAACTGTCTGGGTTTTTTCTACGACGCTACTGCAATTACATACTGAAGACCAATTTCGAGGACGTGTGTTTTCCGCAGACCTCGGTCTCAGCAGCTTCTCCTTCGCCATGACGGCATATCTGGCGGGAGTTTTTCTCGACGCCGGTTACTCTGCCCGCGCTGTCGCCAGCGGCACGGGCGCAGTGATGCTGATTCCGGCTGCGTTGCTGAGCTTTTCTCTCCTAAGAACCTGGACCAGACATGATCAGCCGGCCGAGTCCGAAAACCGAATCCAGCCCGAATGAACTATCCACCATGCAGGCGATCAATCTTGGCCGCCATAATGAAATCGCTCTCGGTCAGGCCATCGATCTTGTGCGTCCACAGCGTGATCTCCGACTTGCCCCACGCCAGCAGAATATCCGGATGATGACCCTGTTCCTCGGCCAAATCCCCTACTCGGTTCACAAACTCCAAAGCTTGTTTGAAATCCGGAAAACGAAACTCGCGATGAATGTGATGTTCCTTTTCAACCGTCCACTTGGGAGCCTGGCGATGCAGCTTTTCCAGTTCTTCTCCCGCCAATGGCGGAACCCCGCCCCGGCAGGGAACGCACTGCTTATCGGCAAGTTGTTCGCTCATAAATCACTCCGAATCGGCCAAACCCTCCGAAGCCGTCCTTATGCCGTCAACCTGCGTGTACGGGTAGGACTTCCGGAGGTTGCGGCGCGGCCGTCATTTTGAAATATCGCTTCAGCCAAAGCACATATCCAAAGAACAGAATGGCGGAGATCAGACTCCACCACAGAACCACGTGCGAGCGAAAGAACGGACTCGAGCTGAGCATTTGCACCTGCGCGTCGGACCATCCCAGCTTCGCATAGGCCAGCATTAAGTCAGCGCGGCTGAAGGTGACGGCCATTGACAGCAGTCGGATTGGTTCCACTACGACCGCGATCCACCAGGCAACCGGTTTCACCCGCAGGAATGCCACTGCCAGATAAGTGTCCAGACTGGCGACGGCAAGAAACCACGGAATTGCGGGAAGTCCGAGAAGGTAGCGCCCAAAAAAAGGAAACATCGGCGTTGCGAAACCGGATGACAGAAGGTATAGCGCTTGCACAACGAAGACCACGCTTGCGCCTAGCACGGGCAAGGGCACCCGGTCCGTCCAGCGCTCGACCGGATCGCGATCGCGGCAGGTGTCAGCCACATCTTGGCGGCTGTAAAAGACTACGAAAGCAATCGGCACCACAATGAGAAAAAAAGCTGCAAAAACGATTACGACCGTGAGGATAACGGCCATTATCCCCGCTGAAAGCGCTCCCGACTGTCCCGCGGCATTCTGTTGCGCGCGCATAACGCTGCGCATGACCACGGGTAACACGGCTGTCATCAGCACCGTCATGAGTACGCCGGTGATC
>JASHPL010000397.1 GCA_030038125.1 Candidatus Sulfotelmatobacter sp.
ACCGAGGTCGTTCCGTCTGTAGCGGTGAGAATGGCCTCTTGTGGCACAACGAGCGCGTCCTTCACCGTATTTGCAATGATGTCGACGGCGATAGTCGAGCCGGGCTTAAGTCGTTCGCCTGGATTGTTCGCTTCGACCCAGACCTGGATCGTCGTGCTGTTAGGGTCGATAGCGGGACTCACGACCGTCACTTTCCCCGGAATTTCCGCTCCATTTTCAGGAACGAGCGATGCCGCATCGCCCACATGCAGTTGGGCTGCCTGCTGCGGACTGATATAGGCGCGCGCCACAACTTCCGAGAGATCCATGACCGTGACGACCGGAGACCCACTCGCTGGTGTCTCGCCCACGTTGTAAGGGCGATCCGTCACCACTCCGTTGACCGGGCTCACAATCGTGCTGTAGCTCACGTCGGCTTCGGCGGTGGCAAGTTTTCCTTTTGCCGCCATCAGTTGGCCTTCGGCTGTTTTCAGTTTGTACTGCTTCTCGGCCAAATCGTATTGATTTCGAGCCTGCGAGAGGGCGATTCTCGCATCCTGCACGTCTTTTTCTGACATCGCGCCTTGTTTGTAGAGTGCTTCCCGACTGTTATAGACATACTGAGCCGCGTCGAATTGCTCTTTCGCGATTTTCAGATCACGCTCCGCGGATTGCGAGGCGCTGTTGTAACTGGCTTCCGCCTGCTGATAGTTTCCTTGACTCTCCGTCAACGCGCCCTTGAGGTCCTTGTCCTCCAGCTCAGCCAGGATTTCGCCTGCATGGACGTGGCTGCCGCGCTTCACATAATATTTTTTGATTGGTCCCACAATTTTGGGAACAATGGCGGCCTGATCGCGCGGGTAAAGGATTGCATTGGTTTTGATTTCTGCCTGTATCGTTCCCTTCTTGACAGTCGCGGCTTGAACCGCAACCAGTGGCGCGGGCGCCTTCTCTTCATTGGAAGAACAGCTCGATACGCATAGAGCCGAGACAAGAGCTAAGCCCATAAGGATGCATTGCAGCCAACCAGCACGCTTGCGGACGCAAAAGCTCTCAACCTGTGAAACTATGGAAACCGGAGTATCTAACTCTGCAAACTCATGGCAAGCCATATGGTTCGTCAAAAGTTCCCCGTCACGGTCTGCAAATTCGCCAATGCGACACGATAACGAATCTCCGCATCGTTATAGGCGTTGCGCGACTGCGTCAATGTATTTTCGGCGACAACAACATCCAGAGCAGTCGAAGCACCGGCTTTATAACGCAGGTTCGTCAACCGTAAACTTTCCGTGGCCAGATCAGCAGTTTTGCGCGATTCGTCTACAGCCGCACGTGCGACGCTGGATTCATTGTAAGAGCTGTACAACGTGCTCAGTACTTCGCGCTGGGCTGCGCTAAGCTCCACTCGCGCCTGTTGCCGCTTGAATTCGGCCT
Source organism: Candidatus Sulfotelmatobacter sp. (assembly GCA_030038125.1). GTDB lineage: Bacteria > Acidobacteriota > Terriglobia > Terriglobales > Acidobacteriaceae > Sulfotelmatobacter. Next base: position 1,414 of record JASHPL010000397.1, read on the forward strand.
GGTGAAGCTTGCTCCGCAGTGTACCCCAATCCCACACCGGCACGTTCACCCCAACCGTGATGAAATAGCCGAGGTTGGGGAGCACTCCGGCATGCGGCTCTTCGACATTACGGCTGTGCAAAGCGTAATCGTTGGCTTCGATTCCATAATCAGTATCTACAAAAAACGCGGGCAGGAACGCGCCCTTTGCGGCCACAACACCGGAGTTTGCTTGATGCAGGGATTCGAGCGCGACTTGCAGATCAGGATTCTTATGTTCGGCCAATCGTTCGGCTTCGGAGAATGGCGGCAGCGCCACGGCTGAATCCAGATCGTCGACAATGCTGAAATTTTCATTGAGGGTGGGAAACAAGAGTACCGCTAGATCGAGCCGGGCCGATTCCATTTCGAGCCCCGCATCTTGAAAAGCCTGATTCTGCTGCCGGTATTGGATTTCTGCCTGCAGAACGTCACTGTGCGCCGCCTGACCAACGTGCTCGGCATCCTGGGTGATTTCGAAGAAGTGTTTTGCCGTTTCCAACGCCATCTGCGCGGTGGCGTATTTTCGCTGCGCGACTGCCAGGGTGTAATAGAACTTTGTCACCGCAACGGTCAATCCGCGCCTGGCAATTTCGACCTTGGCGTTAGCGATCGCCTCTGCTGCCCCTGCCTGACGATAGGTCGCGCCGAGGTAGTTGGCAGGCGAAAGATCTTCATGGAAAACGCCCCATGACCGATAAACATGCACCCCATCGTTGGTCACGAAACGCCCGACGGTGGTTCTGCCGTCGTTACCCTGGGTCAGCAAGGCTTGTGAGGTGTAACTTATCGTCGGCAGAGTCGCATTTCTGGCTTGTGTGTGGTCTTCGTGAGCCAGTTGAGCATCGGTAATGGCGGAGCGAAAGCGTGCATCATTTTTCTGCGCCTGCGCGATCGCGTCCTCGAGAGTTATCACTGCCGGAGGCTTTGACTGATTCGGACCTGAGGGCTGCACGAACTGGGCGGGCGCATCGTTTTCCTGCGCCTGGGCGGGATTGGGTTGAGCAAAAGCGATAACAAGCATCGCAATAGCAAGCGTCAGTGTGATCCGTCGAAAAGTCGTCAACGCACAAACCTCCTGGAAAAAAATCTACAACGTCAACATGAAACTTATCTGAAACGTGGTGCACAGATCATTCCCTTGAAACGTGCGATTGCTGAATCTTACGGCCTCGGTCAAAGGCCGTGCGAACTTATCTCTTGCTGCGTTGGGGAGGGCAGACTCTTTTGGGCAGGAGCGATCTCTCGCCGATCAGGGAAACTCCGCTGATGACCGAGCGACTTCTAGACCGTCCAATAATGGGCACTGCAATCCGCCACCGGACACTTCGCCGCGAGCGAGATGCTACTTGAGCTGTTCTAGCCTTAGTCTCTCAACCAGATAATAGCGACGCCCTGTGGTGCGATGGTTGCAAGAATGTCAGCTCAGGTGTTTTCTCGATTATGGGATTACTCCAAGACATTCATTTCGGCTCGCGGCAGCTACGCAAGAACCTCGGCTTTACCATAGTGGCCACGTTTACTCTTGCACTTGGCATCGGAGCGAACACCGCCATCTTCAGTCTGGTCAGCGGAATCCTTCTGCGGCCGCTTCCCTATTCTCATCCGTCTGAACTGGTCAGCTTGACCGCAACGGATCATGGCGGAACGTATCCCAAAGGCGCCTTTGCCGCGTTGCGCGAACAAATCCACACGATGGATGTCGCGGCCTACGCCGAAGGACACGATTTCAACCTGACTCATTTCGGCGAACCCACCCGCCTAAGCGGCACTGCTGTGTCGGCGAATTTGTTCTCGGTGTTAGGAACGCGCTCCGAGCTGGGACGGATTTTTGTTCCGGGTGAAGATGCGCCCGGCAACGATAGCTACGTGATCTTGAGCCACGATCTCTGGAAACGGCGCTTCCAGGGAGATCCGGGTGTCATCGGCCGCTCCATCGAACTGGAAGGCGTGAGCCGTCAGGTCATTGGCATCATGCCCGCCGATTTCCACTTCCCATCTCCACGAGCGGAGCTGTGGGTACCGCTGCACAACGAGCCGCAAAATCCGTCAACCTACTGGGCGGGAGACTTCATGCCGGTGATTGGACGGCTCCGTCCGGGCGTGACCATCCAACAGGCAAGCGGGGAGATCCGTCTGTTTCAGTCGCACGTATTTGCGCTGTTTCCCTGGACCATGCCCAAAAGCTGGAATGCGGATATCAGCGTAGTCCCACTCCGAGATGGCATGGTCACCGATATTCGAACCAGATTGCTGTTGCTTCTGGGCGCGGTCACGCTGGTGCTTCTGATCGCCTGCGCCAACGTCGCCAATCTCACGCTCTCGCGCGCAGCCACTCGCGAAAGCGAGATCGGGATTCGTGTCGCGCTGGGTGCGGGGCCGCGACGCATCGTTCGGCAACTATTGACGGAGAGCGTATTGCTCTCTGCCATCGGTGCTGTACTCGGGTTTGTCTCGGCGGCGTTCGGCCTGGCCGCGATCAAGAGCGTTCTGCCAGCCGATACACCCCGCTTGCTCGATGTGCATCTGGACTGGCGCGTGCTGCTCTTTACCGGCATGCTTGCCGTTTTGACAGGATTGGCATTCGGTTTAGCGCCGGCGCTGCAGGCTGCGCGCCCCTCGCTGGTGGATACGCTCAATTCCGCTTCGCGGGGAGCTGTGCTGTCAATTTCGCGACGTCTTCGTGGATCGCTGGCCGTTGCGGAAGTGGCGCTTTCGGTCATGCTCGTGATCGCGGCGGGTCTGCTGATTCGCAGTTTCTGGGCTTTGTCCCACGTCGACACGGGATTCCGCACCCAACACATTCTGACCGCCCGAATTACTCCCGATGAACCGTTTTGCAACGATAAGGAACGCTGTCTGGCCTTCTATCGCGACCTGGTAGATCGAGTGCGGTCCTCTCCTGGAATTGCCAGCGCGGCTCTAGTCAACACGCTTCCACTTGGAGGACGCGTCGCCAAACGCTCTTTCGATCTCGAAGATTTCACTGTTGCCTCTTCGCCGGAGACTCAGCCCTTGTTCTGGCTCGACGTGGTGACACCTGACTACTTTCGGGTAATGGGTATTCCCCTGCTATCCGGGAGATGGTTTAACGACGCAGATGAATCGGGAGGGCCTCCTGTCGTCGTCTTGACTGCGGCGACGGCAAAGAGGTTCTGGCCCGACGGCAGCGCGGTTGGAAAACACGTACGTTTCCTGAACGACAGCACTTGGCGGACCGTGGTCGGGATTGTCGCAGACGTGCGAGCCTACGATCTCGAACACAGCGAGCCTGATTACATGAGGGGCACCGCGTATGTTCCCTACACTTCGCTTGCAACCCTGGAAGATGGGCGGTTGCCTGCGGAAATGACCATCGCGGTTCGAACAACGTCCTCCAGTCCCGATGCTGCTACTCGTTTGCGAAACACGCTTCTTGCGGGCAGCTCCAATATTCCCATCAGCGAGGTCACGACGATGAAGGCCGTCGTCGCCGAAGCAGCCTCTGCGCCAGCCTCCACTGCGTTTCTGTTCACGACATTCGCTTCGGTGGCGTTGGTGCTCGGGATCGTCGGCATTTACGGGGTTCTGGCTTTCCTGGTTTCGAGGCGCAGAAGAGAAATGGGAGTACGCATGGCGCTGGGTGCGCAGCGCCGCGACGTGCTGTTGCTGGTTATGAGAGAAGGAGCGAAGTTCGCATTTATCGGGATTGCCCTGGGCCTGGCGGGAGCTTTCTGCACGGCGCGACTTCTGGCCTCACAGCTCTATGGCGTCAGCCCGATGGACTCGCTGACCTACGCGGGTGTGGCCATTCTGGTCGCGATTGTGAGCTTGCTCGCCGCCTTCATCCCCGCACGCCGGGCGTCCAGGGTCGATCCTATGGTGGCGCTGAGATATGAGTAAGGAACAATCATGACCGGCTTAGCACAAGATCTTTGCTACGCACTCCGTCAATTGCGCAAGAGCCCGGGATTCACCGCCATCGCTGTGATCACGCTGGCACTGGGTATCGGCGCCAATTCTGCGATTTTTAGCGTGGTCGACCATGTATTGCTTCATCCGCTGCCCTATCCGGTATCGGACCACCTCATCGCGCTCTGGCTGGATGCTCCGGGCGCCGGAGGGCTGGCGAGCTTTTCCAGTGGACTGCAGCTTTCCCCTTCGATGTACATAACATTCTCGGATCACAACCAAACCTTTCAGTCGATGGGCATATGGACCTCGGGCAGGGCGAATGTGACCGGTGTCGCGCAGCCTGAGGAGGTCCGCACCGAGCTGATCAGCGACGGGATCCTGCAGACTCTCGAGATTCCTCCGTTCCTGGGCCGCTGGTTTTCCCAGGCGGATCAAGATCCGCGCGGCGCAAAGACAGTAATGCTCAGCTATGGGTATTGGCAGCGCCGTTTCGGAGGAGATCGTCGGGTTATCGGACGCACTGTCCAAGTTGATGCGCAGCCGCTCGAAATCGTCGGCGTTATGCCTCGCGACTTCCGAATGGTGGATCAGGATTTTGATCTTTTGATTCCTATGGCCGTCGATCGTGTCCATCAGAAACTCGCGCCCTTTGGTTACGACGGCATCGCGCGCCTCAAGCCGGGTGCGTCGTTGGCACAGGCTGATGCCGATATCGCGCGGCTCATTCCCGTCTGGATGGACTCATGGTCGAATGGCCCCGGAACCAACCCGCACTACTACAGGATCTGGAGGATTACCCCGAACTTTCGTTCACTTAAACAGCTGGTCGTTGGAAACATAAGCAGCATGTTGTGGGTGGTCTTAGGCACGATCGGAGTTGTCCTGCTGATCGCATGCACGAACATTGCGAACCTGCTGCTGGTGCGTGCGGAATCGCGCCAGCTTGAGCTTTCCATCCGCGCCGCCCTGGGCGCAGGCCGCGGCCGCATCGCCCGTCAACTCTTGGTGGAAAGCGTGGTGGTAGGCTTTGCGGGCGGTGCTCTCGCCGTTGGCGTTGCGCATGCCGGCTTGCGACTTCTGGCCGCAGCTGGTCCCGCCGATTTGCCGCGGATGACCGAGATCTCCCTCGACGCGCGCTCCCTGGTCTTCACGCTCGCGCTCTCGCTGTTCTCAGGGTTGTTCTTTGGATCTATACCCGTTTGGAAATATGCGGGCGCAAGTGGTTTCAAGATGATTGGAGGAGCGGACCGAACGGTAACTACGAGCCGCGCGCGTCAACGCTCGCGCAATGTCCTGGTGGTCGCGCAGGTTGCCATGGCGCTTGTGCTTCTGGTGAGTGCGGTGCTCATGATCCGCACCTTTGCCGCTCTGCGCGAGGTCGAGCCAGGCTTCTCGAACCCCACGAACGTGCAGACGATGCGCATCTCAATTCCGGACATGCTAATTTCAAACCCTCTCCTGGTGACCCGCACGCAGAACAACATCGCCGACCAGATCGCCGCTATTCCGGGAGTCAGCGCCGTAGGTTTCGCCACTACCGTGCCGATGGAGGGCTTCGATCCCAATTGGGATCAACTGGCGGTGGAAGGGAAGAATTATGAAGGCGGCGATTCACCTCTGCGGTTGTATAACTACGTGTCCCCTGGTTATTTCCACGCGATGGAAACGCGCATCGTCGCAGGCCGGGATTTCACATGGGCCGACATCTACGGCCTAAGGCCGATGGTGATCGTCTCCGAAAACTTTGCTCGCGAATCATGGGGTTCGGGCGCGGCCGCGGTTGGAAAACGGGTCCGCCAGTTTCCCAATTCGCCCTGGCAAGAGGTCATCGGCGTCGTCGAGGATGTGCGCGTTCATGGTGTCGATAAAAACGCTCCCCCGATCATCTACTGGCCAGCGATGCTCAACGATCCCTATACCTTGAAGCCCACGATTGACGGACCGAATTCGGTGACATTCGCCATTCGTAGCGAGCGCGCTGGAGAACAGGACTTCATCAGCAAGCTGCAACGCGCGGTTTGGTCTGTGAACTCGGATCTGCCTCTGGCCTCTGTGCGCACTATGCAGGACATTTATAGCCGCTCCCTGGGGCGCACTTCGTTCACTCTAGTCATGCTGGCGATTGCTGGCTGCATGGGACTGGCACTTAGCATTCTGGGTATTTATGGTGTCATCTCGTACGCCGTTTCACAGCGTACCCGTGAAATCGGCATTCGCCTCGCGCTCGGCGCGCAGAAGCGCGAACTGCGTTGGATGTTCGTTCGCTCTGCGCTGGTGCTGGCCGGCCTGGGCATCGGGGCGGGTCTGATCGCGGCGTCCGCGCTCGTGCAATTGATGAATGCGTTGTTGTTTGGCGTGAGCCCGCTCGATCCCTGGACCTTCGTCACAGTGCCACTGGTCCTGACAGTAACGGCGGTGGTTGCCAGCCATCTCCCGGCCCGCCGCGCGTCTCGCGTCGATCCCATCGTGGCGCTGAGATATGAGTGAGAGTCGGAAATCTCGCAATTGTCATCTGTGGAAGATTTCCTGTTAGAGACTGTTTGAAGCAATGTAAAACGTCTGTAGCGGAATTTTAATTCGTGCAAAATGCGTGGGCTAAATCGCAGGACTACGCCAAAAAGGTAGTTTTGTCGCAAATTTTTCATCATTTCATTGACTCGCTCCTTCCGTGTGGGTAGCATTCGCCTACCGTTGACTGAAGTTCCAGCGACGGCATCATCTGAAGTTTCTCCCCCTGGAAAGGAATTCCTGTGCGTCGTGCGCTGCTTCTCGCAGGAACCCTCTTGTGTGGGGTTTGTCTTCTCCTCTTTTCGGTCGCGTCTGCCGACGCTCAAAACCGCCCTGTTGTGATTACAGAGAACGTGAGCGAAAGCAAATTGCTTCCGCTGACGGGCAATACGCGCCCGGAGGCAACCGCGAAAAACGATCGCGGACCCGTAGCCGACAGCTTTTTAATGACGCACTTGTTGCTTCTGATGAAACGCTCGCCCGAGCAAGCGCGGGAACTGGAGGAATTCATCGCTGAAATTCATGATTCCTCATCCCCCAATTTCCATCGCTGGCTTACCGCCGACGAATTCGGAGCACGATTCGGCCTGGCCAAACAGGATCGCGACACCATCAAATCCTGGCTGCAATCCCACGGTTTTGAGATCAACGTCGATTACACGAATGGATTGTTCATCGATATTTCCGGGACTGCCGGCCAGGTGCGAGAGACTTTTCACACCGAGATTCACCACTTAGAGGTGAATGGCGTCAGGCATATCGCCAACATGAGCGATCCGCAGATTCCCGCCGCCTTGGCGCCAGCTATCGTTGGGATTGTCTCCTTGAATGACTTCCGGCCTCGCTCCATGTACAAACCGCGAGCCGAGTACACCGTTTCGGAAAATTCAACGACCGATTACCTGGTAGCACCCGGTGATCTAGCGAAGATCTACGATCTCGCGCCACTATTCAGCGACGGCGTTTCGGGGCAAGGGCAAACGGTAGTGGTGATCGAAGACAGCGATGTCTACTCACCTACGGACTGGGATTCGTTTCGATCAACCTTCGGCCTTTCGTCGTACACGGCTGGTTCGTTCACGCAAGTACATCCAGCGCCACCCAGCGGCTCGAATAATTGTTCCGATCCCGGCGCGATCTTCGGAGTCGATCTCGAAGCCACCATCGACGCGCAGTATGCCACCGCATCGGCGCCGAGTGCTGCCATCGTGCTGGCCTCGTGCACGTCCACCCAGACCTTTGGTGGTTTGATCGCCTTGCAAAATCTTTTGAATCAAAGCAACACGCCACCAGCGTTGATGAGTATCAGCTACGGGGAATGTGAAGCTGCAAACGGCGCATCGTCCAACGCTGCGTTCAATTCAACATTCGAACAAGCAGTCGCGGAGGGTGTTTCAGTTTTCGTTGCTGCGGGCGATAATTCAGCCGCTTCCTGCGACCGATCAGATGATGCCTCCATCTACGGGATCGGAATCACTGGCTGGGGATCGAGTCCGCATGCAGTTGCAGTCGGGGGAACCGATTTCGGCGACACTTTTGCCCGTTCGAATGGCACCTATTGGAAATCCACCAATTCGTCCACCTATGAGTCGGCCGAATCCTACGTCCCGGAAATTCCATGGGAGGATTCTTGCGCGAGCTCACTGCTGGCGAAGTTCGAAGGATTCGGCCAAACCTACGGCGCCGGCGGGTTCTGCAATAGCAGCCAAGGAGAATCGAACTTCCTGACTACGGTCGGCGGCGGAGGCGGTCCGAGCGGTTGCGCAACCGGAACTCCGTCCACGTCCGGTGTAGTCAGCGGAACCTGCGCCGGATGGGCCAAACCTTCTTATCAATCCGTACTCGGAAATCCCCACGACAATGTGCGCGATATTCCCGACGTTTCTCTGTTTGCCGCGAACGGACTCTGGTTGCACGCTTATCCCTATTGCTACTCCGGGCCCGGTGGCGTCTCCTGCTCGGAGTCGCCCGCGCAGTGGCCGGCGGCTGGGGGCACATCTTTCTCCACACCTGTGATGGCTGGAATTCAAGCTCTGGTGAATCAAAAAGCTGGTTCGCGCCAGGGCAATCCAAATTTTGTCTACTACCAGTTGGCCAGTTCACAGTACGGCTCCAAGGGTGACAGTGCTTGCGATTCAACCTTGGGAAACGCTGTAGCAAGTTCGTGCATTTTTTATGACGTCACGCAAGGTGATAATAATGTTCCATGTCTGGTCATGGAAGGCTTTGGCCAGAATAATTGCTATGTTCCTTCCGGGGCCTACGGCGTGCTTTCGGTTTCCAACAATGATTATGAACCGGCGTACACCGCGACTACAGGATGGGATTTCTCCACCGGAATCGGGACCGTGAACGCCTACAATCTTGTCAACAACTGGCCTATAGACATACCGAACTTCTCGATTTCCGGGAGTCCAGGCAGTTTGACAGTCGTGCAGGGAACCCATGAAACCAGTACCATCACCATCAAGGATTTGAATGGTTTCGATGGTAGCGTCACCTTCACTACCTCAAGCTTGCCCACCGGTGTGACGGCCGCCTTCAAGCCCAATCCCACGACCAGCAGCACAACCCTCACGTTGACCGCCAGCACCACAGCGACAAAGGGGACAGTTGCGGTAATCATCAAGGGAACATCCGGCACACTGGCGAATACTACTTCGCTTAGCCTGACGGTGAGCGCGCCGGTTCCGACCTTCGAACTCTCGGCGTCTCCGAACTCGGTCAGCGTAATTCAAAGCGGCAGCAGCGTGAAAAGCACCGTTACCGTCACTCCAGTCAACGATTTTTCGGGCGAAGTATCGCTGAGCGCTTCCGGGCTCCCGACCGGTGTGACCGCATCTTTCAGTCCAAATCCCGCGACTTCTACCAGCACTCTAAGCTTTACCGCAAGCGCCACTGCTGTCACCGGCGTTGCCACTGTGACCATTACGGGAACCTCCGGCACGCTCAAGCAAACGACCACAATCGAATTGACGGTGAATCCCCCCGGTCCCAATTTCTCGCTTTCCGCAAGCCCCAGCAGCCTTTCCATGAAGGAAGGGAACAGCGGAGCCACCACGATCACCATCCAGCCCTCGAATGGCTTCAAGGGAAGTGTGGAGTTTTCGGCTTCAGGTTTGCCCAGCGGCGTGACCGCGGCGTTCAGCCCCAATCCGGGGACCACCAGCACGCGCGTCACCTTCAGCGCCAGCCCCACCGCCACCATCGGAGACGCTACGGTGACCATCACCGGCAAATCGGGAAGTCTTGTGCAAGTCGCTACGATCAAGCTGACGATCATATTGAACTTGACGCTCTCGGCGGAGCCCAAGTCTCTCACTGTAGTGCAGGGAAGTAGCGGAGCGACCGTGATCCTCGTAACGCCGGAAGTCGGCTTTGTTACTCTTTCCGCTTCAGGTCTCCCAAGCGGGGTTACGGCAAAATTCGGCGCCAATCCTGCCCTGACGAATAGCACATTGACCCTGACGGCGAGCAGTACGGCGACAACGGGTTCCGCGACGATAACCGTCACTGGAACCTACGGCAGCGTGACCGCAACTACCACGATTGCCTTAACGGTGAACCCTCCACCAAGCTTTTCGCTGACGGCATCTCCCAGCCCGCTCATGTTGGGACAAAACAGCAGCGGCTCGCTTACGGTCACAATCGTCCCGGTTGGAGGATTCAACGGTAAAGTTACCCTGAGTGCCTCAGGATTCCCCAGTGGCGTCACCGCGTCGTTTAGCGAGAATCCGGCTACTTCCAGCAGTACGCTGACTGTGAAAGTGAGTGCCTCGACAACAACCGGTGTGTCGACACCGACTATTACAGGCACGTCTGGAACTCTTTCGAAAGAGGTGTCCTTCGGTCTAATCGTGCAATGAGCGGTATAAAGCCCGATCAGCTTTTGGGGACTCCGCGGACCTGATGTGGCGTACGGAGTAGAAGGGCGGGCCATCCAACTCCTATGTCGCAATACAGCTGTCCTCTCGCAAAAGTACGCTGCATGTTTTCTGCTGGAAAATTCTGAGAGATTAAACGAAGCAGAGGGTTCACGAAGACGTACAAATGGGAAAGGCTGCGACATTGGTTATGCTCTAGCCGCCAACTCCTGCGAGAGAGTCGCCAGCGTGGAGGCACGCACCATCGCAGCCCTTGATGTAATCACTGCTTTCGCAGTTCCAAACCCCAGCCGCCCCTCGCAGGGTCAGCCAGTTTTTTCGGGTCTGGTTGCTCTTCAGGTCGCCCCGCTGAGCAAATCACTCAGCCTACTTCGGACTGGTGAGTTTTTATTTCTCCAATCCTTTCAGCCGTCGACGCAACACAAATTAAATATCTGCTTCATGAATGTCAACTCAATTATTGGCGCAAAAGCGAAATATCTGTGAATGGATTTGTGGAAAACGCGGATCATCTTCATGAGTCATGCCGATCAGGCGCAGTATATAGGCCCTTGCCGGTGATCGTGCCCACGGTCGAATTGCCGCCCGAAATCGCATCCACGGTCCAAGTGACGGCAGTGTCCGATCCTCCGGTAACCTTCGCGACAAACAGTTGTTGCGCACTCGGCGTCAACGTCACATTCGATGGAGTGAGCTGAACCGCACTGGGCGCCGTAGGGGCCGTTTGCGACGGCGAACCGGAGGTTGATTTTGGCGCGCCCGCACACGCCGCAAACGGAAGAGCACAGGCGATGACCAGAATACGCGTACAGATCCTAGAGTCCGTGGCATTCATGCAACGAAGGGGCAACTCATTGTGGGAGGGAGAAGCCCAAAACCGTCACGATAGATGTCACCCTGTGAAGTTTAGTTGCTGCGATGCGCGATTGCCGGGCGCTTCACACGTTGCACAAGGCCCTAGAACGCCTGAGCAGCGCGGCTTTTGCTCGGCAACCAACCGCGCATGCAGCGCATCGGCGCAATCGATAAATTCTTTTCCGTGCCGGCAGCGCGTACTTTCCGCGGAGCACTTTTGTGAGTAGATTTTGGAGTTGGCGTCGCCGTTTCGAAAGTTATGCGCTCTTGACATCCTCGTGACGGAGGCTGCCAGCCAGCACAGCCAGAGTTTGCGCTGGCTCGCTGCTGCAAGTGGTTTCTCCGAAATCGGATTTCATCGAGATTGATTGCGAAAAGAAGATCGTCATCGAACAAAATTGCAGTCGCCGTGATCAATACGAGATTCTTGACTCACCCTACAATGCAAAGTGAATGGCGATTACAGTTGGCCCACGCCGTTTTTTGAGACCGTCTTTGCGGTTGTCGGACAGCGACGCTGCCGCTCGGATGGATCAGCCGATGCCGGTCGATCGAACACGGAGAAGCCTGCGCGGTGTGTGCGTCGTCAATCAAAGCGAACTCGCCGAAATCGTCCGAAAGCGGTCAAATGTCCCGAACGTATACACTTTTTGGTAGAAACGGTTCCGCATTACGTATGTAAAGGCGTATCCGAGCACCAGCCTGGCTCCCGTAACTTACTGATAGCATTAACCAACAGGTTACGCCCGCACTCTGGACAACCGATTGCAGTAACCTCGGCACTTCCATGGTCGGCCTCCGACCTGGGTCTCATCCGAAGTTTTGAATGAAGGTATGCGTTCGTCGGCTTTCTTGCTGTCTAGCTAGAAGGTATACGTCTCGGCATTTACCAGGTTCGATTTTCCGCGGGTTCAATTCAGCCATCAACAACACTCGGAGGACGAAATGCAACCGTTCGGCGCTTTGAGAACTTCCCCTGCTGCTGCCGTAAGGTTGACCCTACTTCTGGCGGCAATTGTGGCACTGCTCTCCTCGAGCATGCCTGCACAAACCACGATCTCAACCGGAAGTATCCAAGGTAGCGTTACCGACCCAAGCGGTGCAGTCGTCGCCGGTGCCAAAGTTCTGATCACTGGCAAGGCCACCGGACAAGTGATTACTACCAGGACTAATTCGGCCGGCCAGTACACCTCGGGCGCCCTGGTACCAGGCGATTATGTAATTAGGATAGAGGCTGCTGGCTTCAAGGCAATAGTAGTACCGATCACTGTGCTGGTGGGCAACACCGCGAATGGCAATGCGAAGCTCGAAGTCGGCCAAACCAGCGAAACTGTTGAGGTTGAGGCTAGCGAAGTTCAGGTGAACACCGAACAGGCCACGGTGCAAGGTGTTCTAACGGCCGCTCAAATTGAAAACCTACCGGTAAACGGGCGCAACTTTCTGGATCTCGCCCAGCTCGAGCCCGGCGTTCAGATTCAGGATGGACAGAACTTCGATCCCACTAAGGCGGGCTACTCTTCCATTTCGTTCGGCGGCCGTTTTGGCCGGACGGCCCGCATTGAGGTCGACGGCGTTGACGTCTCCGACGAGACGGTT
>JASHPL010000398.1 GCA_030038125.1 Candidatus Sulfotelmatobacter sp.
AGCGTGCTGCGCCCGAAGTAAACACATCCAGCGGCAAACCGTCGGGTTTGGTCGCACCCAACTGCACCGTGTAGTTGCCTTTGGCGTCGGCAGTTATGTTTTGGGTTTCCATCCACAAGGGAGCGCCCCCCGATTGTTCGCTGTAAATCGAAAAGGTTGCGCCAGCGGTTCCCGAGAGGATCTTGCCCTCGGCATCAAGGGCCTTGCCGGAGTAGTTCACCAGACGGGGAACCACGGCGGAGGCCTGGGCAGGCGGCAAAGTCTGCGATGAGCTGACGGATTGAGCGGCTGCCAGGGAGCACAGCCAGGCAGCGGTCAGACAAATTGAGAGCACACGTCGGGTGATAGCGGTCATGGTGACCTCCTAAACTCGCGATTCAATTTCAGAGGCCCAGCAGGAACCGGGAGAAGGCTTAAGAGTTCCTGTTTCTACTGAGGAAATCGGAAGCAGCGGGCAAAAGACGACACGAAAGCAAGAAATTTCTTTGGCACTGCCCACTGGCTTTAGGGGAGAGGCGAGTTAGTCGGTTTTTCGCGAGACAGGTTTGTTCCTCGCGTGGGGGAGCAGGGCTGTGAAACGAGGATCACCATGCAAGGAGGCGAATAGGGGGTCCGTCGGCAGATCCATGGCAATCCGCGGTGCTAGACCGTGGTCAATCGCTCGACGGAGTAGCGCAAGAGCTTCATCTTTTTGCCCTTTGCGCAGGAGCACGGAGGCAAGATCATACCTTGTACTTGCGGTTTCAACCTGATTTGGGCCGAAGATGCGCTCTTCTATCTTCAGCAGATCTTGCAGCGTACGCACGGCTTGGTCGTTCTGGCCGGCGTCTCGCTGAAATTCGCCCAGGTTCAGCATTGCATTCACGGTACCTTTGTTTTCCGGCCCGAAGACGCGCAGGTATCTGTCCAGAGATTCCTGCTGCAGCTTAATGGCTTCATCTAAACGGCCATCGTTCGCCAGCATGATCGCCAAGTTATCCATGGTGACCAGCGTGTAGAAAGCATCGGGTCCAAGAATGCGCTTCTGTTTCTGGAGCACGTCACGGGTTAGCTGAATACCCTCTGTACAGTGTCCTTTGCCTTCGTCGCACACCGTGAAAGCGAGTTCCTCTGCGGTTGCAAGCGTGTCGGGATGTTCTGGGCCAAGCACACGGCGCTGCGTTTCGAGCAAGGTCCGTTCGATGCTTTCCGCCTCATTTACTCGGCCTTGCTGTAGCAAAGCCCAGGCGAGATCATGCTGCGTGTTCATTGCCTCCCGGCCATTTTGTCCTCCGAATGATTTGCTCGCCTGAATGCCCTTGTCAAACAGCGACTCAGCGCGAGAGAAGAGCCCGAGGTTCAAATACGCGCGTCCCATGACGTGCAACATTTGCACCTGAAGGTCAGGGTCTTTGGACAAATCGTTGTTGATATCATCCGCTGCTTTGTCGAGAACCTGCCTGGCGGTGACTGCCTCGCCAACCTTTTCATTCGGATCTGAGACTTTGAAGATTCCAGTCATGAAGTTGGCAATACGGTCGGCGCGATCGCGCTCACGCGTGATGCGCCGCAGTTGCACTCTCTGGATCAATGAGAATCCCGTTAACAGCAGCAGGGAGGCCGTTGCGACAGCGACACCCAGGCGATGGCGACGGACATATTTGCGCAGCCGATACCATACGGTATCCGGCTGGACGCTTACGGGCTGGTGCTTGAGATAGCGTTGAAGATCATCCGCCAGCGCGGTCACCGAGATATAGCGTTCTGGCGGAGCTTTCTTCAGAGCTTTTCCAATGATCGTGTCGAGATCTCCGCGCAGTTGCCGACCAAGTTTTTCGGGCGTGGTGCCACGCGCTTCCATCCGCACCTCCGCGTTCAGCGTTGCAACTGCTTGCGATGCCCGCGGCGGCTCAGTTTCTACGATAGCTTTCACCAAGTCTGCCGGAGACCGTGGCGTGGGGCCGGCGGGGTGTTGTCCTGTGAGAAGCATGTAGAGAAGCACCCCCAATGCATAAACATCTGTTGCAGTCGTGATCGCCCCGCCAGTCACTTGTTCGGGAGCAGCAAATAAAGGGGTGAGTGCGCCACCGCCTTCGCCGGTCAGCGCCGTCGTTGCCGCAGCACCTGTATCTTCGGCCAGCAGCTTGGAGATTCCGAAGTCCAGCAGTTTCACCTGACCTTTATCATTCACGAGTACGTTCGAAGGCTTAATATCACGATGCACGATCAGGTTGGCGTGGGCATGAGCAACGGCGCTAAGCACATCGAGAAAGATCCTTATGCGTGAGTCCACATCGAGTTTCCTCTGGTCGCAATATGCATCGATGGGTTCTCCGACTATGTTCTCAAGAACGAGATAGGGCTCGCCGCTGGCAGTTAAACCAGCATCAATCAATTCAGCGATATGCGGATCTGCTAGCTGGCCCAGAATCCTGCCTTCTCGTTTGAATCGTTCCGCACCAGCTTGGCTGGCAGCGGAAAAGCGCAAGAACTTTATCGCCACCTGTCGCTCGAACCTGCCATCGCTGCGCTCTGCCAGCCAGACACTGCCCATACCGCCCTGTCCAATTGGCGACAGCAATGTGTAAGCTCCGATCTTCTCTCCTATTAAAGAGGCCTCGGGGGCTTGCGGTGGATGTTCCAGGAACTGTGCTTGGGCCAGCACTCGGTGCTCTTGCAGAAGCTCTTTCACTAACTCAGCTAAATCGGGCCTATTAGCTTGAAACGAGTTCAACCAAACTGCTCGCTCTTCTTCTGCCAGAGAAAGCGCATGATCAAGGTAGGGACTTAATTCCTGCCAGCGTTCCGGATTCAAGGTAAACATAGCTCTTCACACCTCGACATTCATAGAACTGTGCGCCACGGATCGCTACGAGTTTCCCGTTCTCACCACGCCGAGTCGTCTTGGGCAGCCTTCGTGGCCCTCGATCTCAATAAATGTGAAATGGTTAAAATATGTCTACCGTTTCAAGAGCAAGAAGGCTCGATCTGAGCAAGATCGCCCGAGAGAGTGGCCCGAAAGACGTGCTTTTATTGTAGGAGATCAGTCAAGCGTCCCAGGGGTAGTAGATTTTGCGACTCGCCCCCGAGGCATGCCACAGCTGGAAGTTCTATCGGAGTAGTGCTAGCGACATCTTTGCTGCGAGTCCGACGACCGCGATGAGAAAGACCCGCCGGAGCCACACGGCTGACAATCGCATTGCAATTTGCCCTCCTACGACTGCACCAACGAACATAGTTACCCCAAGCATGAGGCCGAGTTTGTAATCAACGATTCCACGCCATGCGAATATTGCTGTTGCCACGAGTGATGAAAAAACGTTGATCACTTTCGTCGTTGCGACTGCACCAAGGAACGTCAACCCGAACAATAGGACAAAGGCCGCAGTCAGCATCGTGACATACCCGCCGCTAAAAAAACCGCCATAGACGGCAAGGACCAAGGTCGCAACGTATCCGCCCGCTCGGCTCCCGGTTGACACAGGTCGTTGATTCGTCCCTTGGTCCCGTCGCGTGACCGAGAAGACTGCGACTGCAATCATTGCGACAGCGATTGTTAGTTGCAGGGCCTCTGTCGGAACGCTAAGCAGTAGAAGGGCACCAATGGCGGAGCCGACGACTGTCAGAGTCACCGCCAAAGGCAGAAGGCGACGCTCGATAACACCTCGTTTTGCGAATGGCAGTGATCCGCCAGTACTCATGAAGACAAGTGCCATCATATTCGTTGCTACTGCGATGTGCGGCTCAACCCCGAATGCTATGAGAACCGGAACTGTGATTAGAGAAGTACTGCCCGTGACCACACTGACACTGCTGGTCATTAGGAAGACAACGGCGAGGATAACGAGTCTGCCGAGTGGCACACGTCATTTTATCAAGGCCAATCGTCAGCATGTTTCTCGCTTCAGCTTCGTGAAGTATCTGTCGAGCGGAGGTAAGTCAAGTCAACAAAGAATAGGAATTGGCAACGCCTCAAAGTGTCAGTTGACGATAAATCTCGACTATGCTCAAAATCCACTTTGCAGCTCAAAGCGTGAAATCGCCTGTTTTTCGTCAAGCATCAATTCACCAGCGTCGAACAAACACCGGAAGCGAAACCAGTCAATCTCGGACCGCAAATCGCGAAGGCGCACGGCGTCACGTCGCCACAGAGGGATCTTGTGTAGTTCGCGTCGCCGGCTCGGGAAGTTGCTGTCCGCAATACGCGCAATTCGCCCAAGCGGCCCGAAATGAGGTCAATATGAAAAGAGAACGTCTAACACAGATCGTCCTGGTGATCGTGGGTTTGTTGAATCTGGCCACAATTTATTTTCTATACTTGGATCTGCGGCATTCCAGCTGGCTCTTGGAGCAGAGGAATGAGACCGAGCCGATGTTTCTGAGCTTCTTTATTCCGATCGGGGTCTTTCTACTCATGGCCGCAAGGAGACCATCTGAGCATCGCTCGATGATCGCTCTAGCAGCTTGGTGGCACATCTCCCATGGCACGGTGATGACTATACAAACCGTGGAAGCGTGGAATCACGGCGTCCACAGGAACTTTACCGATGTGATCATATTCCTTGTGATCGGATTCGTCCTGTTAGCGCTTCTGCCAGCAAAACGAGAAAGGGCGCGTCACTCGCCCGCACTTCAAACGCAATAGCTTGTTCTTTATCGAGGCAGGCCTTTCGCTTTGTGGGAGAGCGGACATCCGCGTAGAGGTAAAATCAGGACTGCGTGCAGTCAATCATGAACAGTTGCACAGTGATCTTTGATCTAGGCGGAGTGATAATCGACTGGAATCCGCGTTACCTGTACCGCAAGTTGTTCAATAATGACGAAACAGCCATGGAATGCTTCCTTTCCACCGTCTGTACGTCGTCGTGGAATGAGAAGCAGGACGCGGGCCGGTCATTCGCGGAAGGTAGTGCATCTCTCAAGCAGCTTCACCCCGATAAGGCAGATTTAATTGATGCATGGTTCCAACGCTATGACGAAATGCTCGGGGGAGAGATCCCAGGAACGGTCGAAATTCTCAGGGAACTGCGGCTACGTAGCGTTCCGATCTATGCACTTAGCAACTGGTCGGCTGAGACCTTCCCTTTCGCTCTTGCCCGGTTCGAATTCCTCAAATGGTTCAACGGGGTGATGCTTTCTGGGGAGGTAAAGGTGCTCAAGCCAAACCGGCGCATCTTTGAGATTTTTCTTGAAACGTTTGAAATCGATCCGAGTCACGCGATCTATATTGATGATCGCGCTGAAAACGTAAAGACGGCTGTCGATCTTCGTATGTCCGGGGTAGTGTTCAAAGATTCTTCTACACTGCGCGGAGAACTGATCCTAGCGGGCCTCATCCCGGAATAGGTGTTCAACCTGCTCTCTTCTTCCTCTCCGGGCTCGACCGAAGCAACCCATTCTGCGGCGCACTGACGTGTCCAGTTGTGGAAGTCGTTCAAGTGGCAGAATACCGCTCCGCTCACAGCCGAGGATCTTGAGATTGCAAAGCACCAGGGTGCTCGCATCACGCAGGTAGCCGCAGCTTTGAAGGCTGCACGAATCAAGTAGAAGTGGGTTCTCGCATCGATAGGACGAACACGTATGGCCCTGAATCGTCGGCATGCTGCCCGCTTCACCTGGGTAACGGTCGGCTCCCCTGTGCAACCTGAATCGTTTTCCCTCCCGGGAAGCCGATATGCAAACGTCCGCTGCGCAACGAGCAAGATGGGCAAAAGTCAAAGCTGCGAAGAAAGCTGCGAAATAATGAGAGAATGTTGCGCATCCCCAGCACACTTCAGCGTCACGCAGCGCACTACACCCGGCAACTCCGCCATTCACGCGAGTGTGTGTACCATTCACAGATGGTTATTTTTCAACCGGCTGGCTGAGTCCGTTTCGTCTGACGTGTTCGGTTCGATCATGAAGCAACTCTCGCAATCGCTGGGCGAGTTGAATGGCTTCTTCCTCAGTGTCGCAAACACTGATCCGACGACACAATTCCATCATTTTTTGTTCAAATGACGAAGTGGCGTTCATGAGGAGACACAGACGGATTCTTAGGTGCCAAAAGGGCGTTCTCAAGCACTACAGACAACTGAAAATTATCGGAATGGCGCATCTTGGCGCATGCAGATGTGAGAGCGGGCCGCCAGGTTTTCTCCGGGGTCTCAAGCAGGTTCGCGGATTGCTGCCCAACAGTCCGGGCCGCGAGATGTTCGACGCGCTGATTGTTGAGGCTGAGGAGCACATCGCGGAGGTTAAGCAGAAGGTGATTCAGTAGAAGCTGGAACGCCACTCGCGGCACCTTGCCTCTAACTCCCCAATCCCGGAGAGAGATGGAAGCAAGGGGCTTGCCCGCAACGTGAAGCGTGAGATTCGATGTTAGTGCACTTGTGAGTTGATTGCGCCAATGTGCGCCATGCAAGTTGACGCACCTCCGTCCTGAAGGGGTCTCGCAACTCAGAGGATTAGTTCCGCATGGTGGAATCCCTCGCCCGAACGGGCGTCCACTCTCACGAGCGCCCGGGGAAGGCTGGGGAAAAAAGGCACGCAGAGCCAAACAGCGAATCCTCCTTTGCGTGCCTTCCTTTCTGCGCCAGGCTCTGATCCGCAAACCGCTCCAGCCTTAACGTCCCCGCTTCCGCAACAGCTTCCAAGCCGTGACGAGTTCCTGCATTGATCGCGCGGAAGGAAACGTCCGGCTGTTGATGATGGCGCACTTTGATACGACTCAGTATGGGTCCGTGGTGCAAGAACTGAATTTCAGGGCTAAGTGCATCACGCGGTTGGGCATCGCACGGACCGTTTTGGTCGAAGGCCAACAAGGTTGAGGCGAGTCGCAGGTCGGAATGCGATCAGGCTCGGTGCACGCCCGATTTGACGCGCTTTTCGCTTGCCGCTATCTTCGATGCTTTATACGAATGGCTACGTCCGTTCAAGGTTCCCGGCCCGCAATCAAGGTCTTCGTCGCCACCACGGTGATGCTGACCTTCATCTCCTTCTGGCGAGCTTCGGCGATCGTTCTCTCCGATTTGGCATCCTCTGCGTATTACGCAGGTGGCGATGCAGAGAAAGTCATCGGGAAGAGTGCACCCTGGTTCATCCTGGCCGTAATGCTGTTCAGCTATTGCGT
>JASHPL010000399.1 GCA_030038125.1 Candidatus Sulfotelmatobacter sp.
TTCTCGAACGCCGATTCGTGCTGCTTGGGCAGAATCCAGGTTTCGAAGGGAAACCGTGGAGCATAGGGCGCGAGTGTGACAAAGTTTTCGTTTTCCGAGACCACGCGGATCCCGCTATCCATTTCCTGCCGAATGATGTCGCAAAACACACAGCGCTCTTTATAAAGGAAGTATTGCTTCGCCCCCTCGAGTTCCTGAACCACGTTGATGGGAAGAATGGGCAATGCGATCAATTGCGAGTGCGCGTGCTCCAGCGACGCTCCTGCCGCTTCTCCGTGATTTTTGAAGATCAGAATGTACTTGAACCGCCGGTCTTTCTTGAGATCGAGTATGCGGTCGCGGAAGGTCCACAAAACATCTTCAATTCGCTTGGGAGGCAGAGTGGCGAGGCTGGCCGTGTGATCGGGTGTTTCAACGATGACCTCATGCGCTCCGATACCATTCATGCGATCAAACATGCCCTCAGCCTGCCGGTTCAGGTTGCCCTCGATTCCCAGGGCCGGGAACTTGTTGGGCACAACTCGCACCGTCCATCCCGGTGTATCCCGTCCCGGGGCCGGCCCGCCGTTGGGATTGGGACGATACGCCTGAATTTCGGGGGGGGTCTTACTTTCGTTTCCATAGCAAAAGGGGCAGAAGCCCCCTTTGATTTTCATGTTTTCGCGGACAAAATCGGTTGGGCGCTTCGCGCGGTCGGTTGAAATAATCACCCAGCGTCCAACGATCGGATCTTTTCTTAGTTCCGGCACCTACTAAATCCTTTCAATAAGGAGTGCAAACTTTGTATTCTACGCCGCCAAGGAGGCGTTTCGAAATAGTTCGATCTGTGGGTGGGACGGATGACTGTGATAGTATACGCTGACGATATCGAATCTCCACTGGCACGATGGTGGCAGCTTTCGTCGATAATCTCGGGCGACTTCCGCCACTTCCCGCCTCTTATAGCGGTCGACGGCCGCCTCGGCAGGCTTGACCTCGCGCGACGTGCGTGTCTTAACCTCTATGAAACAAAGAACATCACCATCCCAGCCAATCAGATCAATTTCTCCGTGGCAGCGTGGCGAGCGAAAATTTCGAGCCACCATCACATAGCCCAGCTTGCGCAGATGGAAGTAAGCATCTTCTTCGCCCCGCCGCCCAGTCCGCAGATGCGGCGGGCACTTGTCAGACGCGGGGAGATGGTTCGCGAGCCTGTCCAGGGCCCGGATCAGCGTTCGTGTTACTGCGCCAGGAAGCATTCAGGTAAATGCGAGTTTATGAGAGCAAGTCCTGAAGCGATGTGACGCCCAGCACGAAGTCACTATTATTGGTGAGAAATTCCCGGATGGGGAATGTTGAGTAGTTCAAGGGCAGGCGAGCTCTCTCATCTTGTCCAGCGCCTTTTCTTTCAGAATCCCCAACTCCTGCTCTTGCCGACGTAAATTTTCCACGACATTCATAGGAGCTTTGGCCAAAAACTGCGGGTTGCCGAGTTGCTTTTGCGCGCCGATGATCCCTTTTTCGATTTTCTCCAGCTCTTTTTTCAGGCGTTCGCATTCCGCCGAGACGTCGATCTTGCGCTCGTAGATCACGTGGACATCGAAGCGCGCGGTGCCCCGCACGCCAGGCAGTTTGGCGAGCGAATTCTGCACAAATGTGATCTTCTCGACAGTCGCCAGGCGTTCGACTGCACCGCGATTCTGTTCGATCAACCTCGCGATTTCAGGTTCGTGCACAAAGACTTCGATTGGCAACTTCAGCTTCGGTTCGATCTTCAGTTCGGCGCGCAGATTGCGCACGCTGACGATCAGGTCCTGCAGGATCGCCATGTCGGTTTCCGCAGCGAGATCGAACTGCTTCTCATCCGCTTGCGGATAGGCTGCAAGCGCGATCGACTTCGACGGAGCCTTCCCTTCCCAAAGAGCTTGCCAGATTTCTTCCGTGATAAACGGCATGACCGGATGCAGCAGGCGCAGTGCGGCGTCGAAGAGGCTGACCAGATTGGCGCAGGCGGTTTGTGCCACGCTCTTATCTCCGCCTTCTTCGAAATTCAGCCGCGGCTTGATGAGCTCGATATACCAGTCGCAGAATTCGCCCCAAAAGAAGTCGTAGATGCGATTTGCGGCCTCGTGAAAGCGATAAGTTTCGAGCGCATCGTTCACATCCGCTGCAACGCGATTGAAGCGCGAGAGAATCCAGCGATCTTCGAGCTTGACGGAAGTGAAGCCCGCGATGCCTGTGTGGGGACAGCCGCCCTCGGCTGTCCCGTCGGGACCTTGACCCGGCACGACCGGGTCTGGAAACCCGTCCCACACGAAGCCAATCCGATCCACGTTCATGAACATGAACCGGGCCGCATTCCAGATTTTGTTGGCGAACGCCCGATAGCCATCGGTCCGGCTCTCGTTGAATGCAATATCTGTTCCGGGCGCGGCCATGGCGGCTAAAGTGAACCGGGTCGCGTCGGTGCCGAAGCGCTCGATCACGTCCAAAGGATCGACCACGTTACCCTTGGTCTTCGACATCTTCTGGCGCTCCGCGTCGCGCACTAAAGAGTGAATGTAGACCTGACGGAAGGGCACACTGTCATTCTTTTTGTCCGTCCAGCCGCTGGCTTTCTTGATTGCCGCGTCCTGATGGTGGCCCTGCATGAAGTGGCTGCCGAACATGATCATGCGCGCGACCCAGAAGAACAGAATTTCATACGCGGTGATCAGCAGCGTCGTGGGATAGAAGACTTCCTGATCGCGCGTCTTCTCGGGCCAGCCGAGCGTTGTGAACGGCAACAAGCCCGAAGAGAACCAGGTATCGAGAACGTCGGAAACCTGCTCGACCTTACCTCCGCATTTTGGGCATTTTGCCGGCGCCTCGCGGGCGACGATCACTTCTTTGCAATTGGGATTGGCGCAGGTCCACGCGGGAATGCGGTGTCCCCACCACAACTGGCGCGAAACGCACCAGTCGTGGATGTTGTTCATCCAATTTAAGTAAATCTGGCGGTAGTTGTCGGGGACGATGGTGATCTCGCCGCTCTGGACGGCTTCTTTGGCGCGATCGGCCAGCGGCTGAATTTTCACGAACCACTGCTCGGAGAGACGCGGCTCGATAATCGTGCCGCAGCGGTCGCACTTGCCGATGGCGAGTGTGTAATCCTTCTCGCCGACCAGAAATCCCTGCTCGCGCAGATCGTGCAGCACGCGCTTTCGCGCTTCGAAGCGATCCAATCCCGCATATGGACCCGCGTTCGCGTTCATATGCGCGCGCTCGTCCATCACGTTAATTTGAGGCAGGTTGTGGCGCTTGCCGGCTTCGAAGTCGTTGGGGTCATGCGCGGGCGTGACCTTCACCGCGCCCGTGCCGAACTCCGGCTGCGCGAGTTCGTCGGTAATGATGGGGATCTCGCGATTCATCAACGGCAGCAGAACCTTTTTGCCATGCAGATGCGTGTAGCGCTCGTCTTTCGCGTTCACGGCGATCGCCGTATCGCCCAGCATCGTTTCGGGGCGCGTGGTCGCGACCGTGATGAATTCATTTGAACCCACCACCGGATAGCGAATCTCCCACAGCTTGCCTTGCACTTCCTCGTGCTTGACTTCGAGATCGGAGATGGCAGTCTCGTGCCACGGGCACCAGTTGACGATGTAATTACCGCGATAGACGAGTCCTTCTTCATACAGTCGGACGAAGACTTCGCGGACCGCGTGCGAGAGATTTTCGTCCATGGTGAAGTATTCGCGGTCCCAATCGACCGACGCTCCGAGGCGCTTCATCTGGTCGAGAATTGCGCCGCCATATTCGTTCTTCCATTCCCAGACGCGCTCGATAAATTTCTCGCGGCCAAGGTCCTTACGCTTCTTTCCTTCTCTCTCGAGCTGCTTCTCGACCATCATTTGCGTGGCGATGCCGGCGTGGTCGGTTCCGGGAAGCCAGAGGGTGATGAAACCGCGCATGCGATGCCAGCGCACGATGATGTCCATTTGCGTCTGGTTGAGCATGTGGCCCATGTGCAGGCGACCGGTGACGTTCGGTGGTGGTAGAAGGAGCGTGAAGACGGGGCGAGTTTCGCCGGGCGGAGGCGTGGGAACGGAGAAAAGTTTCTCCTTGATCCAGTATTCGGCCCATCGCGATTCGATCGCGCCAGGCTCGTACGCTTTGGGCAGTTCGCGGAGCATAGAGAGCAATCAGCAGTTAGCCATTAGCAGGTAGCAGACCGCCATTCCACTTTTTGCGGGGAGCCGGGAGGCCAGATGCTAATCGCGAAAGGCTAATTGCTGATCTTACAGTCGCGAGAAAAGGAGGGTCAAACCGGGAGCGGGGTGAGAACACAAAGGGAGGGAATATGCACCCCCGCCCCGACTTCGCCTCCCTTCCCCTTACAGCGATTCGCGAGTCTAATATTTGCAGGGGCTATATCTATGAAGAACCTTGAAGAGCGCCAGCGAGAGATGAGAGAGTGCAATTTGGCTGCTAATACTACCGATGAGGCCGTCGTAGCTCCTACATCTCGTAAACAGCGTGAACAGTCATCCGATGTGAATGCATTGAAAAGAAAAATTGCAGAGCTCGAAAAACGAGTGCTCACACTAGAAGCGGAAAATGAGAGGTTGCGCGCGCAGAAGACAATCGTCGTCGAACGCCCATCCCAGAAATCGTATGAGGATTCGGTCAGGGAGCAAAGGCACAATTTCTTCAAGTACAGCAACGTCCGACGTTATTAAAGCTCCAGCATGCACCCTTTTTACGGCGGACCAATCATAGTGGACTGACATTGGTTGGCGGGGTCGGCCCGGCCCGTTCATCATATTCGATAGACCTTCGCAGCTGTATCGTGGAGGAGTTGAGACTTCTCGAAGGCACTGAAGTGCGTGATGATCTCGAAGTAAGCAGCATAAAGTTGCTGCATGGTGCAGGCCAGGGAGCATAGTGGCATATGACTGGCCAGCATGCAGCGTGCGGGACCGAACAGTTCGATTGTCTCCAGGATCCACGGTCGCACCTGCGCAGTGGTCCAGTGAATTCCGAAGATGCATTCCAGCGCAAAGATCTTCACCGCGACATTCGAACAGGCACTAAGGGCGGCGATAGCGGCTCTCCAATCTTTGAAACCATCGTTCGTCAGATCGAGAGGCCAACCCATGACGGGCAGTACGAACTGTATGTCGGGGTATGCGACAGCTACTGGCACAAGGTCCTGTAGCTGGGAACTAAAGACTTCCAGTTCGCAGATAAGTCCATATCCACGAAGAGCCGCGATCTTGCTCTGCCAGACACTATCAGACAGGAGATCGGGCCGAACCGCAAACCGTAACGCTGAATTTCTGGGGTGCCAACCTAGGTGTTGCCGGACGCACCGAACACGCCCAATTGCAGCCTGCTCTTCCAGGAGTCGATTCAACGCTGAATCGAGGAAATCGACGCTAGCGATTATGCCGTTGGGACGACTAGTCGACTCCGCAAGTTGGTTGGCCCATCGAACCTCTGCGACGGGGTCATCGGAGATGAACTCAGCCCAAACCGTATGGACGACATTCAGTCCTTCGGCGTCCCTTGCATAATCCTCGGGAAGATACACTCTTGGCAGGCGACGGTAGTCGCCGAACAGAGCCTCGAAGCCCACACTGCGTGTCTCGAAAACAGGGTAGCGAAAACGGCTTGCATCGTAGAAGTGCTGATGGCAATCAAAAATTGCCGGACTTTCGCCATTCATACGAGTCCCCGATGTCAGATTAATCTACAACGTGAGTGAATTGACGTAAACAGATGGGATGAGAAGAGCCGGTCTCCGGACGGGATGCGGAGTACGCTCCCAAGTTATCGACGTGCTCAAGGCACAAGAGATAAAGGAGACCGGCAATGAAGAAGGTTAGCACTGCAGCGACGATCGAGAGCAGGAATTTTTCCATGCAGCAGAAACTGACGATCGGATTGGATCTGGGAGACCGCAACAGTTGGTA
>JASHPL010000400.1 GCA_030038125.1 Candidatus Sulfotelmatobacter sp.
GATTGAGGCGCATGTAGACCGGAAGATCGCCATAGTAGAAGACTGTCGCCTGCACGTCCGGCATATTGCGTCCGTCTTTCCAACGTAAAATTCCGCCCACGGATGCTGCCTGTTTCGGAGGCTCGTTGATCCCTAACATGAACATCATTCCGCTGACCAGGTGTACGAGCAGATCGCCCGCAAGACCCGTGCCGTACTCCTTCCAGCAGCGCCAACGCGAAAATATCTCGGCATCGAATGCGCGTTTCGGGACCGTGCCCTGCCACGCCTCCCAGTCGAGGTTATGCGGAGAAAGGCCCGGCGGTATCGGGTACTCCCACGCTCCAGTCGGATCGTTGCGCCCCAGCCATCCTTCGACCAGAACTACATCGCCAACCATCCCTTGCGCAATGATTTCTTTCGCTTTCTTACAGATCAGAGAACTGACGCGCTGCGATCCAATCTGCACGATGCGGCCGGTTTTCTTCGCGGCATTGACCATGACAATTCCGTCAGCTGGACTGTGCGACATTGGCTTTTCGCAGTAAATGTCCTTGCCGGCGTTCACCGCATCCACCACCACCTGCTTGTGCCAGTGATCGGGTACCGCTGCCACGATGCAGTCGATTTCCTTGTTTTCCAAAAGCTGGTAATAGCGCCGCGTAACAGTAAGATCGTCCTTTCCGGTAATCTCCCGAGCCAGCTTTTGGCGCTGGTCGTAAAGATCGCAGGCTGCGACGCACTCGATGCCCGGTAGCTCGATTGACTGGGCCAGCAGTTGCGATCCCTGCATGCCAACTCCAATCATTCCGAAGCGAACCCGATCGCTGGGTGCGACCGGACGCGGCGAGGCCTGTAGCGGTTCGGGCCGGAGCAAGATACTTTTCGTGGACAAGGTCGCCCCTGCCGCTGCGCTCAGCCCTAAGAATTTGCGCCGTGATAGATTACTTGGTCTCATGTTCTCCTCGATGCTCAACCAGCGCCCTTCTTACATAGTTAGGAATCGAGTCATACGTCTCAGCGGCATTCTGCAAGGGAAGCGCTTTCCGAATTCAGATCCAATCTCTACTTCTTGTTCAAAGCCGGGGTCAGAGTGATCTTGCGATAGGCGACATGGCCTTTCTCGCTTCCTTGCAGATAGATCGGGCCGGGCAGTCCTTCGTGGCTGTCCAGTGCGCCGCCAGTGATGCCGGGAATCTCCTGGTTATCGATAATGGTCTTGCCATTCTGGACCACGGTGACATTTCGTCCAATCAGCGTGATATCAAACGTCTGCCACTCCCCCGGCCGGCGCGGCATCTCCGGTGATGGAGCGGTAAAACCGTACACGCCTCCCATGTGATGGCTGGGCGGTTCTTGTATGGAATCATCTTCCACCTGAACCTCGTAGCGGCCACGTAGATAGAGTCCGCTGTTGGCATTTGCTCCGCAGTTAAACTCGACCTGCAACTTGAAATCTTCAAATTTCGAATCGTTGATGATCTCGGGGCCCTCGCCGGGGCTGACCAGTGTTCCATCCACCACCGTCCACGGATGTGCCGGATCGGGGCTAGAGAGATGCCAGCCAGTTAAATCCTTGCCATTGAAGAGCTCCACGGGTCTGCCCCACTTCGGTGTGCCGCTTCGGTGCAGACTGGGGGCTCGCTCTCCCGTCCACGTCCACGGATCACCATCAGGGCCGGTCGTGGCGCCGCTCAGAATGGCGCCTTTGAATCGTCCGTGAAACACCATATCGTCTTTCCGCTCCTCGTCTGCCTTGGGCGATACGAAAGTGAGGACTCCGTCCGAGATTTCAGCCTGAGGCAGAGGGCGGGCATTTCCCCATCGGCTCACAAAATTCGCCTTCAGTTGGCCATTTTGTTCAGTGAGTTCCAGCCAGGAAGGATATTCCTTGTCGGCAGACCTAAGGGTCAGATCCCAGCGTCCAAGAAAAGGCTTCGCGGCATCGGCAAGTGCCGTGGGCGAGTCAGAAGCGGCTGTGCGAGGAATGAGGGGTAATAATAAAAGAAAAAAAATGAAACACGAGGACTTGCAGAGTTGGATCACGTGAAATCGATTTCAGAAATCGGTTTCAGATTTCTATTCTGCTTGTCCATGTCTTGTCAAGAGCTTTATTTTCAATAACTGACCAATCGTGAGATTGTGATACCCTTGCCGATCAAGAAACCGGTTTCTGAATCATCTGCGGAAGTCGGTGCAAGAGAAAATTCTCATGGGATACACCATGAAAGAAGTCGCGAGACGAGCAGGTGTCTCTCCCGCCACGGTCTCGCGTGTCCTCAACAAGACTTCTTACATTGCTCCCAAGACCGCGAAGCGTGTGCTGGAAGTGGTCCGCCAGCTCAACTACATCAAGAACGTTCACGCTCGCCGTTTGGCGACGGGACGGAGTGATTTGTTTGGCCTCGTCCTTTCTGAGATCGCCAATCCTTATTTTCCGGAAATCATTCGGGGATTCCAGGCCGCTGCCTGGGAGCGTAACTTTGACGTACTGCTGTGCAATACGGAATACAACGCAACCCGCATCCAGATGGTTGTCCGCAAGCTGATCGAAAGCGACGTTCGCGGTGTTGCCATCGTGACTTCCTCGCTGGACCAGAGCGTAAGCTCGCAGCTTACCGCCGCGGGAATCGGCGTCGTGAATTGCAACCTCGGGCCACCGCTGCCGTTCGTCAGCAATATCTCCATCGATTACCAGTACGGAATTTCGCAGGCGATTGAACACATCGTGTCTCTTGGACATACACGCGCAGCGGTCATCGCCGGCCCCGGGGAGAACCGTACCGCGATCACCATCAAAAAGGCGTTGGTGTCGGGCCTAAGCCAGCGCGGCATAAGTCCATTTCCCGTTCTGGATTGCAACTATCGCGTCGACGCCGGCGCCGCTGCGGTGCAAACGATTCTTTCCCAGCCGCAAATCCCTACCGTGGTTTTTTGTGGAAGCGATCTGATTGCGATGGGTGCGATGAATGCATTGGAGCAGGCCAAAGTCCGTGTTCCGCAAGATGTCTCGGTGATTGGCATCGATGACATCGCGTTCTCGTTCCTTGCGCGCCCGCCACTGACCACCATCCGCGTCCCTCGCGAGCGGCTGGGCAAAATCGCCTTTCAGGCCCTAACCAGGATGTTGAAGCTCAAGGGCCACCGGGGAGCCCAGTACCACCTGCCGACAGAACTCGTGGTTCGAGCCTCCACCGCCCCGACTGGAATTAAGAACACGGTTTTGGACTTGCAATTGACGTCGCTCGACGGTTCGTCCAAAAAGGTCACCGACCGACCCTGCGCAGTCGCTTCGGAAAGAGCAACCGGAACTTGAAGGAACGAACTCTGTACCGAGGTAACTTATGAAAACCGCCACCGGCATTCATTGGATTCTGGGAGGACTGATGCTGTTCTTGGCCGCTCTCGCCGCGGGTCAGGATACCGCATCGCTCACGGGCACGGTACGAGATGCAACAGGCGCCGCGGTCGTAGGCGCGAAGATCGAGATCGAGAATAGGGCAACGGAAATAGTCCGCAACCTGGCCAGTAATTCCGCAGGCGAATACGTCGCCGCGGCTCTCGTTCCCGGAAACTATGATCTGACCGTAAGTGCCGCTGGGTTTCGTAAATATCGCGCCGAAAAGATCACCCTGCGCGTGGCCCAAGATGCGCGTGTTGATATAACCCTCCAGGTTGGAGACGCTCACGAAGAAATTACGGTGCAGGGTGAGGGTCTCGCGACGGTAAACACTCAATCCTCGGAGCTTGGCGGAACGATTACCAGCAACGAACTCATTAATCTCCAGCTCAATGGCCGCAACTTCACGCAGCTCATCACGCTGGTTCCCGGCGTCAGCAATCAGACCGGGCAAGACGAGGGCGTGGTTGGAGCGGCCGGAAACGTCAACTACAGCGTGAACGGCGGCCGCACGGAATACAACAACTGGGAAGTCGATGGCGGCGACATGCTGGACAACGGCAGCAATTTCTCGATCAATGTCTATCCCAGTGTTGAAGGCATTGCCGAGGTACAGGTGCTCACCTCGAACTATGGCGCGCAATACGGCAGGAACGGATCGGGGACGGTCGAAGTCGAAACCAAATCGGGCACCAACCAGTTTCACGGTTCAGTCTGGGAGTTCGCGCGCAACGAAGCCTTCAACGCCCACAACTATTTCGATCTGCCGGGAACGCCGGTAGCCGGCTATCACAAACACGACTTCGGTTACAGCGTCGGCGGGCCCATTCGGAAGGATCACACGTTTTTCTTTTTTCTCATGAATTGGCGTCGCGAGGTGGTGCCTTATAGCTTCTTTAATTTCGTACCCTCGCTCGCGGATCGCCAGGGGAACTTCAGCGATCAGTGCGCACCGATAAATCCCAATCCCACCGATTGCCCGTACAATCCGGCTACTGGAAATCCCTTTCCCAACAATCAAATCCCGTTCATCGATCCCAATGGTCAGGCCTTGCTCGCCATGATCCCGGAACCAACGACGAGTTTGGATGGCCAGGCACTTTTTTCTGAATCTGTACCGCAACCGACGCACTGGCTGGAGGAAATGGTTCGCATCGACCATGACTTCAATCCCAGAGTGCGCGCGACCTTTCGCGCCATTCACGACTCCTGGGACACGATCAATGCGATCGTGACTTTTTCCGGCGAGAATTTCCCGACGATTCAATCGCACTTCGTCGGCCCGGGCGTAGAAATGGTGGCGAAACTCTCAGCGACAATCTCACCGACGCTACTGAACGAATTCGTCGCCAGCTACACCACCGATCATCTCTCGATCACAAACACGAATCCTTCAACTTGGACGCGCGGGCCCAATTTCACCATGACCGGCCTGTTTCCCAATTTCGGTGGGAAACTTCCTGACATTTGCCTAAGCACAAACGGCGCCTATGGCGGCGGCTTCTGCGAGGGCCCGACCGCATTCCCCTGGTCAAATTCCAACCCCACATTCACCTACCGCGATAATGTTACGAAGAGCCTGGGCAAGCACAAGCTGGTATTTGGCGGATACTTCGTCAATGCCGAGAAGAATGAGTTTGCCTTCACGGACCTGAGCGGCGATCTCGCGTTCGATACAACAGCAAGCGCCGTTACTACGGGCAACGCCTTGGCCGATATGTTGATGGGCAATATTGCTAGCTACACGCAGGCCAACGCGCAACCCAAATACCACATCAACTACAAAATGTTTGAGCCGTTCTTCCAGGACGATTTCCACGCCTTAAAAAACCTTACATTGAATCTTGGCGTCCGCGTGAGTTTGTTCGGCACTTTTTGGGAGAAGCATCACCTCGTCGGCAACTGGGACCCGGCTGCATACAGTGCCAGCACTGCTCCACAAATCGATGCTGACGGTAGTGTGACCGGCCAGGTGGGCGCGCTGATTCCCGGCACTGGAAACGCTCTTGACGGCATCGTGCAATGTGGCGTGGACGGAGTGCCCCGCGGCTGCCTGAAAGGACATTTGTTTAATCCGGCGCCGCGCCTCGGCTTCGCCTGGGATCCGCTGGGCAACGGCAAAATGGCGATTCGCGGCGGTTACGGAATTTTCTTTGAACACACCAACGGAATGGAGGGCAATGCCGAAAATCTGGAGGGAACTCCTCCGCCAGTAATCTCGCCAACTCAATATGATGTGACAGGCTACACAAATATTGGGGGACAGGGACTGCTCTTCCCTTTGGTAAACGTCTCGATTCCCAACGCTGTGCAATGGCCGTATGTGCAGCAGTGGAATCTCGACATTCAGCGCGATTTGATCAAGAACACGGTGGCGACGATTGCCTACGTGGGCGCAAAGGGTACGCACCTGACGTTGCAGCATGAAGACAACGCATTGCACTCACTGCCGGCGTCGGAAAATCCGTTTCAGCCCGGCGAGCCGCTCACGATCGGAGTCTGCAATACGCAGGGCGGCACGGTTCTTCAACCCACTTTCGTGGTGAATGGTCAAACGATCACCGGTCAACCTGCGATCAACTTGTCGGTCGCGTGCGGCAACGATCCCGATCCCTTCCGTCCTTTCTACGGCGTGGGGACCGTTCAGCGCGTGGAACCGGAAGCAAACTCGAACTATAACGCTCTGCAATTCTCGCTGCGGAAAACGAACGGTCCGCTTACGCTCGACGTGGCCTACACCTACAGCCACTCTTTGGACGACTCCTCAGATAATGTCGACGGCAATTTCGTGAATTCCTACGACATTCACAGCAACTACTCAAGCTCCAACTACGACCAGCGGCACATTCTCACCGTCGCCTGGACCTACGACCTGCCTTTTTTCCCCGGGAAGGGATTGACTCACACATTTTTTGGTGGATGGCAGTTTGCAGGCATCATGACGTCGCAAAGTGGAGATCCGTTTTCAGTCATCGACGGAATTTTCGGCGACAATGCCGGAGTAGCTGACGGTGTTTCTTCCAACGGTTCCTACGCCGACCGCATCGGCAACCCTCGTGGAATACCCAATTGTGCGTATTCTCCAGGAGTCGTTGGCCTCAGAATCTACAATCCCTGTGCTTTCGAGCAACCGCAAGGCTTGACATTCGGGGACTCCGGCCGCAACAGCCTTACGAATCCCTACCGCACCAACTTCGACATGTCGGTATACAAAATCTTTAAGCCGACGGAGAGGATCCAAATGCAGTTCCGCGCAGAGGGTTTCAACATCTTCAATCACCCGCAGTGGTCTCAGCTCGACAACTACGTTGGGACACAAGGCTTTCTTTACGCGACGCAAGCGCACATGCCGCGGGTTCTGCAGTTTGCCTTGCGGATCACATTCTGACAAGGCCGGCATATTTAATGTTCTCCGGCGATTTCGGATTCGATCATCGAGAAGCAATCAGTGAGATTTGTTGATCCCCTCGAATTTCACCACACCGTTCCCAGGAGGAATCGAATCGTGCCACAGCACGGAGATTTGCTTTTCC
>JASHPL010000401.1 GCA_030038125.1 Candidatus Sulfotelmatobacter sp.
GAAACGGCATTGATCGCGTCGCTGGAGGGAGAGGCTGGCAGACCACGTCCGCGGCCGCCATTCCCCGCGCAAAAGGGACTTTGGGGCAAGCCCACCAATATCAATAACGTCGAAACCTGGTACAACATCGCGCCGATTGTGATGCGCGGTCCGGCATGGTTCACCGAAACTGGAAGCCCCAAGAGCGCGGGAACGAAAGTCTTTTCACTCGTCGGAAAGGTGAAAAACACGGGACTGGTCGAGATGCCGCTGGGGACTTCGCTCAAGACTTTTATCTACGACATTGGCGAAGGAGGAGCCCAAGCACGGCAAATCAAGGCAGTTCAGACCGGCGGACCCTCCGGCGGCTGCATTCCGCAGGAGATGTTCGACACACCTGTCGATTACGAGAACCTGGCGCAGTTGGGCTCGATCATGGGTTCGGGCGGCATGGTCGTGATGGACGAAGACAACTGCATGGTCGATGTCGCCCGCTATTTTGTCGAGTTCACTCACTCCGAGTCGTGCGGAAAATGCATTCCCTGCCGGGTGGGTCTGGATAAATGCCTGCGCATCCTGAACCGGATTACAGAGGGCGCGGCCAATCCGCATCATCTGGAAATTCTGGACGAACTGAGCCGCTACATCCGCGATTGTTCCCTCTGCGGGCTGGGGCAAACCGCGCCCAATCCCGTGCTCACGACGCTGCGTCATTTTCGCACTGAGTTCGAAGATCATATTGTCTCGCAGCGCTGCGCGGCGGGAGTCTGCCAGGAACTGGCGCTGTCTCCGTGCGAAAACAGTTGCCCGCTGCACATGAACATTCCGCGATTCCTCGAGCTCTACAAAGAGAATCGCATCGATGAAGCGTTCCTTTCGGTGATTCTCGACAATCCTCTTCCCTCGACCACCGGGCGAGTGTGCCAGCATCCTTGTGACAGCCGTTGTCGCCGGCAAACTCTCGACCAGGCGGTCAACATGCGAGAGGTGCATCGCTTCATCGCCGATTCGGTTTACGACTCCGACAAGTACGAACCGATGGTGCAGGCAATCTCGACGCTCAAGCTGGAGGCTACCGGCCGCAAAATCGCCGTGGTTGGTGCGGGTCCTGCCGGGCTGACCGCAGCCTTTTACCTGGCGATGCTCGGCCACGATGTCACGATTTACGACAGCAAGTCGGAAGCCGGTGGAATGCTGCGCTTCGCTCTGCCGGAATATCGGTTGCCCAAGTTGATCCTGCACAAAGAAATCGAACTGATCGAACGCCTGGGCGTCAATTTCATCTTCAACACGCGAGTGGGAGTGGACGTGCCGCTC
Organism: Candidatus Sulfotelmatobacter sp.; assembly: GCA_030038125.1. Taxonomy (GTDB): domain Bacteria; phylum Acidobacteriota; class Terriglobia; order Terriglobales; family Acidobacteriaceae; genus Sulfotelmatobacter. The sequence goes on from JASHPL010000401.1 coordinate 1,297, forward strand.
AACGACCTGGATGAGCATTTTGACGCAGTCTTTCTTTCGATCGGCACCTGGAAGGAGTCCTGGGTTTATCAATCCGGCACCGAGTTGACGGGTGTTTATCCGGCACTCAACTTTCTGGAGGCGGTTGCTGCCGGCCAGGGAGTCCGTCTCGGGCGCCGCGTCGCCGTGATCGGCGGAGGAAATGCCGCCATCGATTCGGCGCGAACCGCTCTGCGCAAAGGCTGTGAAGTAACCGTCTTCTACCGCCGCGAACGCAAAGACATGCCAGCGATTGGAGAAGAAACGCACGCTGCCCGCGAGGAAGGAGCCCGGTTCGTGTTCCTCGCCGCACCGCATCGCGTAATCGGAGACGCCAAAGGCAACGTTCGCGCCATTGAGATCGTAAAAACGCGGCTAGGCGAATACGACTCTTCCGGACGGAGAAAACCCGTTGCCACCGATGAGATTCAGCGTTTTGATTGCGATTCGGTGATTTTCGCGGTCGGTGAAACCGTGGATCTCGATTTCGCCAGGGCTTCGGGGCTAGCCCTCAAGGAAAGCGGAACCGTGGAAGTGAACCGCTTCACCCTGGAAACCAGCCGTCAGAAATTCTTTGCCGGCGGAGATCTGGTAACGGGAGCTTCCAACGTCTCCAACGCGATGGCCTCCGGCAAACAGGCGGCGCGCAACATCGATCTGCAATTGATGGAAAGCGATCGCTGGCAGCGCCTCTATCCGGCGTTTGATTACGACCGCAGACCGCCGGAAGAGCCGAGTGCAAACCCGCGCCATTCCGGACATTCTCTCGCAGCTCTGGTTCGCGTGCGCTCGTATGCAGAGGTCGTGGCCGGACTCAGCCCTGAGGAAGCGCTTGATGAGACGTGCCGCTGCCTGCGCTGCGATGTGAAAGCAGTCAGCGTCAGCTGATGCGGAAAGGAGTGAATCTTGCCGCAAAAGAAGCTATCCATCCGAATCGACGGAGAATTGATCAGCGCTCTGGAGGGCCAGACGATTCTGCAGGCGGCTCGGGCGAACAAGAAGTACATTCCTACCTTGTGCGCCCTGGAAGGACTAACGCCAGTCGGCGCGTGCCGCATTTGTCTGGTGGAAGTTTCCGGTTCGGAGCGCCTATTCCCCGCCTGCACCACTCCGATCCAGGAAGGAATGTCGGTCATCACCAATTCCCCGCGGCTGACACGCTATCGGCGAATCACGCTCGAATTGCTTCTGATCGAAAGGAATCATGTGTGCGCGGTGTGCGTGTCCAATGGGCATTGCGAGTTGCAGGCGATGGCAACTGCTTTTGGCATCAGCACCGTTGAGCTTGCCTACAACTTTCCCAAGCTCTCGCTTGACATGTCTCACCCGCGTTTCGTGCTGGATCACAACCGCTGCATTCTTTGTACGCGCTGCGTGCGGGTCTGCGCGGAGCTTGAGGGTGCGCAAGTGTGGGAGCTCATTTCCCGCGGCATTCACGCCCGCATTGTCAGCGAGCTGAACGAGAAATGGGGTAACGCCGCCAGCTGCACCAGTTGCGGCAAATGCGTGCAGGCCTGCCCCACGGGGGCTCTGGCGGAAAAGGGACGCGCGGTCGAGGAAATGACAAAGAATCTTGAAGCTGTGACCTCACTGGTGCACCGCAGAGGAGTGCAGGCATGAAGAAGGTGAAAGTGGCCACGGTCTGGCTCGACGGCTGTTCCGGCTGTCATATGTCCCTGCTGGACATGGACACCGCGATAATTTCGCTTAGCCGCAAGATCGAACTGGTCTATGGGCCGTTGGTCGACGCGCAGGAGTTTCCCGAAGATGTGACGGTCACGCTGGTGGAGGGCGCGGTCAGTTCGCAGGATGATCTCGAGAAAATTCAGAAAATCCGACAGCGCACGCAGATTTTAATCTCCATGGGCGACTGCGCCGTTACTGGCAATGTTCCGGGAATGCGCAATTCGATTCCGGTGCAGAAACTCCTGCAACGGGTCTACGTGGACGGAGCGGAAGAGAAAAAACTCGTTCCCTCCGATCGCGTCCCGGTTTTGTTAAAGCAGGCTCGCCCGGTACGGGAGTTCGTAAAAGTTGATATTTGCCTGCCCGGTTGCCCTCCACCCTCAAAAGCAATTCTCGGCGTGATCAATGACTTGCTGGAGGGCAAGAAACCGGATGGCAACTTCAAGGTGAAATTCGGATAAGGAGCTTGCGATGAAGCGCATCACAATCGAGCCCGTGAGCCGCATCGAGGGCCACGCCAAAATTGACATCCAGTTCGATGATCAGGGTCATGTTGCGGGAACCCAATTTCACGTCACCCAGGTGCGCGGATTCGAGAAGTTCACTGAAGGTCGTCCCTTCTACGAAATGCCCGGCATTACCGCGCGCATCTGCGGCATCTGCCCTATAAGCCATCTGCTGGCTTCATCGAAAGCATGCGACGCCATCATGGCCGTGCGTATCCCACCCGCAGCCAGGAAACTGCGCCAGCTGATTCACTTCGCCCAGATCGTGCAATCCCACGCTTTGAGTTTTTTCTATCTTTCCGCGCCCGACTTTCTTCTCGGCATGGATTCAGACGCGGCCTCGCGCAACATTCTGGGAGTCATCGCGGCTAATCCGGAACTCGCTCGCGATGGCATCGAGTTGCGCAAATTTGGGCTGTTGATCGTCGAGGGACTGGCCCAGGAACGCGTGCATCCTTCGTGGGTCGTTCCTGGTGGCGTAGCTGCACCATTGTCCAGCACGATCCGGGACCGGATTCTTTCTGAATTGCCCGCTGCTCATGCCATTGCCGAGCGCACGCTGCGATTCTTCAAAGGTACGCTCGACGAGTACAAAGAGGAAATTGAGTTCTTCGGTTCCGCTCCGACCATGTACGCGGGCCTGGTCGATCGAAAAGGAAACCTGGAGCTCTATGACGGTGGCCTGCGTTTCCGCAGCACAGCCGGAGACATCATCGAAGATCAAATCGCCGCGGAAGATTACGCGCAGTGGATCGGCGAGGCCAGCCTGCGTGAGTCCTACCTGAAGGCGCCGTTTTTCAAGCCGCAGGGATTTCCTGCAGGAGTCTATCGTGTCGGCCCCTTGGCACGCCTGAACGCCGCCGATTCCTGCGGCACTCCTCATGCCGAGGCCGAGTTCAAGGAATTCCATCAGCGCTTTGGAACGATGGTCCACAGCGCGTTCCTCTACCATTACGCGCGTCTGATCGAGATCGTCTACGCTCTGGAAAAAATTGAAATGCTTCTAAGCGATCCGCAAATTCTGGACACGCACGTTCGCGCCGGCGCCGGGGTAAACGCTCTTGAAGGCGTCGGCATGATCGAGGCTCCGCGGGGAACGTTGATTCACCATTACAAAGTGAACGAAGAGGGAGCGATCACCTGGGCCAACCTGATCGTCGCCACCGGCCACAACAATCTGGCTATTGGACGAAGCGTGCAGCAGGTCGCCGAACATTTCATTGATGGTGCCAAACTGAATGAAGGCATGCTGAACCGCGTATCCGCCGTTGTCCGCGCCTATGATCCGTGTTTGAGCTGTTCTACTCACGCCTCTGGCCTGCTGGCATTGCGCGTCCGCCTGCTCGACTCGAACGGAGCCCTGCTCGACGAGTTGGCGAGCAATTGAGCAATGACTGCATCAGGTGGCCTCGATGGATTTCGAGTTTCTCCCTCAGCGGCTGAAGCCGCTGCAGTAAGGGAGCTTCAGCGGCATGGCTGAAGCCATCCCCTCCAAAGATAGTTTCGAAACAAGCTTAGGATAGGCTGCTCGCTCCAGTCGCGCTGTCCGGGCACCGCTAAGGGCAGGGTACAATCAGAGAAGTTCTGAAACTGCTGCCATGCCCGATCCGCTCTATCTCAGTCTGTGGTTTCCGGATTTCTCCGGGCCGGCCATGCTGCCGCACGCGTTGGCGGTTTTGTCGCAATTCCCTTTCTCTGCGCAGCGTCCGGGAATCACCTATATTGCCGTGCACCCCGTGTCGTGGAATGAACCGACGGTGCTGGAACGCCGCTTTTCTCCGGGCATTGCCGTGGAAGAAGCCCTGACTCTTGCCGCCGACTTAATTCACGACGACTACGCGTATATTTTCGACGCATACTGGGATCTCTGGACACCGGACGAAACCGGGCGGGAATGGCGCCGCATCCCAAGTCTGGTGAAATTCATCGTCCAGGGAGAAGAATTCGACAACGGCGCGCAGGAGCAGACCGGTCACGTGCAGGTGGACTTCGGACTCGACTCCCCGTTTCTTCAGGAGAACGTCGACCTCACAGAAGAGACGCAGACCAGGGTGCGGGAGAATGTCGGCAAGTTGGTCGAGTTCACGATGAAAGCCGAGAAGAACACGCGCGCGACAGGAAGGCTGTTGTGGTCGGAATCAGACGAGAATCTAGCCCAAAAGCTGATCGCCCGCCTGCAGAAAGTGCAATAAACCAAATCAGAACCGCGGAGCACGCAAGTCCGTTCCTTAGCGAACGGCGCCAAGCGTGCCCCGTCGTTGTCACGTCTTTGGCGACACGGCGGGGTTTTTGAGATCTCATTTCGCAAGACTCGAAGTCAAAATCCCCACCCTGTCGTCTGCGCTGGATGTTGGCTACTTGGTTCTTCCACCCTCGACTTTCAACTTGTCGCTGGCGCCGGCTTGGGCGGCCGCCAGGCGGGCGGTCAGCACGCGGAACGGTGAGCAGGCAACGTAGTCCATGCCGACCTGGTGGCAAAACTCCACCGAGGAAGGCTCGCCGCCATGCTCGCCGCAGATGCCAACTTCCAGGCCAGGCCGTGTCTTGCGTCC
>JASHPL010000402.1 GCA_030038125.1 Candidatus Sulfotelmatobacter sp.
CGAAGCGTATCCCGACGTCGCCGACAATTACGTTGAAGTAATCACGCAGTGGCCGGGAATTTCGGCGGAACAGATCGAGCAACAGGTTACGATCCCGCTTGAGATTGTGATGAACGGCATTCCGGGAGTGGTGCACCTGCGCTCCTTCTCGCTGTTCGGACTCTCCGATCTGAAGCTGATCTTCGAGGATGGAACGGACAACGCCTGGAATCGCGAGCGGGTGCTGGAACGGCTCAGCCAGGTCACATTGCCGCCTGGAGTGCAGCCGCAGATGGGCACCGATTGGAGCCCGGTCGGCCAGATTTATTTCTTCACCCTGAAGAGCACGAATCCCGCTTATGACCCGATGGAGCTGAAGTCCATCGAGGATTGGGTCGTCGAAAAAAATCTCAAATCCGTTCCCGACATTGTCGACGTGGCGAGCTTCGGAGGGCCTACGCGGGAATACCAGGTTCGCCTCGATCCCGATAAGCTGGTCGCGTATGGGCTCAGTCTCGCGCAAATCGAGCAACAACTGACCAACAGCAACGCCAACGCGGGCGGAAGTTTTATTCAGGAGGGCCTGCAGCAGATCAATGTTCGCGAAGTCGGCCTGGTTGGCCATATCCACGATATTGAACAGACCGTCGTCTTCACGAAAAACGGCACCCCGCTTCGCATTAAAGATATCGCCACGGTCGAGCAAGGACCGAAAATACGTCTTGGACAATTTGCCCGTGCCATCCATCGCGAAGACGGGAAGATCATCGACAACGATGACGTCATTTCCGGCATAGTCCTGTTGCGCAAGGGAGCCCCCGCCGATCCCGCACTTCGGGGTTTGCACGAAAAGATCAAAGAGATGAACGATCACATCCTCCCGCCGGGGGTGAAGATCGATCCCTTCATCGACCGCAGCGATCTTGTTCGCTTCACGACCCACACCGTGCTGCACAACCTGAGCGAAGGAATGATCCTGGTCTCGATCATTCTTTTCCTTTTTCTGGGCAACGTCCGCGGCGCGTTGATTGTGGCCGCTACGATTCCCTTTTCACTGCTGTTTGCCTCGATCTGTCTCGATCTGCAGCATGTTCCCGCGAACCTGCTTTCTCTGGGCGCGCTTGATTTCGGCATGGTGGTCGATGGCGCGGTGGTGATGATTGAAAACATCGTTCGCCACATGAATTTTGCGAATGGCACGAAAACGCCGACGGAAAAAATCGGCGATGCTTCGCATGAGGTGCAGCGGCCAGTTTTCTATGCCATCGCGATCATCATCACCGCGTACCTGCCGATTTTCACATTGCAACGCGTGGAAGGCCGACTGTTCCATCCCATGGCGTGGACCGTAGCTTTTGCCCTGCTCGGCGCTCTGATTTTTTCCATCGTGATTGCTCCCGTACTGGCCAGCTTCGCTTTTGCTCACGGCGCCAAGGAGTGGCACAACCCGGTGATGACGTTCCTCACCGAGCGTTACAGCCGCTCCGTTCGCTGGGCGATTCGCCGCCGTGGCCTCACGGTGGGTGTGGGAGTGGTGAGTCTCGTGGTTGCCATTTACCTCGCATTCGGGAACGCGATCGGTTCTGAATTTTTGCCGCATCTCGATGAAGGCGCACTATGGGTGCGCGGCACGCTGGCTCCCAGCACTGGACCGGACGAAGGCATCCGGGTGTCGAATCAGGCCCGCATTGTCCTGTGTTCTTTCCCGGAGGTGCCACAGTGTACGAGCCAGGTTGGTCGTCCGGATGACGGCACGGATACGACCGGCTTCTTCAATACTGAGTATTTTGTCGATCTGAAACCCAAGAATCAGTGGCGACCGGTTTTCCAGCAAAACACCGACGAACTGATCGCGGCCATGCAACGCGAGCTGGACAAAATCCCGGGCGTGGTCTGGGGATTCTCTCAGCCGATTGAAGACAACATGGAAGAAGCCGTCAGCGGCGTAAAGGGCGAACTCGCCACCAAGGTATTCGGCGACGACCTGCACGTTCTGGAGGACAAAGCCGATCAGATCGTCGGCATTATGCGCGGCGTACGGGGAATTGAGGACCTGGGCGTCTTTCGTGTGCTCGGCCAGCCCAATCTGAACGTAACCGTGAACCGTCGGGCAGCGGACCGCTATCAGATCAATATTTCCGACGTGCAGGACGCCATCCAAACCGCCGTCGGGGGCAATGCGCTCACCCAGGTTCTGCGTGGCGAAGCGCGATATGACCTGACATTGCGCTATATCGCCCAATACCGCGACACACGGGAAGCGATCGAAAAGATTCGCCTTCTATCTCCGACCGGCGAACGGGTTTCTCTCGCGCAGCTTTGCGATATCGAGACGATTGACGGCGGATCGGAAATTTATCGCGAAGGCAATCAGCGATACGTAGCCATCAAATACAGCGTTCGTGGGCGAGACCTCGGCAGCACGGTGGAGGAGGCAATCCAGAAGGTCAAGGATCAGGTGAAGTTGCCGATCGGGTACCACATCGATTGGGAGGGCGAATACCAAAGTAAGCAGCGCGCAGACGAACGGCTACTGATTGTGCTGCCCATCACTATCGCAATCATTTTCATCATCCTCTACACCATGTTTCGCTCGTTTAAGTGGGCGCTGCTGATTCTTGCCAATGTCGCCATGGCGCGAGTCGGTGGATTGCTGGCTCTGCTGGTCACGGGCACGAATTTCAGCGTTTCTTCGGGCGTCGGCTTTCTCGCATTGTTTGGCGTATCGGTGCAGACGGGCGTGATCATGCTGGAGTACATCAACCAGCTACGTGTCCGCCGTTACTCGATCGAAGATGCGGCAGTAGAAGGAGCTGTGCTGCGGCTCCGGCCAATCATGATGACGATGCTGGTCGCTACCCTGGGCCTGCTGCCAGCGGCTTTGTCGCACGCGATCGGTTCCGACTCACAACGTCCATTTGCCATCGTGATCGTTGGGGGGTTGATTTCCGATCTGGTGATGAGCATTTTCTTACTGCCCACTCTGTACGTTTGGATCGCCGGAGAGCGCGATGTACTGCCTCCCGCGGAACCAGGATTCGCCGAGGGCGAGCACATTGACTGACAAGAGCAAGCGCCTTCGACTGAAAAGGCGCGTTTGAGGCGAACACCCTATCTAGTCCTCGGGTTACCGTTCCAAATACACGGAATGTGGTTAGATAGATAGCTATGAGATATTGCCGGTTTCAGATCAATGGTGAAGTTCACTACGGACTCGTCGAATCGGTTGCCGGACGTGATGCGATCGTTCGACTTCTGCTCACGCCTCCGGAAGAGGCTGATGGAGATATGGAAAGCCTGCGCACGCGCAGGATCGATGCGATTCCTCTGGAGCAGGCGACGCTTCTGCCACCGGTTCGTCCATCGAAGATCGTTTGCATGGGCCGCAATTATCGCGAACATGCCGCCGAGCTCGGTCACGAACTGCCCAAAGAACCGCTAATTTTTCTGAAAGCTACTTCGGCGCTGCTGCCACCTGGCGGAATTGTGCGGCGACCGAGAATTTCTGAGCGTGTCGATTACGAAGGCGAACTTGGGGTGGTAATCGGCAAGACCTGTCATCAGCCTCCGGCAGACGCCGATATTCGGCAATATGTTCTCGGCTATACCTGCGTCAACGACGTCACAGCGCGCGATTTGCAGAACAAAGACGGCCAATGGTGGCGAGCGAAAGGTTTTGATACATCTTGCCCAGTAGGCCCGGTCGTAAGCGATGAAATCGATCCCTGGGCCGGAGTTAGCGTCGAAACCCGAGTTAATGGCGAAGTTCGCCAGCAGGGCAACACTCGCGATTTCATTTTCACTCTCGATGTCGTGATCCGGCACATCGCTCAGGCTATGACGCTGTTTCCCGGCGACCTGATCCCGAGCGGAACCCCCTCGGGAGTGGGTCCCCTGGTCGCAGGAGACAGCGTAGAGGTCATGGTTGAAGGAGTGGGGATATTGAGAAATTCTGTCGCCGACGAATGAAGCAGCTTTGGGAAATGAAGCAACGATTGGGTTGTCACCTGGCGGAAGCAAGAAATCTGATTCGTGGATCATCAAAAGCAGATTCCGCTCCGCTCGGAATGACAATAGATATTTGGACTGAGGCCCGATGCCCGGCTGCCCTCGGAGTAACAACACCAGGGCCGATTCCTCACTCTCCTTCACTGGCGGAACACGAACTCGCATAATTCCGCGCAACTCCGGTAAACTCTGTAGGAAAATTCTATTGTCTTGCGATGGAATCCACAGATTATTTCTTCTGCCCTGATTGACACTCCCTCTTTTATTTTTAGAATCAAAAATAGGTTGAAAAAAATCCCTAGACAACGGGAATAGAGAGGAAAACATGCCAGTTCAGTCACAAGAGCAAGAAACTCTCAACGTCAAACTCGTTCATTTCACCAAGCAAAATTCATCGGATGAGCCGGTGCAAGTCGCTTTCTCGGTCATCGACGACCAGGGGAAAGAGGAGATCATCACCGGCGAGATTCCATATTCCTACGATCTGTTCCGCCTCCTGCAGGAAAATGGATGGCTGAATGTGCGTAGGGGCGTCTCCAGCATTCGCGATACTCGCATGCAGCGTCGGCAGATGTCGGCGTAGTCCCCTCCCCTCAAACCAAAGCTGCTCCGTCGCTGCGCTGGAACCACAAGCCAAGTTCCAGCGCATCTCTGAAAATTCAGCTTTGTCTACTGTCTCCATCGAAATTTGAGATGAGAGGCATTCGCAAAGGCATGTGAAGGACAGCCGGTTTCGGCTCTCCAGCCGGAACGAAGCTCCGCAGCCTTAGCGGGGACGCTAAGAACTGGGTTGATTCCAGGAGAAGGCGATTGGGGAAATTACTGCAGATGGAACCGTTCCCGCATTAGTCGCTGTAGGCGGGGTTTGTAGAGGAGATCATAGGCAAGCTCTTTGTCGGGAAACATGGCCAGGGCCGCGCGTTTTGCTCCCGCCGCTAATTCGGAGGCTTCTTCCACGGTAAGGTTCGGATCCTGGCTGATGACCGACATCACCATGCTGATCATCAGTTGCAGGCGGCGGATTTTTCGTGCTTCCTCGTCGCGCTCATCCTGGGTCAAAGGAAAGCTTTGTTCCGGCCTGGCCTGCTGTGGAAAATTCATGGATACCCCTTTTTCGTGCTACAGCTTGGATGATCCGAGACGCCCGCGTGTTGCGCGACGGTTAAGGCATTGTGCCTGATCCGGCAGAGAAAGCAACTACCCGAAGGTGCTGCTTTTGATTACGGCCCCAGTGGAGACGCTACGGCTCCACTCTGGACGAGTCTCACATTGCAGCAAGGGCCGGCAGAACAAGAGTAGAATCGTAGTTCGTGCAAAGCGGATCCTTCTGGGTTGATCCAGATTGGAGGTCGAATGGCAGAGCCGGTCCGGTCTGACGAAAGGCGGCCACGTCCGATTCCTGATGAGAAGCTGACGAAAGTATTCGATTCCGAAGATGAGTCGGAGGCTTTGGTAGTGAAAGGGTTACTGGATTCCGGCGGAATCGACAGCGATCTTACAGCTGCCTCCATGGTCCAGGACACTTTTCCGGGACTGGGGGGTACGATCATCCTGGTGCGCGAAGAAGATGCGCAGAAAGCACGACAGCTCATTGCCGACTATCGCCGCTCGGAGCCTGATGACGATGAAACCGCGGAGATCGAGATCATTGAAGATCCGCCACAGAAACCTGGATCGTCCGACCGTCGAGGTAGAAGCTGACGGCCCCATCCAGATCCGTGCGATAGACGCGAGTTCCGATCTGCGCGAGCCGCTCGAGGGGTTCCATTCGTGGGAGATGGAAAGAATTCCCCGATCCAACCGAAATAACCGCAAGTTGCGGCATGGCGGAGCTCAATAACTCCGGTGTTGTTGCGTTCGCGCTGCCGTGATGCCCCACTTTCAACAGGGTCGCCTCAGGATGATGGAGCGCGGCAATGCGGCGTTCCACTTGCTTCTCCGCATCTCCTTCGAGCAAAACTGAGGATCCGCCACAGCGCAATTGCAAAACCAGGGAATCGTTATTCTGCGGTTTTGTGCCTACCGGCCAGTCGCGCGGTGGGAACAGCACGGCTACGCGGGTCGCGCCGAAACCGAATTCATCGCCTTCCCAGCGGCGCACGACTTTGACGCCAAGTTCCTGTGCGGTTGCGATCACCCGCGCCAGCGCCTCGCTGGGCGGCAAAAGGCCCACCCACAATTCTTGGGGGCGAAAATTCTTCAGGACCGAAATCATGCCGCCAATGTGATCCGAGTGACCGTGGGTGATGGCAACTGCGTCGAGATGGGAGATTCCGCGCGCCCACAGATATGGAGAGACAACATCTTCGCCAAAATCCAGTTGTGATCCCCCTGGTCCGACGGGACCACCAGCGTCGATGAGCAACGTACGTCCATCGGGGGTAATCACGAGTTCCGAATCGCCCTCGCCCACGTCAATCGAGGTCATCTCCAGGCTGCCGCGATGGAACCGAGGAAACGCCGGGAGGAACGCAAGTACCAGGGAGGCCGCGAACACTGCGGCAAGTCCAGCCGCAACCAACAGGGTTCGATGCCGGGCCGTCCACAGAGCCAGCACGAGGGCGCCTGCAGCTAACATAATCACGCCAAGAGACGGCATGGGCACACGCAAGTCGGCCATGCGCAGAGTGCCCAGACCGTGTACGCTGCCGACAATGCCATGGATTGCGATGGTCGTCAGCAGGGCTGGAATTTTGGCGAGCCAGGGCGAGATGTATCCCAACAGCAGCGCAGTGATCGCTGCCGGCATCAGCAACTGCGTGAGAGGAACCACGATAAGGTTGGCTGGCATTCCGATGGTGGTCATGCGATGGAAGTAATAAGCCATGGGCAGAGCCAGGCCGGCCTGCATTAACGCGGAAATGAAAACTAACTCCCAGGCATGCAAGCCGAAAGCCGCAGTCGCGAGAACGAGCCGACGCGACCATTTCTGACCGAGGAACACGGCCAGCCGTCCGCTAATCATTTGCAAATCGAGGCGAAATTGCGCGACTCGCGGAAGCAGATATACGGCGTAACCGGGAGATCCCCAGTTTCTCAAGGCCTGTCGATAAGGGTGAGATGTGCGCCGCAAGATAGGAATGCCAATCCCGGCGACGATTAACACGCAGACAAATGTCATCTGGAAGCTTGCAGTAAGAAGTTGACGTGGATCGCAGATGAGCAATCCCAGCGCGGCCGCGCCCAAAGCGTTCAGCATGGCACGATCTCGGAAGAGCAGGCGAGTAATGAGGTAAACCGTACACATCAAAGTCGCGCGCCATACCGGAGCGCCAACCTCCGTGATGAATGCGTAGGCAGCACAGAAGCCTACGGTCAGCAACGTAGCCGATAACTCCTTAAGCCGTAGGCGACGAAGACTCCAGAAGATGACGAATGCCAGAATGCTGACGTTCATTCCGGAGACCACCAAAACGTGGTAAGTGCCGGAGCGCTGGAAATCGACGCGTGTGTCGCGATCGATAAAGGCTTCTTCCCCGATCACCATCGCATCGATAAGTGCCGCCTCGCGCGCAGGCCAGAGTTCGTGCACTTTGCAGATCACCCCGCGGTGAAGGCGGCTGCGCCAGAAATTGAGCCAAGTGCCAGAAAGGCCGGGTAGACCTTCGACGTTTTCTGGTTTTGCGGAACCCAGCGCGGCAATGCCGTGATCGGCTAGATAGCCCTGATAATCGAACGCGCCCGGATTGCGAAAATTGCGCGGCAACTTGAGTTTCGTAAAGAAGCGCAGCCGCTCGCCGTAGGTGAAAGACTGCATGGGAGCATCAACGGCGCTCGAGCTGGCATTCTCTTCAGAGAAGTTGTTATTGGAACGCGGGCTGTAGATTGTCAGTCGTATGCCGGACTGAATTGGCACCGTCTGGCCGGTGTCGGTTGTCACTTGTTCGCTTTCAACATCGAGAGATTGTCGAAACTCATTTGAACCGGCAGGCTGCAAACGTCCATCGCGAATGACATGAGCAGTGATCTGAAGCTCCTGTCCATTCGCAAAGGGTTGAATGCCGGTATCGGCCCGGCTCCGCGCGCTGCGGACCTGTACGTGAAGCGCTCCCACCACGAAGAAGGCACCGAGAGCGATAGCCCAACCGAAATGCGACCTTCGCGAAGAAAAATACGCTCCGGCGCTGATAAAAACGACGGCGCCAACCACCCACCAGAGAACAGGCCGCCAACAATAGATACCAGCGGTAATGCCAGAGGCATACGACAGAGCGGCCCACAGCATCGGTTCGCGTGGCAGCTTCAGGCGGAAAACAGGCGGAGATGGCGTGATTGGGGTCGAGCTGACGAACGGGGAAATCACAAATAGTGGACAGCGCTTCTACCTACCTCTTCAGTTCAACCACGCTTTCGATGTGGTACGTCTGTGGGAACAGGTCGAGCAGGTGCGCGTGGGTCACGCGATATCCCGCCGCGACAAGGGGCCTGAGATCGCGCGCCAGAGTCGCGGGATCACACGACACATACACGATCTGTGGCGCGCCCAGGCTGGCTAGCAGGCGCGCCACAGGTTCTCCCAGGCCGCTTCGGGGCGGATCCACCACCGCCAGGTCGGGCGTCGCGAAACCATGGGGGAGGACTTTGCCCGCCCTGACCCACTCCGATTTTTTCAAACGAGCCAGGTACTGCTCCGTTGTAGCCCGGATCGCCTCTCCATTCGAGGACAGATTGTAGGAAAGATCGCCTGTGGAATGCTGTGACGACTCAACGGAAACGACGTGACGAAAATCACTTGCCAGGGCTGTGGAAAACAGGCCCACGCCGGCATATAGATCAAGGGCTATCTCGCCGGATCGGCCTTCGGTCACAATCTTCACCATTTCATCGATCAGATAACGGTTCGTTTGAAAAAACGAACCCGAACTCACGCGGTACTCAGCTCGATGAGTTCTGTACGTGATGTACAGGTCTCCGATCGAGATCAGTTTCTCTGGTGGAGTATTAGCGCCCGGCCCTTGCTCGCGCAACGCAACGATTCCTGCGATCTCGAGCATCGCCCTGAGAAGGTCGTCTCCCAGCGAACGGACGGAAGCTCGGCGCGCCTCAGCCGAGCATCCAAGTTCGACCAGCAAATGAGAGTCGGCGGCGTCGGCAAAGAGCTCCATTTCCTGCACGCCTTCCGGTATTTTCCCCGCCCTTCCAATCTGCCACACTGCGGAGATTGCGCGATTGATCAGCGGCGAACTAATGGGACACTGTTCGACCGGGAGCACCTCCAGTGACGCCGATTTGAAGTATCCGACCCTGAAATCTGGGCTGGTCCGGATCTGCAGGCGAGATCGATTGCGATAGTTCCAGGGCGGCGATGCGTGAACCTCGAGTTCGCACGTCAACTCCAGCTTAGCCGTGCGTCGGAGCGTCTCACGCAGGATTTCTTTCTTGATTTCCAGTTGATGTTCGTAGCTGGCGTGCTGGTAATAGCATCCTCCGCAACGAGTGAAATACGGGCACACCGGGTCAACGCGGTACACTGAGGATTTGACGATACGGTCGGCCCTCGCGCGAGCAAAGCCCGGCTTCTGCTCGGTGATTTGCGCCTCAATAGCTTCTCCCTCTAAAACGAACGGCACAAACACAGCCTTGCCGCGACCATGCTTTTCAGAAGGAGGCTCATTCGCGGGAAGGCGCGCGAGACCATCGCCGCCGTAGATCATCTTTTCAATATTGAACAACAAGGGGCGATTCTAAATCACAGGAATCGAGACTGACGTCCGGTCATAGCTGGGGCACCTTGCGCCGCTCCACGGGAACCAGCTGGTCACATGTAGAACAGGCTCAGACGCGGCAAGCGGTATTTTTCGAGCAGCCGCTTGTAAACATACTGCTTTTGCAATTGCTCGATCTGCGGGGCGGCCATTTTGCGGCGATAGGGCGTAAGATCGTGGTCCGCCTCGACGCGGACGTTCACGATTTCGTCGTCTGGAATCGAGGCCAGCAGCGCGGCAAAAAGCTTTTCCTCAAGCACGGTCAGACGCCGCTCCAGGTCTTCCAAGCGCTCGGGCACCTGCGTATCGGTTTCTGTTGCCAGTTGGCGTAAGGTGGTAGCCGTTTCGAACGCAACCGCCTTTACCGACACGCCCTTTTTTTCGGGCAAAGTCGCTTTCTCCAGAAAATCTGCATTGCGACACAGAAATGCGGCGACCGTCTCTGGCTCGAATCCCTCACTGGCCG
>JASHPL010000403.1 GCA_030038125.1 Candidatus Sulfotelmatobacter sp.
TCGTGATGTTGTTCACTGCCGCGCTTGCGGTGGGCACAGGGATTGTTTTTGGACTGGCTCCGGCGTTCAGTTCAGCGCGAGTGAACGTGAACGAATCTTTGAAGGATGTGACCCGTACCGCCAGCGCAGGGTTTGCAGATCGGCGGGTGCGTGATCTGCTCGTGATCGCAGAGTTCGGATTGTCGCTCGCCTTGCTGGCCGGTGCCGGACTGATGATCAAAACCCTGACTCATCTTCACCATGTTGACCTGGGATTCAATCCTGATCATCTGCTCACGCTGGAAGTTCCTTTGGAGGGTCCGCAATACGAGCAGACCGAAAAGCAGGCCCAGTTCTTTCACGATCTCGTTGGACGTATCGAGGCGCTCCCTGGCGTTGAATCAGCGAGTCTCTCTCGCGGTGTGCCTATAAACGGATGGGCCGGCTGGGATTTCGTCACGGCGGACAATCCGCATCCTGCCGCCGGCGAGGTCCCGGACGCAAACTACGTTGTCGTCGGACCGCACTACTTCAAAACGATGCAGATTCCGATGGTCCGGGGCAGGGTGTTTAGCGATCTCGATACGCCCACTTCCGAACCGACTGCCATCGTCAGCCAATCGCTCGCAAGCAAATACTGGCCCGGACAGGACCCAATGGGGAAGCGGGTCAAGATCGGCGCGAACGATCGGACTCAGCCATGGCGCACAGTGGTGGGCGTTTCGGGTAACGTCCGAAGCGACGGACAATACTGGCCCTTCAGACCAGAAATCTATGTTCCGTACACCCAGTTCCCGTGGGCTATTTATCCCCGAAATGTCGTCGTGCGAACCACTGTCGACCCGCTGTCGATTGTTCCGGAGATTCGCGACCAGGTCGCTGCGCTCGATAAAGACGTGCCCATCTCCGAGATCGCCACGATGAAAGAAATCACCGCCGGCCCAGTGCAGCAAGGCCAAGCGGTAATGTGGCTGCTCGGATCGCTAGCAAGCCTCGCGCTGGTCCTCTCGGCCGTCGGTATCTACAGCGTGATCTCGTACAGCGTGAGCCAGCGAACACTCGAAATTGGCATCCGCATGGCACTGGGAGCGAGCGATGGAAGCGTCGCAAGCATGGTCGTGCGCCAAGGCTTGCTGCTCGCTCTGATCGGCCTTGGTGCTGGATTACTTGGGGCCTTGACCATGGGGCGTATTTTTTTCGTCTTGCCTTTTAAGGTGCGCTTGCTGCTGCTGTTCGACGTGCGCCCCACTGATCCGCTAATCCTTGGTACCGTCTCCGTGGTCCTGACGATCGTTGCTCTGTTGGCGTGTTTTGTCCCCGCGCTCCGTGCGGCCAAAGTCGACCCGATGGTGGCGCTGCGATACGAGTAACCACTCATAAGTGTCTGAGGAGGATTTGCATGCACCTAGGCGGACCATGCCAAAGAAGTTCTCAACGTGGTACTCCCAGCGAATCACCAGCCGCCGAAAGTGATGGAGCCAAGCGAATAGTCGTTCCACTCGCCAGCGGCGGCCATAGCGACGCAGTGGACGGCCGTCTTGAGTTGGCATTCGTCGCTCTCCGCGATGGGGTGCGATCATTTCTATCCCGTAGCGTTTGGCCAAATTGCGGTCGGTCACCGTCATAGGCTTTGTCGCAGATCAGTCGTATCGGGAGGGTGTCGAGGAAGCTGTGCCCCAGGATCCCAGCGGTTCGCGCCACTGCACTCCGGTGCCCAACACCCACAGAATTCCGTTGAGCACCGCTCGCGTGTCTTGCCAGGGCCGACCACGACCGTCGGCACGCCGCTGCGGTCTTAAGGTTGGTTCGATGAGTTTCCATTGGGCATCGCTGAGTTCCCGTCGTCCTCGCAAGCCGTCGTTGTGACTGATTTTCAACTGCCAGCAAATAGCAAAGGAGGTTCAACCACCATTTATGAGACCAGTTGATGTTCGGGCGGTATGCGTAGAGCTCTACCCTCTACCGTAGAATGTGTCAAGGTAGGGGGCTGTGGAAAAGTAACACGGCAGGTGAGTCATGGTTTCTAACCGTGCCACTTGGCATAGTTCCTTCAGGAACACTCTGCTGGCGCAGATTCACAGTTGGGCATTCCATCGCGCGATTTAGTCCGCCGCGGGTGTCAAGTTGCGGATGCTCGGCAGACTGTGGACTAGCCTTTGACTATTGAGGGTTGAACGTGTACCACAGCGGGACACGTTCCGTCAGGAACATAGGCTCCGTCGTCGTATTCTGCGTGGCTTCTCTCACGATTCGCGGGCGCACGTATCGGGCTGTGTATCACAAGATAAAATAGAGGGAGCAAAGCTCACTCAGCGCGGCAATATGTTCCTGCAGGAACGTGTATCACACGATACGCGTATGAGAAGGTGACTCTGCAGTCTCGATTTTCACTCTCTACCCTCACCGTAGGATGTGTCAAAGTGGCCGGGAAGGATTGAAAGCGTGTTACGAATTCCGAACAAACTGAGCTAATCAGTTCAGGGCAGGGCCAGGAGCGGTATATTCATTGGTTTTGTCGCAGACGATAAGCTCACATGATTATTACGGTAGAGGGTAGAACTCTATGCTTCCGAATCGCGCAGGTTTGAACTCCTGAACCCCGAGCCTGGCGAGGGGCAGTTCTCTGATCTAGAGTTTGTGGACCGCTTGCATGTGCTCAAAACCCGCGAATCAGTCAGTAGAGAATATGGAGACGAACCCGCGAATTGCTCTCCCGAATGGTGTCCCTAAATAGGTTTATTTTGGTGTGTGTTTAAAGGATACGATGATGGTCGGCAGAATGGTGAGATGACATTGGATCGCAAGCAACAGCTCGGATTTCGTAACAGGGAAACCCAGACACTTTCATGCTCAACTTTGCTTGTTTACTCGGTTACTCTTAGCGCCGCGAGAGTGGATCGCGACTTTGCCAGTACGAATCAGTCCGCGCTGTTCCAGTACGTCCACCCGTCCGGCCCATCAATAGTATGGGATTATGGTGTTGCCCACGGCATTGGCCCATTGAAATTCCAGCCCGTAGATTGTTCCATTTATATTTCCTAAGGTGGTGGGTGAAACTGCATAGAGGACGCTATGCGACTCTATCCACGCCTGGTTCATCGGGTAGGAATAAATGTCACTGGGAACGTCGAGTACGTCGACGAAGGGAGCATCAACCCAAGCGGCGGTGTCCGCCTGCCTCCCTATAATGGCGAAGGTGTCGACGGCACCGGCCTCCACTGCAAAGCTATCTGCGGGTAGCAAGGCTATCGCGCCGACTGCAGTCGCGAGATCATATGGCGTATCCCAGTTGTAGCTGTGGAAGATGTCGTTATCGGGATCAATCGCCGTATCCCAGCTATCGCTGTAGGAGAGCATGTATCCGCCCGCACCACTTGGGTCGGGGTGAACGCTTCCGGTTTGGTACTCTATTACCGAGTTTGGAAGATCAGTTTGGACAGTCCAGCTCGTGGAATAGTCCGTTAGGTCCACGCCAAGATCCGCGGTTTCCGCGGGGACGTAGCCCTGTTGCTGCAGAAGGCCATCCAAAAGTAGTACACCGAACATAAAGCCTGTCGCGCCGTCGGCGGTTGCCAACACCCCGGCAGCTGCATCGAAGGCCAAATCGCCTCCAACGCTGTAGGAGCTAGGGCCGGAGAACCCAAACATGCCGGTATCCGAGCAGTGTTGACTCGCCATGCAATAGAGGCCTAGAGGATCGACGGCATTGATAGGATTGTTGTTCACATAGGCGTAGCGGTTGAGTGACTGGGGATTGGCAAGATTGAAGGCGCTCTTCCCCGACGGATCAGGCGTCATCCACCTTCCCTGAGCGGAACTGTATTGCCGGTGCCAAGTGTGTTCCAGGTTCGACTCCGTGTCATGATCGTCGCCGGTGAACAAAGTGGGGCTAGGCTGGCCTACGGCATTTCCCCAGAAGCCCTGGCCATCGCCGAAGGGCAAATTGTCGAAAGACTGCTCCTCGGATTCAGTCTGCGTGGACTTTACCCGCTCATTGCCGAGCCAGTCGTGCAGGTCGAAATACACCTGCCCGCTGGAATAGGTAGCGATGTGGTCTGGACCGGCATACACTTCGCCGCGCGTCCACAAGGGAGTGGGCATGTCGGCATAGGCGACGCGGCCTGCCAAATCGAAGGTGAAGGAGTATATTCCCAAACTGTTGACCCGCTGGGCGCGGCGGCCGAAGGCATCGTAGGTATAAGTTGTGCCGCCATTGGCGGACCCCCCGTCCACGGTTGACAATCGATTCTGGGCATCATAGGTATATTTGTGATTGCCGTCACTGAGCAGGTTCCCGTTCGCGTCATAACTAAAGCCGACGATCTGGTTGTTCGCGTTGAAGGCTTGATTGAAACCACCGGTCTCACTCCAACGGTTGCCATAAACGTCATAACTGTAGTTGTAAGTCGACGTTGTCCCATTATCATTCAAGTCTGATGCAGAGGAAAGGCGATTGAAAGCATCGTAACTGTAAGTCCAGGTTCCACCGTAGTTTATGGCATCGCTTACGGTTTCCATGTTCCCGTTGGGATAGTAAGTGATACCCCCGAACGCTTCCAGTCCGGCGCCACCGTTTAGCTGGGTAAAAGCGCCAGTAGCCCGCCCCCGGGTATCGTATGAGCGGATCTCGCTTATGCCACTGGTAGAGCCCACCGTGCCATAGGAGGCAGAGACGCGCTCGCCGAATGCGTTGTAGTGAGCATTGGAGAATAGAGTGGCGGGAAAGTTCGTACCGGTAAAGCTCGATGTGACACTTGTCACCCGCTTGGCAAGGTTGTAGCCATAAGTAACGGTAGCGCCTGGCGAGATGGTGCTGGTAAGCAAGTCGCCGGCGAGGTCGTAGGTGTAACTCATGGGGTAGCCTCCCGCAGGCGCGCCCGGAGTGGGCTGGTTGTTCATAATTATCCGGCCCATCGGGTCGTAGCTAAACACAGAGGCGGTTTGGATGCTGGTCCCCGTCCACATCTCGCCCAGCCGCCCGATCATATTGGTGAACGGTCCGCTCCAGTCCGGGCCGCTATCGTACCAGAAGTTCACCTGGGGAGTAACTCCGTCCGAATAGTTTATCTGGGTCAGCCGATTAAGCGAACCATAGGTATAGCTCGTAACGATGCCGCGGGCGTCAGTCCGGTAAAGCAGGTCGCCGTCGGCATCGTAGCCATTGGCCTGGCAGGTGCTTCCAGAGTAGGTTCCGTAGCAGGTCGTGCCTGATTCAGGATCGGTAGCACTGAGAATCCGCGAAAGGCTGTCGTAGGTATACTTCCTTGGATTCAGGCCAGATTGGACGACCGAGGTAAGGTTGCCTAAAATGTCGTAGCCATAGGTTGTGAGAAAGCCTGTTCCGGGAAGGTCCAGACCACAATTGACGGGCGTTCCTCCCACCCCCACTAAGGTGGCGCTGGAGATTTCGCACACATTGATCAGGCGGCCGAGGGCGTCAATGTTGAGAATGTGGCTGTTGCCGGATTCGTCGGTGATCTGAACGTTCCTGCCTTCCTGGGTGTAGGTGACAGCGGTGCCATCGGAATGTGTGAGCTTTGTGATCCTTCCCATGGCATCGTAGGTAACGCTGTCGCCCGCTCCGGAAGTCACCTGCGGGGTCGCCCATCCGGTGCCCTGATAGGGGTAAGCCGTGAACGACGGCAGACCGTCGGCATCGTAGCTAAAGTCGTGCTGGTCCCAACCACCCTCGCCGTTGCTGCGCGCCGTACGTGACTTCCGCCCGTAGCCATCGATCAATTCGTTGAAGATATTCGATTGCGAGCTGTTCATGGTTTGCTGCGTTGAGGTTGAGAGAGGACCGAAAAAGGTTACGGTCGTCTCGCCACCGTCGGGATAGTTGATGGTCGTGAGGCGATTCATCAGATCATAGGCATACTTTGTGACCTGACCGTTGGCATCGGTTGAGGTCGACATTACGCCGGCTATGCCGTTGTTGGTTGTCGAAGTGGAATAGACGGAATTCGTCACTTCGGAGACTGCGGAGCCGTTCTGGCCGTAGCCATACGTCGTGACGTTGAGCATGGGATCGGTGACCTTATAAACTTCCCCTCCGCTAAGGTAGGTCATGGCGGTGGTCAGAAAGCCGCCGGTGGTGTTCAGCCACCGGTGGATCGAGGTCCGATTGCCGCGTGAACCAGAGACGCTGAGAAGCTGGGGTTCGGTGATCGTGGTGACCGCGCTCTCATCGTAGCCGTAGGTGGTTTGCGACATCTGGGTCGGGGTCGAGGTTGTCGCATCGAATACCGTGACGCTTGACGGATGGTTAAGAATGCCGTTGCTCAGGCTGGCATATTGAATGACGGTTTCGCGGCCCGGGCCGCCCACGCCGCCAACGCCCCACAGAGACTCGTTGACCTGCGCGACCGTCGCGCTTGGGTTGTTGAATAAGGTATCCGTTTCCTTTGCGTCCCCATTGGGAAGCGTGGTGATCTGGCTAAGTTCGGTTATCGGCACGGCCGAGATAGCGGTGGTTGCGCAGTTACTCTTGTTGCCGTTATAGCAAGTCGCGAACGTCACCAAAGGCGTGCCGGTAGAGCTGCCCTGATAGACTTGCCTTTGGGTTTCGTACCCCTTCATGAAGTTGATCACCGTTTGGTTGCCTTTGGCGTCGGTCACGGTGGTGCTGCTGGAAGTAGTGGTGGGGTTGGGATGCGCGAATGACCATACCCCATCGGAGGTTGTAAGGGTAAACCCTGCTGTGCTTCCGTCGATGCAATTGAGACCGTTGCTGCCGCCGCTGTAGGCGAAGGAAATCGTGCCCCCCGTGCGCAGTGTGACCGAGGCGATACGTCCGGTGGTGTTCGTCGACGACCCCCCGATCATCTCGTAAGTGAATGACTCAACGCTGCCATCGGCATAGGTCACCGATTGCGGCAGTGCCTCGGAAGCAAGCTGGACCTTGCCTGCGTTGCTACAGAAATTAGGCTCGACATTGTACGTTCCCCACTGGATCAGCACGCTTCGCGAAGTCCCGCTGCTGTCCGTATAGCCGAGCGACGTCGGCTGCCAAAAGCTGCCGCCGATCGGATAGACAACGCCAATGGTGTCGACGATTTCGGGGGGAGAGAGCGAGGCCGACAGAACGTTACCGTTCGAGTCAGTGATACTCGCGCCGGTTGCGGCGGTCATGCTGAAGTTGGGGAGTGCGCCCGAAAGAGTGATTTGAAACGGCTGAATGACCGCGCCAGCGTTGGTCAGAATGCCAGCAAACGCTCCGCTGGTAGCCTGGACATACGACAAACCGGAACCATCGTTAAAGGCATTAGCCCCCGGCTGCAGGTTGGCTGAACACTCTGTGGCGTTGCCGGTTTGATTAAGATCTTCGGCCACAGTGAAGCTGTGCATGTTTCCTTCCGCATCTGTGTAATCTGACCAATCGTCCTGGCTATACGTGCCTCCGGCTGCGCAGTCTACTTCGTGATCTGCAAGGTAGTAAACCCATCCAAACGGCCCCCCACGGTGCCAACCCGCATCGAGGGCCGGGCTTGCAGTAAAGCCTGACGACGAAGTGCCTGACGACCATATTTGGCTGTCGTATTGCAGCGAATAGCTGAACGGGACTCCCCGGCCAGGCTTGCTGTAAATTGGCACGGAGAGGTGGATATCGAGGTTTGCAAGGTTTATCGTCACCGGCCCAAAATTCTTGTAACTGCCGCCGGTTGGCGGATTGATGGTCCCGAGAGTGGTAGACGGCGGTGGGGATGAAACTGTAGACGCTGGCGTGGGCGTCTGCGCGGGAACCGTGGATGACAACAAGAACAACATTGCTAAGAGGCTGACAACAGTTCCGGTGAATCCCTTCTTTGTGTTAGATATGGCGAAGCTCCCTTGAGCTAACAGCCAATGCGCACGCTTCTTCATAGTTGTCTCCTCGATGCCAGCGAGATCGTGAATGCAGCGCCGCGGGAAGACGTCTTCCGCGGCTACACGTTAAGGGTCTCCCGACTCGACGTCGCGCCGACGGAGACATGTTTGCAGTTGGCCCGAACCTATACCTTCACCCGCCGATGTTCGGGGTACGTGCCACTGTCAGGCTCATCTCATTTAGTCTTTGTGTTCTTGGGGCGTCGTCCTTTGGTGCAAAAGGCCCGCCGGGCAAGTAAACTAGCGCCGTGCGCAGAAGTCTAGGATAGATTTGATGGATTGATGATGAGCTTAACGTCCCGGTGCGGCGGTTAAGTTTGCACCAGTCTCTTGTAGGCTAGCGGGGACGCACCAACAATCTGCCTGAAGCACTTCGCAAAATGGCTCTGGTCGTAAAACCCGCACATCTGGCTAATTTCGCTTAACGGAGCGCTCGACCCCTGCAACAGCGCCTGCGCCTTTTGAACACGGATCTGGCGCAGATATTCGCTCATGGAGCAGTTCACAAATCTGCGGAATTCTCTCGCCAAATGTGCCGGATGCATTTCGACTTGACTGGCAATGTCGGTAAGCCTCAGCGGGCCGCTACTCCTATCATGTATGAGTTCGCGAGCCCGCAAGACTGCAACCGGCGGTGCAGAGTCAGGGAGCCTCTTTGACCGTTTCATTTCAACGAGCGCCTCAAGGACAAGACATTCAACAGCCAGCGGACTGAGGTCGTCATCTTGCTGACATTCCCAAGCCAACCGCTGCGCAATGCTGTGAAATACCATCCCCGCCTGCTTTCCAGGCCGAGATTCAAGATTGACATAATCCTTCCACCGCTCCAGAACCGGATTCTCGATTTGCAAGAGCATGCAGCGTATGCCCCTATAAAACTCGAACGAATGCTTCTCGCCTGCTGGCAAATAGTGAAGCTCGCCAGGAGCACACTTGTCCTCTCTCGCTCTGCCGACCAGGTGACAGCACTCGCCGCGCAGAACCAATCCCAGGTGTGGGCGCTCGTGAGAATGGGGGCCGACCGCATGCCCCTTGGGGTAGAAAACTTCCCTAATAGCGACCAATTGGTAATTACGTTGTTTCAGAATCTGTCGGGCATCCAGCCGTTTGCAATTGCCATGCAAGACTCGTGTGCCAGTACCGTTTGCGCTTGAGATGAATCGCTGCATCAGGCGAAAATTCTATGTGCCGCCGACTCGAGGTGTGTAAAGCGGAAGTAAAATGTTTGTCAAGGCTGCGCGAGAAAAAACCTCAATGCTGCGCACTTTTGTGCTCCTGGCAGACGTATAGGAAATTCAAAATCGAGTAGCCCCTTGTACCAGATACTTCATCACCGTTAAGCAGGATGGCAAGTGTTACCGTGCGGCGGAATCAGTCTACATATGGCCGTGATGATGGGCGGGTGGAGTGGGGGAGCGGTGCAGCAGTCCTGTGTTCCTGCAGGAACGTGTATCACACGATACACGTATAAGAAGGCGACCTCTGCAGTCTCGATTTTCACTGCGAGTAAGGCGCTGCTCGAGGAGGCAACCAAACAGGCAAGGCCGTGCGTAGAAATCTACCCTCTACCGTAGGATGTGTCGAGGTGGGGGGATGTGGGGTTGAATGTTTGCTGACACTTTTATTTGGCTGGTAAAGAAGCGGGGGGATTAGATGGAAAGAGTTGGGTCCCGAAACCGGGCCAAAACCAGAATGCCACGGCGACCACAAGAACCCAGAACCAGAACCATCGCCTGCGCATTTGCGTATGCTCCAGAGGACAAATTATCTCTCTAAATGTCCCCGAAAGCGAATCAACGACAACTTAGCTGTTGAAAAATCTCGTTTACACTCATATTCGCTACGCACAGTAATCTGTGATTAATCGCTGACTGAAACAGTCGTCTCCCGCGCATCCGAGACTCGAAGATTGGCGAAATAGGCTTCCGTTCCCATCCCGATCCACAGCGCAACGCTTCCTTGGCTGTCCCCGTGTTTCAAATCGTTGACGATCAGGACAGGCTGTGCCGAATCATTCACGTAAAGCCGTGCTTTCATTTCGCTGACATCGATTTTGATCTTCGTCCACTCGCCGGGTGCTAAGTCCACATACGACTCGTACTGTCCCGGTGATTCCTTCCGTAGCCTCGGCCATTGGTAGTCCGGCATCGAAATGTATTGGGCCGAATGATTCCGCCGTAATTGGTCGTCAGCGCGGGCGTTGGTAGGGCGAAGATAGAAACATTCGTATTTTGACGGGTCGGGGTTAACACGGAAGGCCAATCCGACAAACCCACGAGCATCAGGGGCCGCTCCAGCGCGTGGCTTCCCTGCGACATCTGCTTCAATCGTGCCGTTGTGAAAAGATGTGCCTTGAAGCACGACAATGCCGCCACCTTCGTCGTTCTTGGCGGTGGCCAACTCCGCATCGGCAGATACGTATGGCATTACCCGAATGGCTTTCCGACCTCGATAGGTCGCCGCTTCGATCTTCGCGTCGTGCGGTTGCAGTCCGTTCGTGGAGTTCAGCACGAACGTTTGCGCTGTTGCCACGCACGGGATCAGCGCGCTCAAAAGAGCTCCCAGAGTGACCCAGTGTACCTTGCCAGTCATGAAGGACATGATATGCGTCACTGGACAATCGACTCGTCGCGTCTGTCAAATGGTGAAACATCGCCATTGCGCTCAAAGGACGGAGCGAGGTGCCGGAATCGCGTTACCTACGGTTCTTACGTTTGCGATCGATGTTGGGCCAGTACTGGAACTCTGGCGCGTAGAGTTCGCCTTCCAGATCTGAAAGCCGTTGCTGGATGCGTGCCTGAGCATGGGCAATTGCTTGGTTATAAATTGCCGGCCCGATCTCTTCGACAAAATAGTTAAGGAGCAGGCCTGCTGCCATGTCTCCGATCGGTTCAGGCATATTCTCTTGAAAATAGCGTTGAATGGAACTGATCGCTTCGGCACGGGTCTGTTTGGGAATTTCGATGATCACTGGCTTGACCGTCCAGATCGAGCTTATCACTCAACTGACGTAACATCGCTCACTCATTAAAGAGTCTCGGCCCGAGTTCCTGGCGCGTCCTTTCGCCGGTTCCACTCTTCGGCGGTGATCTCCCACAGCTCGGCGGGAAACCGCCCGCTTACATAACTGCGTTCCATCTTCGCAATCACCCGCATGCCTTGTTTTTCAGAGATGCGACGCGACGCTAGGTTGAGGGTGGCCTTAGGGACGCGCAGCGCAGGGAATCCTAGAACATTGAACCAAAAGTCAGTGACGGTCTCGCATGCCTCGCTCATTAGTCCCTGTCCCTGCCATGGAATTCCAAGCCAGAAACCGCGATTCTCATCAGCCGAGCGCATTAACGCGATGCTGCCGATCAGTTGGTCTGGATTCGCTTTTAGTCGAAGGGTCCAGTGCCAAGCATCTCCACGGCTCATCGCAGGGAGCGCAACGTTGCGATAATACGTCAGCGCCCCATCAGGCGGGTATGGCCAGGGCACACTGTTTGTAAGAAAGCGAACGATCTCCCATTGCGGAAATAGTATTTGGGTTTGCCGCGCGTCGCCCAGTTCAAGCGGTCGCAACCAGAGGCGGGATGTTTCAAGAGTTTTCAATCCTTAAGACCTGAACTTAGTGATTAATGATAAATCGCGGTCACACCCAAAATGCCAGAAAAGGCGAACAAACAGCGCAAAGTTGTGCGAACGCCTGTTCACAAACATTACGCGCAAGGGTATTCACACAGCGGACAAGTAATAAGATGTCTATTGAATGCCATGTTGGCTACACTCTCAAAATGGTTGAACGAGCAAGCCCTGAGGCGGTACACCAAACTGGTCGAAAGAGCGGTGTGCCAGGATACAGAATGTGACGCTGACTTTCACGGTTTGCGACCGCTGAGTGTGTGGGTGCGCACTAAGTGGGTGCGGCTAATGCGGCTCGTGATGTTTAGATAACAACAAGCCTAAAACGCTGCCTGGTTGCGACACTCACCTATTCCACACGCTCGGGAATGACGGTAATCACGATCTTGTTCGACCTGACAATATGGTCACGTCGTCCCATTGGAACGCCTCTGGATAGCTGAACTTCATAGCGTCCCGGCTGGCCCAGATCGCACACCCGATCGAGAAGCACTGTCGACGTATAGATTTCTCCCGGCTTCAAAGCAGGAGAATCATGCCCACTACCGACCATCAGCATTTCCTTCGATACCGATTTGCCTGAGGAGTCTCGACAACTGTACTCGTAACCGGGGTCTCCGGCGTACGTCTGGAAGGCTGACGTGGCCATTATCGTGTGCCCGATTTGTTCAAGAGTTTGAGTTCCAAATATACGGGCGCACCCACGACGACCTTGTCGATGGGTATTTTGATCGTGAAACTGAAGGGATCTCCCCTGCTCTTTGGATTTTGCGCCTTTGCCAACGCAAGGAAAGCGCATGCCACGGCAATCGAAACGACGAATCTGTGTTGCATCTATTTCGCAAGCGTAACACCGCCCGTTGCCGATTGGTGAAATGTATGGTCCGCCGCCGGACTGCAAGAGGTTAGAAGTTGTCAAACAGACAGTCCGCGTAGATGTATCCGGCCTCTAGGTGGAGAATGTTCTCCGGGCACTCGATGATGATACGCGCGCACCGGTCCTTATAAATCCCTCGGTCACTAGGGACGCATTTTCGCCATCAGGTTTTCCGGCACGCCATTGGGCTGTTCTTTTCGTCTTCTTCTCTCCTCAGCAGACCTTGGTGGAACTGT
>JASHPL010000404.1 GCA_030038125.1 Candidatus Sulfotelmatobacter sp.
GTGATGAGTCCAACGGATATCACCAAGGTGAAGACTCACCTAAGTTGCATGAGTTGCCATCAGCCGCATGCTTCGGCGCAACCTGATCTGCTGGTGAAAGACCAACAGAACAACATGGCCTTCTGCGACACGTGCCATAAGAACCGAGTCAACATGCGAGATACGACCACGGGAAATTAGCACAGGAGATCAGAAATGTTTGCTCCTTCATTCCAACCGAATCGCGATGCGAGAGGGCTCGCGTTGCTGGTGCTCCTGCTCATTCTGGGCCTGGCTCTGCCAGCCTCCATGTATGGCAAGGACAAGAAAAAGAAAGACGCTCCTCCGCCGGCCGAGACTCCCAAGCTAGACATTGATACCTCAAAGCTCGTTTGGCCCAATCCGCCCAATATTGCGCGAGTCCGCTGGTTGAACTACTACGCGGGAATGAAAATCGACCGTACTCCAACGGAAACCACCAAGAAAAAACAAGGCTGGATGGACCGTTTGGCCGGCGCCAAGCAGGAAGATAATACGGATAAGCTCAAGACCTTTCCCTGGCAATTGATAGGACCGTACGGCATCGGCATCGACTCCAAGGGGCTGGTGTATGTGGCCGATCAACGGGTGGGAGCGGTTTTTATCTTCAACACCGAAACTCACGACACCACTCTCATCAAGAATGGCACGGATGCTCATTTTGGCTGGATCAATGGCGTGGCCATCGACGATGGCGACCGACTTTTCGTCTCCGACGGCAAAATGCATCGAGTCTTAATCTTCAATCCCCAACATCAAGTTGAGGGCCAGATCGTTGAGGGAATGGCGGACCCAGTCGGTATGGCGGTCGACAATGAGAACCGGTTCCTTTACGTCGTCGACGAGCAGCAGGACCAGGTCATCGTGTACGACGTCGACACCCTGAAACTGCTGCGGCGCATCGGGAAAGCAGTCACGCCCGCCACGAAACACTCACTGACAACTCCGGGCGACTTTGCCGCCCCAACTAATGTTGCGGTCGACCATGACGGCAACGTCTATGTCACAGATACTCTGAACAGCCGCGTCGAAATATTCGATGCGGATGGCAATTTCATCAGCACCTTCGGCAAGGCCGGAGATGGTCCGGGATTTTTCTTCCGGCCCAAGGGCATCGCGGTGGACTGCGACGGACACATTTGGGTGGCCGATGAATACCAGGATCGGGTGCAGGTGTTCAACCGCGAAGGGCAATTGCTCACGTATATTGGCGACACTCACGCCAACGCACCCGGCCAGTTCAAGGCGCTGGTCGGGATTGCCATCGACAAACAAAACCGCGTCTTTACCACCGAACAATATCCGGGCCGCATGCAGATGTTCCGCTATATCACCGACACTGAGGCCGATGCCGAGAAAGCGCGCCGCCAGACGGAGTTGGCAAAAGCCGCGGAGTCGCGTCAGAAAATCAACGCGGCTCCGACCGCGGAGACGCCGAAACCTGCGAATCCGCCGACGCAGAAAGACAGCACTCCGCCCAAGCCGCCCGGAACGTAGCCGGGCCAACCCGTGATTCCGTCTCTCCTTGGAAAGATCCATTTAGGGACGCGCCCCTCGCCGTCCAGCCGAGCAAAACTCGGCAGTGAAATGCTCCGCTTCGCTTCGCTCGGGTTGCGGGGCGGCCGAGCACCGCGGCACACGAAAAGCGCATGTGACGGCGACTCCGGACGAGGACGTCCACCCTATCCAAGCTTCGATACCGACTGTGGCGACGTTGATCACCCTCCGATGTGCGCCAAATGCAAGTGATGAATAACGCCACACAGCACAATGGGGAATTTCACCAATGTCACTGTGGGAGAAAGCCCAATACGGCACAGGATCCGCTCGCTTCGCGAACCTCGGCTCCTCACCCAGCTAGACCATAAATCCCACTGCAACAGTGACTTACGGACAAGCTTTTGAGATTGCCTCTTTCCCCGATTTCCCGGTGGGTTTCGTGCAACTAGCAGGTTGGAGGTTCGTAAGACCCTCCCTGATATATGAACCTCGAGGTTTTAGAAAGTAGCACTCGTAATCGGTATCCAGCGGTAGCAAATGACGTGTTGCAACACTTCATAAAGGAGAACGTATGAAAAAGAGCTTTTTAGTTCTGCTGATGGTTCTGGCCGTAGCGTGTTTTGCTGCTGCTCAGATCCAAGCGCCGACGTCTGACGTCCTGGGCGCTCACCTCAACTACGGCCGTGGCTGCGCTGCCTGCCATGCGCCACACAGCGGCGCTTGGGGAAACGGCGCCAATAAGTCGGGCGACACCGCCTCCGGCACCTCCATCCTCTGGGGCCAGGACGTGGGCAACCTGTACGGCAAAACGATTATCACCGCCGGAAATACCACTGAAGTTCTGCCAGCCTCGATGGCTGCTGGAACTCCCGATGTGAACGGCCTGCTGACCTGCCTGAGCTGCCATGACGGCAACTATGCTCAGGGCGCCATGATGAAGAACCAGGTGTTTGAGACGCTGCCCGCCACTTACGGAACGTTCAACACCATTCCCACCCTATTGGGCAACGATGGCGACGGCAAAGGCAACTACCTCGCCAACCACCCAGTTGGCTTGAACGCGACAGTTTCCTGCGGCGGCCAGTGGAATTGGGACTGCACCGAGACCAACGGCTCGATCGCGATGACCGGCCCGAATTCTTCTCAGTTCGTGAAGAACTACGGATGGTTCGTGTCCCTCAGCGCGTATAACAGCACGGCCGTGGTGACCTGCACGAGTTGCCACAACCAGCACATCATGAACGTGGTGAAAGTCACCAACGGCGCGACGAGTGGTCTGCCGAGCGGCTACTACGCGACCATGTTCTTCGTCCGCGGCCCCTACAACCCGGCCAGCGGCACGGCTGGATCGAACCAGACCGCGCAGTTCTGCCGTCAGTGCCACGGTGGAGAAGCGAACGAGTCGAACGGAAGCTACACGATTCCGACGACTTTCTAAGCTGTGGGCTCTTTACACCGAGGGGAGAGGGAGTCTCTCCCCTCTTTTTGTGAACAAAATATTGAGTGATCGGGCCTTGAAGAATATTGTGACATCCAGGTTATTGAGAAGGACGATTTATGAAGCACGAATTCTCAGCACGCATCCTGAGTCTGGCCGCGTTGGTTCTGGCAGGCGTTATGCCGACGATGGCGCAAGATCTCGCGGTCTCGCACACGCCGAATGCCTCGATCCAAGGCGCGACAAACACGCTGATGGAACCGACGGGCAAAGCCGTGGCTCGCGTCAACGGAGCCGTACTCACCGATCGCGACTTGCTGCGCGAGATGTACATGTTGTTCCCTTACGCCGCCCAACATAATGGCCAGATCCCGCCGGAGATGGAGCCGCAGATCCGTAAAGGCGCCCTCGAAATGCTCATTTTCGAGGAGTTGGTATATCAGGAAGCGTTGCGCCGACAGATGGCCATACCGCCGGAAAAGATGAGGACGGCGGAAAGGGACTTTCGCGCTCAATTCGGCAGCCCGGCAGAATATCGGCAATTTCTGATTTCACAGTTTAATGGCTCGCAGAAGGTTCTGGATGAGAAGATCAAGCGCTCGCTGCTGATTGATGCGCTGCTGAAGATCGAAGTGGACGCCAAGTCGACCGTGTCGCTGACCGAAGCTCGTGCGTACTACGAGAAGAATCCGGCCCGGTTTGAACATCCCGAATCGTTCGCGATCCAGACGATTTCGTTCCTGCCTCCGGGAAAGCCCACCCCAGAGACGCTCAAAGAAGAACGCAAGCGTGCCGAGGCTGCGCTGAAGCAGGCGCAGGCGACTACAAATTACGAGCAATTTGGCATGTTGGCGGAAAGAATCTCAGAAGACGACTATCGGGTGATGATGGGAGACCACAAAGCTGTGGACCGGGCCAAACTCGCGCCTCAGGTCGTGCAGGCGCTTCTGGCGATAAAGGAAGGCGAAATCACCGGCATCGTCCAGGTCGAGCAGGCATTGGCGATCGTGCGCCTGAACAAGCACATTCCGGCTGGGAAAGCCAAGTTTGATGACGTTAAAGATACGCTGAGGAAAGAACTGCAGCAGACGAAACTAAATGCTGTACGCGCGGGCCTGGATCGAAGACTGCAAAAGTCCGCGAAGGTGGAAGTGATGTAACGGGGCTCTAGCTTAACATCCTACCCTCCTCGAAAATCCCCACTCCTCGCAAACCGGCGAGAAATGGGGCACCCATTTTCATTTTCTTCTTTCTTCTATACGACGCGCCGAATCGCGTCCCTTCAATTGGATCTGCTTGCGCCAAATGCCTTGCCCTATTGACTTTAGCTGGGTTATATGCCCCAGAGAATCGCCGTCTGGTGCGACCAGATGTCCCTATACCATTGTCGGGCAATGCCTTACAAAATTCCCATTCTGGTCGGCTACGTGCCTTTCTCTTCACTAGAGGAACCACATGCCCGGTCGCCTTTTAGCTGGGAATCGCACCCATTCTGAAGAAGCCGGACTTGGGAAAGATGGACCGCAGTCGCGCCGCTGTGGGGCAGCTTGGGAACAGGACGCAAGCAAAACTGCTGTCGTGAACAGAAAAAAGTGGGTGAATGTGCGGGGCGCCTTCCGAAATACGGCTCTGATTCTCACAGGAACTCTCCTGCTGGCGCTGCAGGCTGTGGCGCAGCTAAAGATCGGCGAAAGCACCAGCAACCTCAGCGGTGTGATCTCCGCAGGGTACAACGGGGATTACGGGAATCTTATCCCCTCTGATCACAGCCTTTCTCTCGGCGGAACCGGAACGCTGAACGGTTATTACTACAGCCCCAATTTCTTGTCCTACACAATTAACCCTTACATGAATCAGGCGCGAGACAACTCATCCTACGAATCCATTTCCGATGCTAGTGGGGTCAATTTCAACAGCTCAATTTTTGCGGGCAGCAAGTACCCCGGCAGTATCAGCTACTCGAAGGCATACAACAGTGAAGGCAACTATGCGATACCCGGGCTAGCCAACTACACAACGCGCGGGAACAGCGACACTTTCGGCCTCACCTGGTCAGAGATCTTGCCGAACTTGCCTAGCCTTTCCGCTAATTTCCAGACGGGCAGCAACCAGTACTCCATCTATGGTTCGAACGACAACGGAAGCACGGATTCAAAGTCGTTCAGTCTGCGGTCGGGCTACACCATCAGGGGATTCAACCTGAGCGCGTACTTTTCAGATGGAGATTCCCACGCGAATATACCCTTGCTTCTTGAAGGCTCGACGCAATCGGAAACCGCGACCTCCGATAACCTCGGCTATGGCTTTGCGGTGGGCCACCAACTGCCATTTCACGGCGGATTTTCAGCGACTGTCAACCATTCCGACGTCAATTCCGACTTTGATGGCTACAGCTACAACGGCACGATTGATACTTACACCGGGACCGCAGCCTTTCAGCCGACACAAAAATTCCACGTTTCGATAAGTACTGACTATTCCGACAATCTCACGGGCACGTTGTACCAGGCGGTTACAAGTTCAGGGGGGCTGATCCCGCCCCCGGCGCAAGGGCAGTCGTCGAACTCCCTGGATATACAGAGTCTCGCCAGCTACGCGGTTATGACGAATATGCAAGTGCTGGCCTCGGCGGACCGTCGCGAACAGTACTTCCTGGGGAAAAGCTACTCAGCCGATTCTTACGGCGGAGGCATAACCTACGGCCGGATTTTGTTTGGCGGCAACTTAAACACTGCCCTGACTGTCACCGAGAACATGGTGAGCACTTCCAGCGCGAATGAACTCGGATTCAACGGCACGGTCAACTACAACAAGAGATTCGACGGCTGGACGGCAACCGTATTCGCTAATTACGCGCAGAATGTGCAGACCTTGTTGATCACCTACATGTCCTCCTTCTACGGATACGGCGGGAACCTCAGGCGCCGTTGGGGGAAGTTTTCCTGGACCGGTGGTGCGAGCATCAACCAGACTGGGTTGACCGAGCAGGCAGGAACCACGAGCAAGAGCCAGAGTTACAACACCTCGGTCGGCTATTCAAATTGGTTTGCCCTCACTGGCTCATTTTCGAAATCCAACGGAAATGGAATTGAAACCGGAGCGGGGATCATTTCTACGCCCACGCTACAACCCATTCTGAATCCGAGCGACCTCATTCTTTATGGCGGTGAGAGCTATTCATTCGGCTTGAGCAGCAATCCGATGCGCAGGCTGACCATCGCCGCGACTTTTGCCAAGGCCACCGGGAACAGCAACGTAGTGGGAATCATCTCGTCGAACGACATGGAGCAGATCAATACACTTTTCCAATATCAATTCCGCAAAATGTATCTGACGGGTGGGTACAGTAGACTGGACCAGGGCTTTAGTGTGTCCGGCACACCCCCGGAGAAGATATCTGCGTTCTATGTTGGGGTGTCGAGATGGTTCAACTTCTTCTAGCCTGCGTCCATGCTCGGAACCGGTGCGGGAAAGCGAGCCTATGATGCGGGTTCCATGCCAGCTGAATTCGGCCCGTTGTCTTCGCATGTCGGAGGCTTGGATTCTGGCTGTGCTGCTGGTGCTGGCGCGTCCCGCGTCAGCCGCGCGGCAGCCGAAGCCCAATGCCGCTGGACCTCCGGTTCCCATACTCGAACTGGAGGGAGGGCGCAAGCTGGTCTACGAACGCAGCTTTGGCTCGGAACGCGAAGTGAAGCCGAAGCGTGGCTTCTGGAACCGCCTGGTGGACGTCGTGGCGGGTCAGCCTGAGTTCAAGAATCTCATCAGGCCTTACAGCGTTGCAGTGGATTCGCGAGGGCGCATCATCGTGACAGATCCCGGCGCGGTCGGAGTTCACATCTTCG
Source organism: Candidatus Sulfotelmatobacter sp. (assembly GCA_030038125.1). GTDB lineage: Bacteria > Acidobacteriota > Terriglobia > Terriglobales > Acidobacteriaceae > Sulfotelmatobacter. The sequence continues at coordinate 6,799 of JASHPL010000404.1, forward strand.
ATTTTGCACAGCAGAAGTACAAGTTCATCGAACGCCGCGACAAAGGTAAGGACGCGATGCTGGGGCCGCAATGCGTTGCGGTCGACGCCCAGGACAACATCTACGTGACCGATTCGGAGACCGGGAAGATCTTTGTCTTCAACTCCAGCGGAAAGTATGAACGCGCCATCGGCAGCATAAAGGGTGGTGAAGGCTATTTCAAACGCCCCACGGGAATTGCCGTGGACTCCGTTGCCCAGCGCATTTATGTGACGGACACGCTGCGCGACCAGATTTTCATGCTGGACATGCAGGGAAATATTCTGCAGAAGACCGGGAAAAGAGGCGATGGCGAGGGCGAATTCAATTTGCCAACCGAGTTGCGGCTGGATGGCGACAATTTGATTGTGGTCGACGCCATGAACTTTCGTATACAGGTTCTCGACCGCTCAGGAAAGTTTCGCTACTCCATCGGGCAAGTCGGCGACACCAGCGGAAGCGTTTTCCGGCCAAAGGGAGTCGGAGTCGATTCCGAGGGCGATCTCTACATCGTTGACGGTCTGTGGGGAGTGGTGCAGGTATTTAACCGCCAGGGGGATCTGCTCTATTACTTCGGCAGAAGAGGTACGCAGGCTGGAGAATTTCAGTTACCTGCAGGGATATTCATCGACCGCGAAGACCGAATCTTCGTGGTCGATTCGTTTAATCGGCGTATTCAAGTATTTCATTATTTCGGTTTGAAGAAATCAACCTCCGGAGTAGGAATGTAGTGGGACGCACATTCTCATACCTGTGCCTGATGATGATTCTGACAGCAAGGGTGCTGTCTGCTCAGGTCACCGGTGACGTGATCGGAATGCACGATCTGGGCCCCGGCAGCAAATCGCCCATCACCGGAGCGCGTCCTGATTTTTGCATGTATTGTCACGAGCCCCACAATGGCGTCGGTGGCCGAACGCCGTTGTGGAATCAGAAGCTCACGATCCAAAGCTACAGTTTGTACAGCAGCGACACCGAGAAGAATCGCGGGACGCAACCGATGATGGGAGCTGACAGCAATCTCTGTCTCTCTTGTCACGACGGGACCGTGGCGCCGGGGACGACGGCTGCGTACGGCCAGGTAACCATGTTTGGGTCGATGTACAACTACGACGTGTTTGGCACCAATCTGCAGCCTTCGCATCCTCTCGCTTTTGCGTTGCCGCTGAAAGACAACATCGACTTAATTGCTTCACTGGCCGCGAAGGGACAAACGGGAGATCCGACCGGGGCCGTCCGTCTCATCAATGGCAACGTTGAATGCACCTCCTGTCATAACGCTCATGTGCAGGCAAAGGATTTGATCTCCCAGAATTTTCTAGTTCGCGATAGTTCGAACGGTCAGCTGTGCCTGGCCTGCCACGATCCGACCCGCCAAATGGCGGGCAAAGTGAACCCTCTGGCGGATTGGGCCGCGAGCGCCCACGCCTTGGTGCAAAACAAGCTTTTGCCACAGGCGAATGTGGGAAGCTATCCGACCGTGGCGCAAGATGCCTGCATTTCCTGCCATGCCCCGCACAATGCGCAGGGCCCGGCTCGACTGCTTCGCGGACCCAATGAGCAGGATTGCATCGCTTGCCACAATGGCGGCGCCAATATTACGCCCGCGCCTCTTAACGTCTTCGCCGAGTACGCCGCCCCTAAGATCGGCCATCCATTCCCGGCGGCAACGAATCCTCATGACGCCGGTGAGAATACACTGCTGAATAACAACCGGCACGCTACGTGCGTTGATTGTCACAACGGTCACGGGTCAGCCCAGGTGGGAGTATTTCCGCCACCTCCTCTGATTCGTGTTTCGCAGAAGGATGCCGCCGGAATTAGCGCGACCGACGGAATGTCAGTCGTTGCTCCGGCGGTCAACCAATATGAAAACTGCTTTCGTTGTCACGGAAGCAGCTCGGGGAAAGCAGTTCGGCCAACCTATGGATATCTTCCGGTCCGGGCGGCTTCCGCCGGCGATCCGCTAAACATCATTTTGCAATTCAACGCCACCGCGAGCTCAAGCCATCCCGTTACCCACGTTAGCAACAGTCCGCTGCCTCAGCCCAGCTTGCTCAGCAGCATGTGGAACCTTGATGGTGTGACGCAAGGACGCGCGATGGGAACGCAGATCTTCTGTACGGATTGCCACAATAGCGACGACAACCGTGAGTTCGGAGGTACGGGCCCGAACGGTCCTCACGGTTCCAAATGGAGCCACATTCTGGAACGCCGGTACGAATTCAGTCAGACGGTGGTACCAGGGCAACTGATCACAAATCTATTTCCGAATCCCGACCTCAGCGTGAATGGGCCTTACGCGATG
>JASHPL010000405.1 GCA_030038125.1 Candidatus Sulfotelmatobacter sp.
CAGTGTCAAATCGAAAATGACACAGGCGTACTGACGATCACATCTGGAAAGAACCGTCGCAAGACAAAAGCTATTTAGCTTCGCCGCATGGCGGGACTTCGTTCAAGAATCTTCTCCTCGGCAGCCTTGGTTTTGATTCGCATCCCGTAGAACGAGATGTAAACGAATCCCAACGAAAGTAAGAAAAAGATCAGCGCCAAAATACTTGTCAGCGACGAATTGTGTACCGACAGCGAGACAGCCAGTTCAACTGCCAGCAATCCAAACAGGGTCGTGAATTTGATGACCGGATTCAACGCCACCGATGACGTGTCTTTGAAGGGATCTCCGACTGTATCCCCGATAACGGTTGCGGCATGGAGTTCCGTGCCCTTTTGTTTCAGTTCTACCTCGACGATCTTTTTGGCATTGTCCCAGGCAGCACCTGCGTCCGCCATGAAGATGGCCTGGTACAGCCCAAATATGGCGATCGAGATCAGATAGCCGACAAAGAAGAACGGCTCGACAAAGGCGAAAGCCAAAGTTGCGAAAAATACGGCGATGAAGATGTTCAGCATCCCCTTCTGGGCATACTGCGTACAAATCTCCACTACCTTCTTGCTGTCCGCGACCGAGGCCTTCTCCACCCCTTCGAGCTTGATATTGGCCTTAATGAACTCCACCGCACGATAGGCCCCGGTGGTAACGGCCTGCGTGGAGGCTCCGGTGAACCAGTAAATCATCGCGCCACCAGTGATCAGGCCAAGAAAGAAGGGCGCGTGCAATAGCGAAAGCCGGTCAACATTCTGGCTCAACCCATTGGTCAGCGCCATAATGATGGAGAAAATCATGGTCGTGGCCCCGACCACCGCCGTGCCGATCAGCACCGGTTTCGCCGTCGCCTTGAACGTGTTCCCCGCGCCGTCATTGGCTTCCAGCAGATGTTTGGCGCGATCAAAATTCACTCCCACCTGGAAATCCTTCTTGATCTCCATCTCGACATTGGGAATCTGCTCAATCAGCGACAATTCGTAGACCGATTGCGCGTTGTCGGTGACCGGCCCATAGGAGTCGACCGCGATCGTCACCGGTCCCATGCCCAAAAATCCGAAAGCGACCAAGCCGAAAGCAAACACCGCGGGAGCGAGCATCCCGGCCGCTACCGCCAGTCCCATGGTGCTCATGTAATAGGCAATCGCCATCAGCAACATCATTGAGAGACCGAGATAGTAGCCCGAGAAATTACCCGATACGAATCCCGACAAGATGCCGAGCGAGGCCCCGCCTTCCTCGGCCGAGGTAACCACTTCTTTGACGTGTCGCGAGTCCACCGAGGTGAACACTTTCACGAGCTCCGGAATCAGTGCCCCCGCCAGAGTTCCGCAAGAAATGATTGTCGACAGCTTCCACCACTGCGTAGTGTCCGATCCGATGACCGGGATGATGTAATACGAAACCAGGTAGGTTAACCCAATCGAAACGATCGAAGTGATCCATACGAGAGATGTAAGCGGCGCCTCGAAGTTCATCTCATCGGAAAAACCGTATTTCGCTTTGGAAATAATGCCGTTCAGGAAATAAGCGCCCGAGCTGGAGACCAGCATCATAACGCGCATCACGAAAATCCAGACCAGCAACTGCACCTGCACCGTAGGGCTCTTCACCCCCAGCAGAATGAAAGCAATCAGCGCCACGCCGGTTACGCCGTAGGTTTCGAAACCGTCGGCGGAAGGTCCGACGGAATCGCCGGCATTGTCACCGGTGCAGTCGGCGATCACACCGGGGTTACGGGCGTCGTCTTCCTTGATTTTGAAGACAATCTTCATCAGATCGGAGCCGATATCGGCAATCTTGGTGAAGATGCCCCCCGCAATACGCAGCGCCGCCGCGCCCAGCGATTCGCCAATCGCGAATCCGATAAAGCAGGGACCGGCATAATCTCCGGGCACGAACAGCAGGATGATCAGCATCATGATCAGTTCGACCGAGATCAGCATCATGCCAATGCTCATGCCGGCTTCCAGCGGAATCTGATACACGGGATACGGCTTGCCGGGCAGGGAAGCAAACGCCGTCCGCGAATTGGCAAACGTATTGACGCGTATTCCAAACCACGCCACGCCGTAACTGCCGGCGATCCCTACGAGGCTGAACCCAAGAATGATCGCCACGCGCGGGACTTCCATGTGCTGCAACACGCCAAAATAAAGAAGAATGATGACGGCAATGAAAACCCACAGCATCAGAATGAACCTGCCTTGCGTAAACAGATAGGTCTTGCAGGTTTCGTAGATTAATTCTGAGATCTCACGCATGGAGCGGTGAACGGGCAAATTCTTGAGCCGCGTGTAAATCCACATGCCAAACCCGAAACCAGCAATACAAAACGCGATGCCAATCAGCAGTAGATTGTGACCATTGATTCCCCAACTCAAAAAACTGACCTGCGAAAGATCGGGCAGCTTGAGAGCGGCTTCGCCGCCAGCCGCCTCGCTGGGAGCCTGTGCTAGAGCCGAGGCCACGCCGAGTGTCAGCAGCGCCATGATCCCTGCAGATTTGATTGCCAGGCGTCGCACAAGCGCAGCCATGGCTAGCCGTGTGGGCATAAAGAATTCCTCCGCAATTTAAGACGATTTATAGGAAATGTATAACGTGTTTCGATACTTTCTTCGCCAGCAGCGACCCCCCTCAAAGCCGGGAAATAAGCTTCACATCCCGTACCATGCTTGAAGTGACCGGCATCGGGCCTCTTTCGCCGTTTTTGGCAAGAGATCGGAGCCTGTGCACAGTCGAGCTGCTTCTCGGAATTCCGAACACGCTTCCACCGCAAGACCTGAAGGAGTGATGAAGCTTGGCCGCGTCGGAGTCCGCGCCTGGTCCCTCGGGAAAGCTTCCCGCAAAATTGGATCAGAGAACGATGTCACTGATCCCGGAGGCCTGCGCGAAACGGGAATTTATAACACGTCGGATAAGCAGGGTCAAACCTCTGAAGGTCGCCGAAGACCAAGTGGCCGTACAGCAATTCCAAAACAGGACAAACACGATTGTACGCGATTTAGGGCATGTACGATACAGTCAGGCCGGCCATAATTGCAGATCTGGGGGGCTATTGAGGCTTTGCTATAATTTTGGAAGTTTGCGTCCGATGGCGCTATCGTCTAGGGGTTAGGACGGAAGATTCTCAATCTTCAAACCCGGGTTCGATTCCCGGTAGCGCTACCAGCTATCATCCGCTAAAGCCCGCTAGATCAGCGGGTTTTCTTTTTGCTCTAAAACGCTGCTGACCGACCTAGCGGTGAAAAGCGCGAATCGCGGTACACAAAATGGTATACAGGCTTTCCCCTTTTGTCGCCCTTGCGGATTCGCTTCGCTGT
>JASHPL010000406.1 GCA_030038125.1 Candidatus Sulfotelmatobacter sp.
ACTACATCTGGCCGGCTATGATGCAGATTCGCGACGAACTCAGCGTAATCCGCTGGCGCTCGAACAACGGGTTCTCCTGCCCTGCGGTGATTCGGGTCGCCATCGGCGGATATCTGACCGGCGGCGCCATCTATCACTCGCAGTGCGGCGAAAGCATTTTTACGCACATTCCCGGCCTGCGCGTGGTTTTCCCCTCAAATGCGCTCGACGCTGCCGGTCTGCTGCGCACCGCAATTCGCGCCGATGATCCCGTGCTGTTTCTCGAACACAAGCGCCTCTATCGTGAGTCGTACGGGCGCGCGGCTTATCCCGGGCCGGAGTACATGATTCCCTTCGGCAAGGCCAAAGTTGTGCAAGCTGGCACGGATCTGACCGTAATTACCTACGGAGCGGTCGTGCCGCGCACGTTGCAAGCGGCGCAGAAGCTCGAACGCGAGCAGGGATTGAAAATCGAAATCCTGGATCTGCGCTGCCTTAATCCTTTCGATTGGGGTGCGATTGTCGCGTCCGTGGAAAAGACCAGCCGCGTGCTGGTCGCGTACGAAGATTCCCTGAGCTGGGGATACGGTGCCGAAATCGCAGCCCGCATCGCTGACCAGCTTTTCGATAAGCTCGACGCGCCGGTGCGCCGAGTGGCAGCAAAAGATACGTTCGTCGCCTATCAGCCGATACTCGAAGATGCCATCCTGCCCCAGCCGAACGATCTGTATCTGGCGATGAAAGAACTGGCGGAATACTGAAGAAAGTTGTCAGTTGCCGTAAGAAACGGCAAAGCGGCTCAAAACCGAGATGCCGTTGCCCCGCCTCTCCTTATTCTGCGGGAGAGTGAGATTTGAATTCCAGATTCGAAGCCTGGAAACCTAGCGCGGCTCGCCGTACTCGACGGTGACTCGGATTGAGTGCGAATCTTAGAACCGCTACGCCGTGACTCGGGCCGGCATTGGTTCCACTACCGGTTTCGCCTTGCTCTCGATGCCAAATATCACGGTGTAAATGGCGCCGCCCAGCGCGCCACCAATCAGCGGCGCCACCCAGAACATCCACAACTGCTGCAGCGCCCAGCCGCCGGCGAAGAGCGCGGGTCCCGTGCTCCGCGCCGGATTCACCGACGTATTGGTTACGGGAATGCAGACCAAATGAATGAGGGTGAGGCACAGGCCGATGGCCAGCCCCGCAAATCCTTTCGGGGCCCGTTCATCGGTCGCGCCCATGATGACGATCAGGAAAAACGCTGTCAGCACTACTTCGGCCACGAAGCCGGCTAGCAGAGAATATCCGCCGGGTGAATGGGCTCCATAGCCATTCGAGGCGAAACCCGCATGCACATCAAATGCAGCCCGTCCGCTGGCGATCACGTAGAGAACGCCGGCAGCGAGGATCGCGCCCGCGACTTGTGCGATCCAATAGGGCACAATATCGGCACCCTTGAACCGCTTTCCAACTGCCAATCCCAGACTCACCGCCGGATTAAAATGGCCACCGGAAATGTGGCCCACGGCATACACCATCGTTAGAACAGTTAAGCCGAAAGCGAGGGCGACGCCGAGAAACCCTATGCCCAGCCCCGGATATGCTGCCGCCAGCACTGCCGCGCCGCATCCTCCGAAAACCAGCCAGAACGTTCCAAAGAATTCCGCCAATGCACGCTTCCCGATTGGCATACGAACCTCCTTAAATCTCAGCTGTTGGAAATGTACTACCGAGAAACAACCAGCGATGGGCCCGACCGCTATCGCAGGCCAGCCTAGCACAAGGACTCGCGCCAAAATAGCCGAAAATTAGGAGCCGGCAGGTCACCCACTTCTTGCGCTTGCGGAAAAATAGTGGGATCACTTTGCGATTCGCTTTCGCGCGAGGTGCAATCTGCGATCTTGTTCTACTTCTTGTGCGCCGGCGCAGCTGACTCCGTTTCGTGTTCTCCGTTGTACGCCCTCCATGCGCCGTCGATCACGTAGGCATGGATGGCGTCCGCCTGCTGGGGCGTCATCCGAAGATGAGGGAATGCAAACTTCGGAGGATTCAAAAATCCCGGCATTCCGTTTTCCCAATGCGTTCCCGCCAGCACGATCCCGTACCACTCCACGTGAACATCGGGCGGAGCATATCGCAAATCCGGGATCGCGCCGTTCAACACCCAAGCACCGCTGCCGTCCAGCCCGGGTGAATGGCATCCATCGCAATAGAACGTTTTGTAGAGTTTCGCGCCCTCGTGAATCATCGCCGCATTCCACTGCTGTGCCGGAGGCTTCGGGACTGGCGGCACGACATCAGGCGGAGTCGGAAATGGAACATTCCCTCCTAGCTTGAATGCCAAAATGCGCGACGGGCCGCGCTTCGATCGCGGCGTAGCCATCGTCCAGGCGGGGGCGAAGAGCCGCGAGCCCGAACCCCATCCCACCGGCAACATCACGTATTGCTCGCCGTCGACGGTGTACGTAACTGGAATCGATTCGATCGCCGAGCCGCTATCGATGGACCAGACTTTCTTGCCCGAGTCCGCAGCGTAGGCCGCGAACTCGCCCGTGCCCTGACCTTGAAACACGAGATTTCCCGCGGTCGAAAGCACGCCGCCGTTGGTCGCGATTTCTTCTTCCACCGACCACCGTTCCTTCTGCTGTATGGGATCCCACGCGATCAGCCGGCCTTCGGTTTGCTGCATCCACTCCCCGGTCTCGACTTTCGCATGCGAGTTGGGCTTGCGATCGGTCGCCGGAATGTAAACCAGTCCGGCGTCCGTGTCGTAGCTCATCGGCCACCAGTTATGGACGGTCCACTGCTTGCCGCCGCCTTGCGAAGCGGACACTTCCACCGCTTTACCGGTCGGCAAATCAATCGACGTTGCCCAGTTCACTTTCACGATCGGCTTGGCCGAAAGCAGCTTTCCGGTTCGCGCATCCAGGATGTAATAGAACCCGTTTTTCGGAACCGTCATCGCCACGTGCTGCTTTTCGCCATCGATCATGAGGTCGGCTATGACGATGTGATTGTTCTCCGTCTGCATTCCCGGAGCGCTGGTTTGGTAATGCCACACATACTCGCCGGTATCGGCCTTCACCGCAACGATGCATCCGGCAAAAAGCTTGTCTCCCTTGGCTCGCAGCGCGGCGATTTCGCCGTAATCTGCCCCCGCTCCCGCAGTTCCGAAGATCACGTAATCCGTGATCGGATCATAAGTGATCGCGGTCCAGACATCACCGCCGCCCATCTGCCATGCGTCGCCCCCGGGCCAGGTTTTTGCGGCAATGTCTCGCAGCGCCGCGGATTCGAAGGGCTTTTTTGGATCGCCCGGGACTGTCCAGAACCGCCATAGTTCTTTCCCGGTCTCCGCGTCGTAAGCCGCAATCGATCCTCGCACGCCATCATCGGACCCGTTGTAGCCGATGAATACCTTGCCCTTGGCCACATGTGGAGCATTGGTGATACCAGTTTGCGTTGGTTCGCATACTTTCTCTTCCCAGAGTTGTGTGCCAGCCGTGGCATCAATCGCGACCAGCCGGCAGTCGCCGGTTCCCACAAAAACCTTTCCTTCCCAAACGGCCACTCCGGCGTTGGTGCGCGCCGAGTACGATCCATTGAGCGCCTGATCCAGCCGCACCTTCGGATCGAATTTCCAGATCAATTTGCCGGTCGGCGCGTCAATCGCATACACCTTCGACTGCGGAGCGCTCACATAGGCAACGCCATCGACGACGATCGGCTCCGAGACGATCCCGACGGCGCTATCCACATCCATGTACCACGCGAGTCCAAGGCTGCCAATATTCTGATCCGTGATTTGTTTCAACGGACTGAAGTGTCCCTCGTCGAACGTGCGCCCGTTGAGCGGCCAATTCGCGCCTTCGGCCGCATCCGCGGCCACGCGGGCTTCGTTTACATTTCCCGCCTTCGGCGTATTATCGGCGGAAGTCTTCCCAAGCCCGATCATCATTGCGCTGATCACGAGCGCCGTGAAACCAGCCAGATTGAGAACTGAAATTCGCAAACGCAACCATCGCCAGCGTGTAAGCAATATTGTTAATCCTCTTCTCGTAACCCGATGGGAGTCGGCTCACCGAGTCGAGTGGTGAACGCCGAAGCGGCAAGTGTACACCTAAGAGCAAGGGCGGATGGCCCGTTCAAACTGAGTTTCGCTTAAGCGGGAAAGGTTACGTCGGCACTCGAGCCGGCTTTTATCCTTTGACCAGGAAGGGATTGCTCCCCCGCTCCTCTCCGATCGTCGTCAGCGGTCCGTGCCCGGGAACAACGACCGTTTCATCTGGTAGCGCTAGCACCGTCTCATGCAAGGAGCGCATGATCCTTGGCATCGATCCGCCGGGCAGGTCGGTACGTCCAATGGAACCGGCAAAGAGCGTATCGCCGGCAATCAGCTTCTTTTCTGCCGGAAAATAGAGGCAAATGCTGCCTTCCGTGTGTCCCGGCGTGTGAAGCACGTTTGCCGTGTGCGATCCGGCTGCGACAGTTTCTCCAGCGGCGAGGCTGTGCTCGATCTCGACCTTCCCGGGAGCAGGTACGCCGATCGACGCCGCTTGCATGTCGAGCATCTTGAGCAACGCATAGTCATTCTGATTCAGCAGAATGGGAGCACCCGTCGCAGCTCGCAGCTTCATTGCTCCGCCGACGTGATCGATGTGCGCGTGCGTAATGACGATCTGCTTGACCTGGAGATTGTGCTTGCGAACGAGCGCCAGAACATCATTCACGTCGTCGCCTGGATCGATCACCATCGCTTCGCGCGTGGCCTCATCGCCAATGATCGAGCAATTGCACTGCAGGGGGCCGACAGGAAGGATCTCGTGAATCATCTTTCTATTGTAGGGAACTGGCAGGGCATACGATAGTAGTGCCGACTGATTTTGGCGTGCGGGCCTACCTCTCTCCCGAGTAGTGGCGGAGCGATCGCTCGTCTCTACTCATTTCACGTCGTGCCCCTCGTTCTGGCGGCTGAGCTTGCGCAGCCAGGCATTCTGGGTGGAGAATACAAGGCCGCGCGGTGGGAGGAACTGTGGCTGCAAAATATCGGCAACACGGGTATCAGGACCGTGACTGGGAATCACCGGGCAAAGAGTCGCGGAGCGAAGGAGCGAAGAAGGCGCCGAAGGAGCGGACCAGCGGTCCGCCGAAATGGGATCATGCTCTTGGCCCGAAGCCGGTGAATCTGCCCGGAACGCGAGCGGTTTCGCGATGCGCGCAGTGTGGCACGGTACTGCAAGGGACGATGCCGGAAGGGAAGTGCCCGAAGTGCGGGTTCGAGTTGCATTCCTGCAAACAGTGCATGTACTTCGATCCCGGCAGCCGCTTCGAGTGCATGCAACCCATCAAAGTTCGAGTAGCGAAGAAAGATGCGCGCAACGAATGTTCGTTCTACGAAATGCGCGTGACGCGCGAAAAAGAGACATCGACACCCGCCACTCAGCGCCCCAACGATGCCCGGCAGGCGTTTGAGAATCTATTCAAGAAATAAAAGCAGAATCTGAGCGCACTTTCTAACGAGGGGTGGCGCCTTCGCCATGCAATCGCTCTTACGGTTTCTGCGTTGGCCGGATCAGCACTTCACTGGCAAAAGATTGCGGAGCCTGCGTCACCAGCATGGCGACGACATGCGCGATATCATCCGGCTGCAACATCTTCTTCGGGTCTTTGCCAGTGTGCGGGCTGAGCTCAGTCTCAACCGATCCCGGGCAGACTACTGACACGCGAATATTGTGGCCGCGCAACTCCTCGGCTACGGAATAGCTCAGTCCGTTCAATCCCCACTTTGAGGCAGCATACGCAGCTCCATTCGGAACCGGGTTTTTTCCTGCCAGCGACGAGATGTTGATGATGTGACCGGAGAAACCGCGAATCATCAGCGGCGCAAGCGCGCGGATCGCGTAATAAACGCCGCGCAGGTTTGTGTTCAGGATGCGATCCCAATCCTCGGGAACAAGGTTATGCAGCGGTTCGGTGAATCGGCCGACGCCAGCATTGTTTACCATAATGTCTAAACGTCCGAAGGTGCTGTTTACCCGCGCTGCGACATATTCCCACTGGTGCAGAACGGTGACATCGCAAGGAATGACTTCGGCTTTTCCTCCGGCCTGCAGGATCGCCTGCGCAGTCGCATCGAGAGTCGACTGGGTTCGTCCGCAAAGAACGGCCGCTGCCCCCATGGAAGCGAGTTTGCGGGCGATGGCAGCGCCAATACCCCGGCCAGCGCCGGTTACAACTGCCACTTGCCCATTCAGAGGTTTTCCGGTGTCCATACTTACAGACTCCGCCAGGCAGGATGTCTCGCGCTGTCGTAAACATCCGCTGCCTGCGCTAGTCGCATCTTAACAGTAAATCGGGCGGTGGTTGGAAACTCGCTTGCCTTCGGCTCTAGACGTACTTATAATCCGGCCAACCGGGAAAAAGGTCCGCAATCCGGTGTACCCAACACCTTGTGCCCCGGGACCACCTGCCAGGAAGCGGAGCATTCCAGCGCAGGATCCGAACGCAGAGCGGTCCGGGCGGAATGCAGTCACCGTTTAAGGTTGAGAAATACGTTTTCCCGGAAAAGTCATCTCGCAATGGTTTAAGGAGCCATCTGATGAAAAGAATTCTACTTGCGGTTGTGCTCGGGGTTTCTGTGGGCGCAGCAGCCCAAACCACCGCGCAGCCTGCACAACAACAACCAGCCGCGCAGGGGCAAGCCGCTCCAGTCATTAAAGATCCCGCAGAGTACAACGCCTATGTGAGCGCGGTGCAGCAGAGCGATCCCAGCGCCAAGATCAGCGGCCTGGAAGCCTTTCTCACCCAGTATCCCAGCAGCGTCATGAAGACTCAGGCGCTGGAGATTCTGATGGGAGCCTATCAACAATCGAACAACATCAAAAAGACGATGGAAACCGCCGACAAGCTCATTGCTGCCGACCCGTGCAACGAGCGGGCCTTGGCGTTGTTGTCCTATTTCGATCGCGTGTTGGCCCAAGGTGGAGATAAGAACGCCACCCAGGAACTGGCCGACGGCAAAAAAGACGGCGAGCAGGGGTTGTCGTGCTTCGATAAGGTCACCGATCCTGAGATCAAGAAGATGCAGCCGCAGATGACCGGCATCTTTAACTCAGTCGTCGGTATTGCCGACCTCAATGACAAGGATTACCCCGACGCAGTCAAATACCTGAAGCCGGCGGTCGATGCCAATCCGAACGATTTCAGCGTTGTTTATCCTCTCGCTCTGGCCTACCTGAGCCAGACCCCCCCTGATTATCAGAACGGAATCTGGTTCGCCGCGCGCGCCGCTGCCGTGGCCCCGGGCCCAGCCGAGCCGCAGATCGAAAAATACGCCAAGGCGCAATACGTGAAGTTTCATGCCGGTGAGGATGGCTGGACCGACGTGCTCGCGGCGGCGAAGTCCAATGGCGCGCAGGTGGCGATCAAGCCTGCTCCCACACCCGCGGAGCAAGCTCACAACATGATCACCACTACCTCGCCGGACAAGATGGATTTCGCCACTTGGGAGTTCGTCCTGCAAAATGGCAGCTCAGACGATCAGCAGGCTGTTTGGAATGCCATTAAAGGCAAAGCCGTTCAGATGAATGGCGTGGTGATCAGCACCACTCCAACGCAGTTCATGATCGCGGGCAGTTCGGATGACATCGACGCCAAGAAAGCGGACATCACGCTGAACTTCGAAGACAAGGTGCCGCCCCGACTCATTCCCAAGGACGGAGCCAGCTTCGATTTCCAGGGCGAACCGTCTTCCTATACGCCGAATCCTTTCATGATGGTTATGGACAAGGGTCAACTGCTGCGAACCAAGTCGGAGACTCCGGCGAAGAAGCCAGCTCACAAACCTGCGTCATAGCTCGCAGAACCGCGTGGAAGTACAAAGGCAGCCTCAACCGGGCTGCCTTTTAATTTTTGTTCTGACATGTCGTAACCGTGCGGCGCGTCTTGTCCGTCCTCACCGGCGCTTTTGTGGAGATGCGAGGGTTTGGAAATGTGCAAGCGTGCAAGCTGATCTGGATGTGCAAGGAATCCGCTCTACCGGACGACCTTCTTGTCCAACGCGACGGGGCGGGCGCTGCGCGGCGGGCGCTTCTCGCCATCCCGAAGCGGGCGAACGTCAATCTTCAACTCATTGATCGTTCGGCTGAGGGTGTTGCGGTGCATGCCCAGTTCGCGTGCGGCGCGGCACTGATTGCCTTTATTTTCCTGGAGTACGGTTAAAATGAACCGTTTCTTGAACTCGCGCACGCCTTCCGCGTAAAGAATGTTGCTGCGATACATCTGCAGGACGAGTGCTTCCAATTGATCTTTCACAATAGCTCTCTCTCAAATTCGGAATTGTATTCTGCAGCGCGTCTACTTTGGTGATTTGCCGGAGATGCCGGGCATATTCTGTGGCGCGCGATGAAGCAGATCCAGACCCTGATAGAAGCGAGCCCGCAATTCCGAAGGCGCTAGCCAGATAGCAGCCCGACCCACAACCAGAAAATAGGGGGCCAATTGCGAGCTCTGCAAAAGCTTCGAAGTAGGGGCGAATGCCGTCATGCCCATCAGGATCACGGCCACCATCAAGCCGCCCTTCACCAGACCCAGAATTCCAC
>JASHPL010000407.1 GCA_030038125.1 Candidatus Sulfotelmatobacter sp.
TAAGAAATTTCAGGCGTTCGAGGTCCACCTTGTAACCGGTGGCAGCAATGACGTGATCGACCAAGATTGCTTTTACTGATCCGTCCTGACCGCGCAGGCGAAGTTGAACCTGATTGCCGCGTACGTCCGCGCTTTCAATACTGTAGCCGAGCGACAGGGGCACTTTGCCGATAATTTTATCCTTAATGAACCAGCCGCCCGACGGACCTAATGTGCGCCTTACGACTTCGAGTCGTAAGTCTTCGGGAAGAAGGTGAAAGACTGCCGGGGCATTGGCGTAAAAACTAGACCTCCAGCCAGGTCCAAGCCCCGTCTGTGGCTTTTGAATTCGTTGCCACAACGAGCGCGGCATTCCGGTGGGCTTGCCATGGAACTTCAAAGCAGGTTGACGCGCCACAAGTTGGACGTTCACCCCAGCTTCGTGGAGCAGCCCGGCCCAATCGAGCGCGGACGCGCCGCCGCCGATGACAACCACGCTGCGACCGCTGAAGACTCTGGGCTCGCTGTGACGCGCGCTGTGCGACAGGAATTCCGCCGGCAGATGCGCCAGGACCTCCGGCACATATTCGAAATGCGTAATGCCGACTGCGAGCACGACGTGCCTCGCCGTCACTACTTCACCATCGTCGATGCGAAGCTTGTAACCACCAGCGACCTGCTCAATCCCGACAACAAGCTTGTCTTCGAGTTCAGGGACCATTCGGTCTCTGAACGCCAGTCCATATTCGGCGAAGGTCTGAAGCTGGACTGGAATACCCGTATCGGCGTAAGCGATTCCTCGCTCCGCGCAGAACTTTGCTAAAGGAAACTCGCCTTTAGGGTCGGAGATATTCGAGGCAAATCCATCCGATTTCAGAAGCATACCTTTGGGCATATGTGCCCGCCAGCTGTCCATGGGACGACCGAAGATGCGAAAGGAGACTCCAAAATGACGCAAATGCGCCGCAAGCGATAGCCCGTAAGGCCCCGCGCCAACGATAACTGTATTGATCATAAGTTTTTGCAAGAGGCGTTGTAGCCGCCGTTCCGGTGAAGTTTAATTGCGGGGGAAACCGGGGGAATGTTGAAGGATCATACCACGTTCGAGCTCACAGGGCCAGCCCGTCTCGTCCTGCTCACTGTTTGTCGCTAAGCATAATTTTTTCATCAACTTACAAACATTTGTTGGATCGAAGCATGATATGGCATCAGACGCCCAGACCAACGAGTCTGTGGAAGCTAAACTTTCTGTTCGATCTTACGGCTTATAAAGGTGACGATGTTTCTTATAGAGTCCAAATTTTCAGGCGTGACATCTTCATCCTTGACATCAATCCCGAAGCGTTCCTGGAGAAAGGTTACGAGTTCGATAACCCCACTGGAATCAATATGATTTCCTAAAAGGGACTCCGCATCACGGAGCTGATCTTTTCGGCCAAAGAGGAATTTGCTCACGAGGAAGTCGCGGACTTGAATTTCTATGTCTGCGCTCTGCATTCACATTGATCTTGTCTGTTCTTCAAGGGTTCGTCAAGTGGGCTCGATGCCTCACCCCTTCCTGCCGCCTGCCAAATCGTGGGGACGTCCTCTGCCCCTTTTGAGTCAAACACTCGGCCGTTCAATGCCGCCTGGGCAAGCATCGCCGCCAAAATATGTTCGTATCTCCCTGCTCCCCTCGGAAACCTCGTGGTTGCCGTTACTTACAGAAGTCAAGCCGTTGGTCTGTTTCCAAGGCCCTTCAGAGGCTCAAGAACGCGACGAAATTAAGGGTCAAGGTGCGGTGTGCCGGTTCGTGTGCGTCAACAACGCAGCGGAATTGCTGTCAAGATATATTGTAGCGTTCGGATGTCTCCTTAAGATCGAAGCTGGAGACATCGGACTGATATCGCCCTCAAGACACGCTTGCACAGCCTTCGCTTTCCGCGAATCGGGCACTACTACGATGATGTCTCTTGCCTTTAGGATCTGGCGCACCGACATCGAAATAGCGCGTTTTGGCACATCGGCAATACTTGCGAACCACCCCTCTCCGACTTGCTGCCGGCGACAGGCCTCATCCAGATTGACGATTAAGTAAGGTTCCTCATTTTCAAAATCCGCAGGGGGATCATTAAATGCAAGATGCCCGTTCTCACCGATGCCCACGAAAGCGACATCTATGGGCGATGCCGCCAGCGCGGTTGCTACACGATCAATTACCGTCGATGGATCAGAATCGCCGTCGAGAAAATGATAGTTTGTGATCCCAACTTTTTGAATCAAGCGTTCCAGAAGGAATTTGCGGAAGCTGGCCGGATGTGACATCGGCATTCCGACGTACTCATCCAAATGAAACATCTCCACGCATCGCCAATCTATGTTCGGGGCCTTCGTCAAGGCCTCCAGGAACTCCAACTGAGAGGTACCGGTCGCGGCGATGATACGGGCGTGGTGTCGAGACTGAATAGCCTCGCGAATGCTCGCGGCTGCGTGCTTAGCCGCGGCCGCAGCGAGTGCTGGTTTGTCACTGAACATCTTCACTTTCAAAAGTGCGTTTCTTGCTTCCCGATTCATATCGTGGCCCTTTCGACACCGTCCTGCGAGAATCCCGCTTCTCTTTAGATCTCATATACCTAGCGCGAACTTGTCTGCACCTGCCGTTTTTTCGCGTTGCATAGGACTGTCCTAACGGCCATTTCCAAATGTCCATCCGCTCATCAGGTACTCGTACCTAGCACGCGCGACTTTCGCCATCTACTGCGATCGCCCTCCGGAAGCCAGAATCGCGATGAGCCCTACCCCCGGATGCAATTGATCGTGGAGCACTGGGCGTCGGGTCCATGGCTGACGATGCTAACTACGGAAAGAGCGATTTGCTCCGAGCAACTCCAGAAGCTAGCAGGAATACTAATACTGTTAGCGGGCCTCGCGGTGTTGGTGGACTGCCAGGGAATAAGTGCCGGCGGCTCATCGAATCAACCGCAAACTAGCAATCTTTCCTTTGCCAACGCAGCCCTTAATTTTGGCAGTGTGCCAACGGGCAACAGCAAGACCCTGACGCTAACTGCGTCAAACGCTGGCAATACATCGATCACCATCAGTAGCGCCGCCATCTCGACCAGGTATTTTTCCCTGGTGGGTCCCGCTCTTCCGGCCACGATCGCTGCCGGACAAAGCGCCACGGTTACCATCAAATTTGCTCCCAATGCTGCCGGAAGTTTTGATGCTACGCTTTCGTTTACAAGTAATGCCTCGAATGCCCTGACGAATATTTCACTCTCGGGAACGGGGACCGCCGCGTCCGGTGGACAGCTCGCGCTCAACCCAACAAATGAAAGCTTTGGCAATGTAACCGTCGGCGCGACGCAACCACAGCCGGTGACGCTGACGAACGTTGGTACCGCAAATGTCTACGTCTCGAACGCTTCGGTTGTCGGAGGCGGATTCGTACTCACCGGGATCGCTCCGCTAACGCTCGGCCCTAATCAGAGCACCTCATTCACCATAACATTCGCACCACAATCAACGGGAAATGCAGCTGGCACACTCACGATCACTTCGGACGGATCGAATCCCACCCTGAACATGGCACTGTCGGGCTCAGGAGTCTCGGCAGGCGAGCTGGAAACTAATCTCAGCAGTTTAAGCTTCGGTAGCGTTCAGATCGGCAAGAGCCAGTCCTTGTCAGAGACTGTGACCAATACGGGTGGGACGAGCGTAACCATCTCGCAGGTCGGCATCAGTGGCAGCGGATTCAGTCTGAATGGAGTCACTGCACCGATGTCCCTGACGGCAGGGCAGAGTGCGACGTTCAATGTCGCCTTCACACCAAAAACAACGGGAAACACAACTGGCACCGTGACCATCACTTCCAACGCTTCGAATCCGACGCTAACGATCGGTTCAGCGGGGACAGGAGTTGCCCCGGGGACGCTGTCTTCGAATCCCACCAGTCTGAGCTTCGGGAATGTGACTGTGGGAAGCAACCAATCTCTAGCCGAGACGGTGACCAACACTGGCGGGACGAGCATAACCATCTCACAGGCTGGGGTCAGCGGCAGCGGATTCAGTCTAACTGGGATCACTACACCGGTAACGCTGGCGGCAGGGCAGAGTGCAAATTTTAGCGCCATTTTTAAGCCCACGTCCTCGGGAACAGTCAGCGGCACGGTAACCCTCACCTCGAGCGCTTCCAATCCGACATTGACAGTTCCAATCACGGGGACTGGCGTTACACCGGGGGCACTGCAGTCAAATCCGGCGAGTCTCAGCTTCGGCAGCGTAATCGTCGGCAGCAATCAGAGTCTTGGGGAAACCATCACAAACACGGGCGGACTGAGCGTCACAATTTCTCAGATTGGAGTGACCGGCGGAGGTTTCAGTCTGAGTGGCATCTCGGCTCCGTTAACGTTAAGTGCGGGGCAGAGCGCGAGCTTTAACATAATCTTTTCCCCGACGTCCACGGGCGACGTCAGTGGCGACGTCACCCTCAACTCGAACGCGTCTAATCCGACTCTGACCATACCAGTGACGGCAACAGGCACGGCTCCTGGCACGCTGGAATCCAGTCCGTCTAGTCTCGGTTTTGGAAGTGTAACCATCGGCAGCAGTCAATCTGTTTCCGAGAAGCTTACGAATACCGGCGGTTCAACAGTTACGATTTCGCAGATTGGAAGCAGCGGGACGGGATTCAGCGTGAGCGGAATTACCGCTTCTGTCACGCTGACCGCAGGACAGAGCGTCAGCTTTAGTGTCAGCTTCAAGCCTGTTGCCTCAGGAAGCGCCAGCGGCAACCTGACAGTTACTTCAAGCTCGTCGAATCCAACTCTGACCATTCCACTCACAGGAACGGGAGTTACTCCCGGGGCCCTAGCCTCCAATCCCGCGACTCTGAGTTTCGGGAATGTGACAGTGGGAAGCAATCAGTCTCTCTCCGAGACAGTGACCAATACTGGCGGAACAAGCGTGACCATTTCGCAGGTTGGGATCAGCGGCAGTGGATTCACTCTGAGTGGGATCACTGCACCGGTGACGCTATCATCAGGGCAGAGCGCCACATTTAATGTCACATTCACACCAACGACAGCGGGAAGCTCGAGCGGCAGTGTGACCATCACCTCGAATGGCTCCAATCCGACTCTAACAATCGGGTTGTCAGGGACAGGAGTCGCTCCAGGGGTGCTCGGCTCGAATCCGACCAGTCTGAGCTTCGGGAATGTGACAGTGGGAAGCAATCAGTCCCTCTCAGAGACAGTGACCAACACGGGCGGAACAAGCGTAACCATCTCGCAGGTTGGGGTCAGCGGCAGCGGATTCACTCTGAGTGGGATCACCGCACCCTTGACTCTATCAGCAGGACAGAGCGCGACATTTAGTGTCACGTTCACCCCAACGACGGCGGCAAGCGCGAGTGGCTCAGTCACCATCACCTCAAATGGCTCCAATCCGACATTGACCATGCCATTATCAGGAACTGGCACGGCAGCCGTTGGACAGCTTGCCGTTTCGCCCACTACTCTCGCCATCGGCAGTGTCGTTGTTGGAACCAGCGGATCGGCATCCGGCAGCCTGACCGCAAGCGGTGGCGGCGTAACCGTAACAGCGGCGAGCACAAACAATTCGGCATTCAGCATCGGTGGATTGTCGCTACCGCTTACGATTCCCGCCGGACAAAGCGCCTCATTTAGCGTGACGTTTAGTCCGCAAGCCACCGGAGCAGCGACCGGTACCCTCACTTTTAGCAGCAATGCCCAGACTCCGACCATCACTGAAGCACTCACGGGCACAGGCACGCCAGCACCGACCTACTCCGTAAATCTGTCATGGACGGCAAGCACGTCGTCGAACATTTCCGGCTATAACATTTACCGCGCGGTCTATACCACCGCCTGTGGCACGTTCGCGAAGGTTAACTCCTCGCTGGACACCACCACGGCATACACAGACACTGTTGTTGTGGACGGGACGAACTATTGCTACGCTACGACCGCAGTGAACGCGAGCAATGAGGAAAGCAGTTATTCCAACATCGTCTCGGATGTCCAGATTCCAGCTCCGTAATCTCCGAGTTAGGATCCGACCTCGTTTGGTCGCAATGATGAAAACCGCTTGACGCGCATTCCGGATTTAAAGCGGCTGCTGGCCTAAAGCATCACTGGTGGGGTTGGATTCAGCAGAACTCACATTCCATGGCTGCCGGGCGCGGAGCACGACTTCAAGCGTAGATGTGGCCAGGGCAGCTCGGGCATACTCTAATTCTTGAACTCATTGTCATTCTGCTGCTCGCAGCTTGCAATGCCCTGAAGCAGTTGCTGATTCAGGCTCTTTCCTAAGCTATTTAAGACGTCCGCTAGCCTGCGCCGCCAGCGCTCGACGCAAACTTTCGCCAGTTCGTCCATCGAGTGTTCGAAAATCTGTAAAGCGTTTGCAGCTTCGACCTTGAGCGTCTCGGAACTTGTCGCGACGATTCCTTTATGCATCACACTCAGGTCCGCGCGTGCATGATCCAGTTGCTCCCCGAGGGTTTTGCCGCCGCGTGCTGCCATTTCCTGAAGCATCTCGATCGCTACGCTCTCAAGTTGGCCGCGTGTGTCCCTTACGACGTTGCTGGACATCACGCTCAACCGTTGGTCCAAACCTGACTCCAAAGACGCTGCAGCTTCCTGCAATTTTCTGATGCGCACATCGATGTATTCGATATGCTCGTTCAAACGCGACGATTCTGAAGCGACAATCCTTCCCAATTGTTCCAGTTCCTCACGACGCGTATTGCATTCCTCGTTCAAATTATTTTGAAGGTACTGCAGAAGCTCATCCCCCAGGCGCTTCAGGGAATTGCCACCTTCCAGCAACTTTTGGTGAAACTCTTCCAGGCCGAGCCGCAAGCGTTGTTCTGCCGTCTCAGAGATATACCTTGAAAGCTCCTGCGCCCGTTCTTGGGCGACTTGAAGTTGCTGCGCGACTCGCCGCAGAAAATCTTCCTGGGCTTGCGTCGTCCGGTTTTCAATCTCAGTCTTCGCCGCCGTGAGCAGTTGAGCGTACTGGCGGCGCGAATCGTCCAAAAGTCTTGGCCCGAGATCTTGTCGTAGACGCAACTGCAGCTGCTCTTCCAGCTCTGGTGGGATGCTCGAGAGCGACACTTCGAAGCGACTGGGGTTGGCCTCCCGCCGCGCCATTCTTTCCTTGAGTTCGGCAACCTGAGACTGGATCGGGCGAATTGATTCTCCAATCATCTTTGCCACTTGGGTTTCCAACTGCCCGGCGACGCGGTCGAGCAGCGCTTCTGGAAATTGCGTCGACTCGGGCGAAGCCTTGCGGGCAGATAGAACGGCTGGAGCTGAAGAAGGCTGGAGAGACCTACGCGAAATCGGGATTGCGGGATTAATCCAATCCTGAGGGCACTCCTTCAAGCCCCAAAAATTTTCGGGACGGTCAAGCCGCGCCCCCAGCCGCCAAGTGCGATGGTCCGACCCGATAGGTTGGCAAGAGACCACATGAGCTGTCGTCTCGCGACCGTCCTTGCTGTGGAAGTGCAGTGGAATGCCAGTGTCAAACTTTCTCTGTGACAGCAGTGCACAGCCATGCGCATTAACCACCAGGGTTTGACACACCTCAGAGAAGTGAGTGCCGTCTAAGCTTGTGACCAGGATTGATAATGCCG
Organism: Candidatus Sulfotelmatobacter sp.; assembly: GCA_030038125.1. Taxonomy (GTDB): domain Bacteria; phylum Acidobacteriota; class Terriglobia; order Terriglobales; family Acidobacteriaceae; genus Sulfotelmatobacter. The sequence continues at coordinate 7,619 of JASHPL010000407.1, forward strand.
CCGGCACTCGCGAGCTACGTCGGAGTGCTAAGGGGGAGGTTCCGTTTTGCATGTCAGTCTGCCTTGTGCTGCCAGGAGTGGAGGCGGTGGGTATGTACGTACATAGCCCATCGTCACGTATCTTCCACCATAGCCCCAAAGTGCGGTATGGCGGATCAATCGGAAGTGTCGGTCGTCACTGTCCCCTGGTACATCGACCTTTAGTAACGGATGCCGGTTTCGGCCTCAGTCCAGCCCTGCTGGCCTGAAAGCGTTTTTGGAGCACTCTTTAGGGGAAGTGGTTTCTTATCTGGCATCATTCAGGCTTCGAATCCGCGATTCCAAGAATGTGGCGAGAAGCGTAAGTCCGGAATAGATCTGGGGAGCGTCAGTATCCCGATCTCTTATCCACAATGTTCAAGAGAGTTTCGCCATGCTGGAATCTCTCCAATTGCGAAAGGAAAAACCGCATCGAATTTTCCAGCCAATCGGGGGTGTGGTCAGCACAGTGCGGAGACAACAAGACATTCTGTAACGAGTAAAAAGGATGACCTTGCGGCAGCGGTTCTCGATCAAAGACATCAAGCGCGGCGCCGCGAATCCGATTCTCGGAAAGCGCTTTGATCATCGCGCGCTCGTCCACCGTCGGACCACGGCCGATATTGATCACTACGGCGTTCTTTCTCATGACAGAGAATTCGGAGTCCGCAATCAGCGATCTGGTCTGCCCGGTTAAAGGAAGCGTTATCACTACATAGTCGCAGTGCGAAAGCATCTCCAATAGCTGCTCGGGTCCGTAGATTTCATCGATGAGAGGATCTTCAGATGTTGGAGAAACGCGGCGCCTGAGTGCGACCACACGCATGCCCAGCGCACGGGCTCGTGCAGCAACTGCACGCCCGATGCTTCCGTATCCGACAATGCCCAGGGTTTGGCCCGAGACCATGGTCACGTCAAACGGTTCCCACACTCCGGCCATCTGGTTGCGGATCATGCGGCGAAAATCTTTCGCGAAGTACAGGATCGCCGCTAGGGCAAATTCTCCGAGCGAAGGACTGAACACACCGCCTCCATTGGTGACGATGACTTTGCTCTCGATTAAGGCGGGAAAGAGTGTTTGTTCCAGACCAGCAGAGCGGGAGTGAATCCAGCGCAGACGACGCGACATCAAGAACACATCCCGGAGAAGCGCTAGCGAGCCCGACCAATTCAGAATAATTTCGGCGTCCCTCGCGGTCCTGGCAAAGTCCTCCGCCGAATCTCCGATCACGATCGTCAGAATCTGACGCAGTTCAGCCAGCAACGGAATGTTCCGGTCGCCGGGAGCCGTCAATAGGAGAAGGGGACTGTTGATCATTTGGTTGGTTTCTTGTGACTGGCGGGTTATGGTCGACTGTTCACGCTCTTGATGGTGTCAACGCCAATATTGTAGAGGCCGTGCCTCAATCCTTTGCCAGAAACTAAACTTTCTCGTATATTTACGAACGCTTACTTTTGCTTGCGAGATGGTGCGTTTGTCAGGCAGTTCGATCTGCCGCTGTCCTCGTGGATTGCGAGTCTTTAGCACCACGAATCCGCACTGATCGAGGAGGAAAATGAAAAGCATTAGAAACTTGTTTTCGCGACTCTTCATTCTGGCGATCCTGCTTTTCTTGTCCAGCTTCCAGTTCGGGCAAAAGAACAAATCCCATAAGCCATCATCACCTGAAACGTATGAAGAAAAAACAATAGGCGTTTCGGTGAACGCCGCCGATGGAACATATTCCATCTTCGATCCGGCATCGCATAAATCCATCCTCCGCTCTCAGGTTGCGGTTGAAGTGGATCACCATTGGCTAAAAGCGAGCGATTACCCGCAGCATTCTTCGTCGCATGAGAATGTTTCTGACGATCTCGGCCCCGCAACCCAGGTGACCGTTTCCAATACCGGGCTCCATGACCAGCCCGACCTGAATTATTCCGTGCAACTCCACTCTGCTCCTGAGTTCGTCACGATTCGCGTCATGGTTCGCAACCACAGTTCCAGTCCAGTCGCGGTCCAGGCATTCCGGAGTGTTGCAAGCGCCGGGCCGATGATTGCGGACCTCGGCGGTCCAGACTCCTCCGATCGTGTACTCTCCGACAGTTTCAGCGAAGATCGTCCCGGCATCAAAATCCATGATCTCGTCGATGTCACCGACGGAATGCATCGCGCAGTGGGCAGCCAACTGATCTACAACCGGGATTCAAAGCGAAGTCTGTTTCTCGGTACGTTAGCTTCGGAAAAGTTCCTAACGGTTTTGCGGCTGCATGTAGACAAAGATCACATTTCTTCCTACGAAGTCGAGTCGACGGGGACCACCGAACTCGAGAAAGAGAATTCTCTGAGCGAATCCGCACCCGAGGATCAGATTGAGTTAAGCCTGCCGCTCGCTTCAAACGCGGAGCTGTCTTCCGAACCGCTTTTAATCAGCACCGGTACGGATTATCACCAGCAGCTCGAGACCTACGGCAGCATCATTCGCCAGGTGCATCATGCCCGTACCTCGGCCCCCAGCATCGCCGGCTGGTGGAGTTGGACCGCCTATTATTTCGGCCTCAATCAAGGAACGGCGCTCACCAACGCCGCCTGGCTGGCTCAAAATTTGCTCGACCTCGGCTATAA
>JASHPL010000408.1 GCA_030038125.1 Candidatus Sulfotelmatobacter sp.
ATTTCGACTATAGCGCGATCGCCCGCTTAAAGCCTGGGGTCACGATCGCGCAAGCACAGCAGGACGTAGATCGCGTCGTGAAGGAAATTCAGGCGCAATATGGAGTGGCGGGAAGCGGCTTGAAGCTTCACGCTTATTTTGTTTCTCTCCGGGAGGAAGTGGTCCACAATGCGCGGCCTCTGCTGGACATCCTGCTCACAGACCCCACCGTGCAGATTTCCCGCAGCGGGTTCCTCAAGCAGGACTCTCCGGTCACGTCCAGACATGGCGAATCCGAAGTGCCAGCAACGGATGACGTCGTAGAAGCTCGGTGTACCGCTCCCACGTCATCCTGTTTCCGCGCGTGCGACGATTGAGCCACTCAGCCAGATCCTTACGACGCCTCGATAGAACTTCAGAAGGCTCTGAGAGTTTGTCGGGCGGCCGTAGTACTGGTAGTGGCCTTGGAGCTTGGCGTTGAGGGTCTTCTACTGCTCGTCCACCGGGCATGTCGGTGCTCCTGGCACCATTCGGCGACTGCCGTGAGGCTCCTGCGGAGCCGCTTGCGCATCGTCCGCACCGGGCTTTGTGCCACAGGGCCGCAGTACTCGCGGTGGTAATCTAGGCGGAAAACCGCCTAATTTGATAATAGGCGGAAAAGCGCCTAAGATGTAGCTAGGCGGAAAAGCGCCTATTTCAAGAGAGAGCCCGAACATGGAAACCATTGCCCAAACCCCTCTTCAACTGGGGAACTACATTCGACAGCGACGACGCGAGCTCGGCTTAACTCAGGAAAAGTTAGCCGACAAGGTCGGGGTGCGCCAGCGAACGATTTCTGACGTTGAGACTTCTGCAGCAGTTCGAGTCGACACCATGTTACGCACGCTTGCCGCGCTCGACTTGGAATTAGTGGTTCGTCCACGTACCAAGGGCTCCGCCCGGGATATTGAGAGGCTCTTCTAATGCCACGTCGAGCGCGGTACGAGCCTCTGAATGTGTTTCTCAACAGCCGTCTCGTCGGCCAGCTTCGGCGCGAGAGTTCGGGGGCTATCACCTTCCAATACGACCCGTCATGGCTGGAATGGCAACCCGCTTTGCCCGTTTCGCTTTCATTGCCCCTACGCGAACAGCCATACATCGGCACCCCCGTCTTGGCGGTTTTTGAGAATCTATTGCCTGACAACGATAGCTTGCGGCGGCAGATCGCCGCGCGCGCGCGCGCCGAAGGAACCGACGCCTATAGCCTGCTGGGCGCAATTGGCCACGATTGTGTGGGTGCGCTACAGTTCCTTCCCCCTGACGTACAGCCCACCCCAGCCGGCGTCATCGATGCAGTGCCCGTCAGTGGACGCCAGATTGGAGTCATTCTTGACGATCTAGCAGCGGCACCCCTTGGAATCACCGAAGATGAGAGCTTCCGAATATCGATAGCCGGCGCTCAAGAGAAGACCGCACTTCTACGCTGGAACGGCCGATGGTGCAAGCCTCGCGGCACAACCGCGACGACGCACATCTTCAAGCCTAGTATCGGGAAGCTCCCCAATGGGGTGGACCTCACTTCAAGTGTGGAGAACGAATACCTATGCCTCAAAATCCTAAGTGCTTTGGGTCTGCCCGCTGCCAACGCAGAAATGCAAACTTTCGGGGACAGAGGTGTGCTGATTGTGCAGCGTTTCGACCGACTCTGGACTGAGGATCAGCGATTGCTGCGTCTCCCACAAGAAGATTCATGCCAAGCTCTCTCTGTGCCCCCGAGCCTCAAGTACGAGAGCGACGGCGGCCCAGGCATCACGGATATTCTCAAACTGCTTAGGGGAAGTGATGAACCACTCTCAGATCAGCGCTCATTTCTAAAGACAAACATTGTCTTTTGGCTTATGGGAGCCACCGATGGGCATGCGAAAAACTTCAGCATCTTTCTCTCTCCGGGTGGCCGCTTCCGCATGACGCCACTCTATGACGTCACCTCAGCCCAGCCCAGTGTCGATTCGAAGCAGATCTTATGGAGACAGTTTCGGTTGGCCATGGCATTTGGTACAAAACCGCACTACCAGATTCGGCAGATTGCTCCCCGTCATTTTTTTCAGACTGCCGATCAAGCTGGTATCGGACGGCAAGTGACCGAATCGGTTATCCAAGAACTGCTGGACGGCGCCGCCTCAGCGGTCCAATCCGCGGTTGCCAGCCTACCACGGGATTTCCCTGAGGAGATTGCATTGTCCATTGAAGCGGGCATTAAAGCGCGGCTTAGACTTTTGGGGAACCGTGAATCCGGTTCAGAAATGCAGTGACCCCTCGAGAACACCCCCCACGGCGAACAACTACGCATCATCTGCATCGTTCTGCAAAGAGCGTATCGTCCGGAATCGCTACTGGACTGGCCTTACGGTCCTTGTCGTTCAGGACAGCAACACTCCAATTCGGGCTGAGACATGAACTCGTCGGCTCCTCGCCCCGCAGCTTACCGCCCACACCTGCACCGCGGTGGGAAAGATCGTAGGGCCAAAGGTGCTCCTTGAAGTCCTCCGCCGGATCGAGGGGCGGGCCCGCTTCAAGCATCACGACGCTGACGCCGCCTTCCGTGAGCACCTTGGCTGCGGCGCCACCAGCAGCACCGTGTCCGATGATGCAGGCGTCATAGATCTTCGGCGAGTGAATCACTTGCAGCATCGATGATCTCCTGCAACAGCTTGGCGATTATATCTTGGCGATGCTGCCGGAGTTTCCACTGATGCGACTGAAAACTGATTATGTCGGAATGGACAGACCCGATTTCTGGGCGTGTTGTCGGCACAATGTCTCCCAAATTCCGGAGTCGGACATACAACCTGGCACGAACTACCTTGTCGTCACCATTTGTCTTCCACTACAAAGGAATACTGCACAGCTCGTGAATCAGCTCGACTTGGGCGGACTTAATCAATCATTCCAATGAAGACTCAACCGGTGGTTCGGGAAGGCCCCCTTGGGCGATGCACTCCGGATGATTATGCTCGTCTTCCGGTCCTGTCTTCCGATAGAGGAGCCTCTGAGAGATGAAGTACACGATGGCGGCTGCAACCAATGATACGAGAGAGGCCATCATGCTCGCGGGAGCCACTTTTGCGACTACAAAGCCTCCGATCAGAGCGGCAACTGCCGCTAAATTGACCCCACGTGTGTAGGAACAGCGTCCGCCAGCTTCATAAGCCTCGTGCAGGTGCAGCCTCGAACGTCGCATAACAAAGTAGTCGCACAGAAGAATTCCAATCAACGGCGAGAACAGATCCGAGAGCGCAAGCAGAAAGCTTCCAAAGTAACGCGTAACTCGCGAGGCTGCCAGAACTGTTCCGAGAGCCCCCATTAATGCCGTACTCTGCCAGCGCGACATTTTGGGAAACATGTTCGCCAAGGCGAGGCCGGACGAATACAGGTTCGTATTATTTGCCGTCCAGCTCGAGGCAATGATTACAATCAACGCGGGCGCGCCCAGTCCCAGCCTCTGCACCACGCTTACCGCATTCCAATCCCCCGTTGCGAGCTTGGAAAGAGCCCCAACCACCCCTAAGAATAAGGATGGCGGAAACGCCCCGAGGATCGACCCGATCCAGTTGTCCCGCTCGCTCACCACGTAACGGGAAATGTCAGCAGCTGTAAAGACGCCGACGATGAGCCCGCCCATCACCAGGTCCAATCCTGTTGTGAGCGACAAGCTGTGAGTGGGTGTGTACCGAACGAGATTCCAGTACCCGTACTTTGAAATGATGACGTAGAGAATCCATACACAGAGCCCGGTCAATCCCGGAACCGCTAGGCGACTGAGCCATTTTATATTTTCGAATCCTAGTACCGGAGGAAGGGAATTCAGTACACCGATCAGTGCGATGACCCCAGCAGTGTTGGAAAAACCGGGTACTCCCTGCAGAGCATCATGCGTTGCTTGTCCCGCCAGCTCCGCAGTAACGCCAAACCATCCTACCATTGAGAGAAGAATAATGATGGAAGCGATCCACGAGCCGCGCGGATGTCCCATCGAAAAGCGGCTCGCTACGGTCGTCGAAATGCCGTACTCGACGCCGAAGTAGCCCATCAACGCGAGCAGGACGCCGAGAATGATATTGCCGATCACCAGTGCCCAACAGGCTTGCACCCAACTGAGGCCGGGCACAAGCAGGCCGCCGAGCAGAAGGCTCGAAAGCGTGATGTTTACCCCGGCCTGAATGACAAAAAGATCCCACCAGCCCTTGGTCCTCTCGCTCTTGGGCACGGCATCAACGCCGTGCTGCTCCACCTGAAAAGCCTCTAACGACACTGATTCACCCTATACAGACCATGCCGGAATGACCAACATTGAAAATCCAGAGCGGGCAAACTGATTAAATGTTTCCGGTTCGATGCCGCTCCTCTATAGGAACGTAGGATGCATCAAAACCAAAATGCGCTGGGCCACATACCCGGAGGCCGTTCTCAGTTCTCCATGGCGAGGGCGCCGGAATGCCAATAATGGTCACTTCCTGCCCCTTGCGGAAATCCGGGTTGAGGACGGCTCTGCCGCTCGCGCTATCGACCATTGTAATGATATCGGGAGAAGTAATCGAAACTTTACCATCGCGCCACGAAATCAGGTTCTCATTCTTGAAAGCCAGTTTGTACGTCTGCCCCGAGTAAGGTCCCAATCCCCTGATGTCAACCTCACCCACGAGATAACCACCCTTGTCAGCCCAGTCGTGGCCGGAGACCATTCCGGCAAAAACCTCGTACCCCTTGCTCGCCTCGAGCACCGCCTTGATCGGGTCCTGTTTTGATTCCACTGCAAGACGATGGGCTCCGCCGATCTGCTCGCATAAACTGAGCGAGCCCTGCACGACGATGTTGGGTCGCTTGAGCAATTTACCCGGCAACGCTGAGTCAGCAGCGGCGATATGCATGCTGATCGTGGAGGCGAGCCGCAGAAATTCCTCTTCGCGTGACGGAGTCGCGACTTTCGTGATGAGCAGCTCATCACCGAATAGAGTGGCGGCCGCAGTTGGCAACAGAGAAATTCCCGCTGCGAAGATTGTGCTCTGGTCAATCTCGGGCACGGCCCTTCCGGCGGTATCGGCGTCGAGCTGGGCAATTCCCAGGTGCGCCGCGGCCGAAAGCGCGTAAGGGGTGTTGCCGGCTCCGATCTCTCCGGCAATGACCGCGACAAAATTCTTGCCCGTATGCTTTTGCAGCAACCGGAATGCGACCGTGGTGGCTTCATCTTTAATACGTGGCAGCTTGTTGAATCGTTCCAATTGTTCCCGGGTATAAGGAGCCGTGCTGCCCACGTAGTACGTCGTGGCCGCGTAGTCGTCATCCTTCATCTCGTCTACCGATATGAGATTGAACTTCAGTCCGGCCGCAAGATCCTCGTGAATTCTCTTCAACCCAGCCTCGTAGCTTCCGCCGCCGCCGCTGCCGAGATAGCAGCAGCCCATGATGATGTCTTCAAGATTCTGCTTGGATAATTGGCGCATAACCGTCCTTGTTCTAATTTTTATCTTTCTCTTAGCGCACATACGAGGTCATCAATAAGTTTCACGCTTGTTCCATTGGTGCTGATTGGTGGTTTGAGGAGGGCGGCCACCACTGCCTACGTCCACTGCATCTGCTCGATCGGAATATACGGCGTGTTGAACCCGAATCGCTGCGGGCCAAAGAGTTCAAGTCCACGCGGAGTGCGCCAATTCGGAGCCGATGGGAACCCAAGGACAATCACTTCCTGGCCTTTTTGAAAATCAGGGTTAGAAATTGCTTTTGCCGAATCCTTCATCACCATCGTAATGAGGTCGGGACAGGTGACGGAAAATTTTCCGTCCCGCCATGCAACGAGGTTCTCATTTTTGTAGGCGACTTTGAAATTGCTGCCCTGGTATTTTCCGGTTCCGGCGATTTGGAC
>JASHPL010000409.1 GCA_030038125.1 Candidatus Sulfotelmatobacter sp.
TGCTTTCAAAGGTTTTTGCAATGATTGCGGGACGTTGCCGTCGTCGATCATTCCGCGGCGCAGGTCGACGATTTTGTCAATGTACTCAATCAGAAGCGGGCACTCTTCTTCGCAGGCACCGCATGTGGTGCACGACCAAATCTCATCTTCGGAATAAATCGTTCCGATCAACGCCTTGCCGTCATTTGCCCGGCCGAGAACAGGGTAGTGCTGGAAAGCATAATTCCGGCCCTTGATGCTAAGGAATCTCGGCGCCAATGGCCGCCCCGCGGCGTATGCAGGACAGTTGTCGGCACAGCGGCCGCAGTCGCTGCAGGAGTAGAAATCGAGAATCTGTTTCCAGGTGAAATCTTCGAAGGTTTTTGCACCGAAAGATTTCAATTGCCCCAAGTCTTCGTCCGCGACTCCCCAGCGCACCGGTTTGACTGTGCCTCTCTCCAGCTTGGAGAAGAAGACACTGAACAAAGAAGTTTCCACGTGAAACTGGATTCCAAACGGCCGGTAACAGAGCAAGAAATAAAAGGTCAGCTGGTGCAGGAGATAGGCGTTGGCATTAATGGCCCAAAGCGTCTGAGCCGAGAGAGAGCCGAGCAGAGATTGCACGAGCCACGGCAGCGAGAGCACAGCCAAGGATGCTGCCGCCTCGTGCTGGCGAATGTGAGCAGCCGTCTCGCTGCCGGCGATCAAGCTGTCCGCCAACATCAACACGGCGATGAGTGACAGCAAAAAGATCGCGTCCGCCGGATGTCCTTTGCCAAATTTGGCTGGCACGGCGTATCGGGACGGCTTGAAGACGAGCCGTCGAATCGCCGCCACGATCATGCAGAGAAACACAATTGTTGCGGCAACATCGCTGATGAGGTTGTAATCACGCTGTAAATTTCCCCTCCACCCGGCCGCTGGGAACCCTGGAGACACTCCGACCCGCAGTAGAGAAAATGCTCGAATCGCAAGCAGGATGAATCCGGCAAAAATCAGAATGTGCAGGATTCCAGCAAATTTGTAGCGCGGATGCCGCCATTGCCCCAACCAGTATTTCGCCACTCTGCCCATGCGCACCAACGGCCGATCCAAGCGGAAATCGCTCTTAGCCCCGATGAGCGGTTGCAGGCGCCTGTAGACGATGTAAGAGAAGCAACTCAGCCCGAGGACGTGGATCAGGACAAATAGGCTGCGATCCGGCATGAGTCGCTCTGCTAATAGCGCAAACTGGTAGGCCTCGACCATGGTCTGTATCTCAAGGTGTGTTGGTCTTTTGTTGCCCAGTTACTCTTTCAAGTATTTTCAAAGGCCAGCGAGCAGGGAGGAAATATAGTCTGCCCGATAAAGGAACTGACATTTGACGCTCGTATCTTGCTGAATCTCCCAAATCCGACTCTCCCGGCGTAACTTAACCGCGTCTCATAGAAGAGCCCTTACAGTTCACTTATCTATGCATAGTCAATTGGATTCTTCTCAAACCAGTGTGCATTGCGGGTTTGCCTGATATTCTTGCGCGCACCCGAAGCGACGCTGGCCGTGAGTTGTCGAGTCATCCAAATCATTCCTGCGCTGAAACCGAGGCTTCCACCGAGTACCGCGCAGGCGAGAGTCTTGCTTCCCGACCGTCGTCCTCCGAGATGTGCGCATAAGGCGCCCAGACACGCTCCCAGAGCGGCGAAGTCCAGGGAATGTTTGGCACAGTCGCCAAGGGTCGGAGCGAGTGCTCGTTCCTCGAGAAACATTTCCTCTCCCGTGCGTGCCCCTTCAAACGCTGAATCCACCAGTTTTCGGCCATAATTGATGCTCGACTTCGACCATTGGACAAGGTTCATGGGATTGCCTCATGCTGTAGCAGTCGCCGCGTCCGCTCTTTCAGCTGCCGAGGTCGCTACGTTTTTCGAAGCTTACAAGTAGCAATTGTGCGAGTAATTCCCCGAGAACCACTGTGGATCAACGATTCGACAAAAAACGATTCCAGCCGTACTTCTCGCGCAGAAAATAGACGAAGTTTCGCGGCGTGCGTGGTGCAGGAGTGCGAGAAGAAAATGAGTGGCGGCCAAACTGGACTCGGGGAGCCGCATACCTTCAACCTCGGTTACTACTCTTTACCGTTTTGACACAGGAACGTCAGCGATACCGGTCACTTTGCGACGTGATGGCGCTCACGAGCATTTAACCGCAGAGTGAAATTACTGCAGCCAGTCTGCGATCCGGCTGTGTTGACCAGCTGCGTCCCAAACTGCACAAGAGTTGGATTGAACTGCGTTGGGCTGGCAACGGCAAATCAATGAAGTACAAAACGAGGCAGAGCAAGAATAGTCTCTTAGCGGCCACAGTGGATTTCCCTCCCAGCTCACCGTCTAATCACTTAGCCCAGAATGTTCTTGTTGACTTCAAAAACGGCGCGGTTGTACGCCCATTGTCTCTGCTCTGCCAAGTGTGAAAGCGTTTTCATAGGCATTTACTAGCATGGGGTTTCGCCCCTGGCACCGACGCAGCTCAAGCCTTGTTGACCCACTCGAATGCCAACAAAACCCGGGTCCTCACTACACGGATCGACAAGACGTTACAGAAAGGTGGAGTTTGGATACTAATGCCTGGTATGTCGGGAGTTGGCCGCCAAATCAAAGAGAGGGAACGATTCCATCAATTTCGGTCGACAGAGTGTGACGATCCGGATTCAGATGAGTGTCATTAAATCGAGTCGGATACTTCAACCCGAATCCAAGCATTCGATCAAGGCCGATGTGAGCGATCCAGATGAGGGAGAGCGATATAGTCGCCGGGCGATTCGACGCGAATGAGTAACCAGCCAATACCAATGGCCCCACGTAGGTGTGGACGGCATTGTACGTGATCGCTCCCGTCCTAATATTGGCGGCGTAGCCGAGCATCGAGAGATCCGGCAAGAGAAACAGCAAAGCAAATTGAAGCCAACTGCCCTGGCTCCAATGGTAAAAGAGGAGGCTGACGATCAATACTGCGACACCTTCTAGATGCAACAGTGGCCGAGGGTTCATGGCGTTCTCCTCCGAAGCAGAACAATGACGCGGCGACGATCGCCAGTTGTTTGTCAACTCCTTACTTGATTTCCTCACCAGATGCCGACTTCCTGTCTCTAATCCGCTTGCACTACGGTGATCCAGAAGTTTTGGCTCGTACTAAATGTGGTCGGGTGCCCGGGTTCGCCCGTGATTCAGTAGTCGCGATCGACCATCTTAAGCCGACTGTCGTTATCAGAGTCAGACCGCGACGCCTAGAATGGCTGCGAAGCGTCGCGCTTCGGCTTTTCTGGATGCCGCGACTGCTGAATAGCTTTCGTTAAACGCTCGCAAAACTTCAGCCGGAGCAGTATCGGGCGCGCCACTGTGAAACACAGGATTGGGCGCATACTGAATGCTCAATTGAATTTCTTGGGCGATTGCGTCTCCGCGCAAAAACGACGCCACAACCAACGCACCATCGAGTCCTGCGGTAACGCCGGCGGCGGTGACCAGGTTGCCGTCAACCACGACGCGCGATCGAACGGGTGTAGCCCCATAGTACGGCAAGAGATTCCAGGCAGCCCAGTGCGTCGTGGCCTGGCAGCCGCGGAGAACTCCAGCCGCCCCGCATAGCAAAGCTCCCGTACAAACTGAAAACAGCAATCTGCCCGCGGCAAAGTGTTTTCGAATCAGGGAAAGCACTTCTTCATCATTCATAAGTTCTTGCTGTCCGTAGCCACCGGGTATCAACAGGACATCGAATTCAGGCGCCTCGGCGATGGTCATTTCCGGCGTCAGAATCAGTCCCTGAATATCGCGGAGCGGGGATTTTGTTTTCGCGATCACATGGATGGTTGAGTTTGGGATTCGCGACAGGACCTCGAATGGTCCAGTGAAGTCGATTTGGTCCATCCGGGGAAAAATCAGACAACCGATGGTCAAATGGTTCGTTTGCCGTGCGGGCTTGCCTCTTTTTGAGATCGTGATTGGTGTGTCCATATCGTAGCTACTCCTAATTTGGCGTTTGGTGAAGCGAGAGCGAAGGCGTCTGGGAGCGAGCTTGCGATTAACTTCGTTGATTGAGAAGGCCACCAGTTCTGGCGCTTGGCTATCCATAACTGCGCAAACCCATGGCGCGCGAAGTCTTGCCAACATAGCCCAACTCGCGCCGCGCGGAGGCATCATTGACGCTGAACTCCCGCCCAATCATGCGCATCATGGAGCGGGAAATCGGCGGGTCGCCGTCTCTGTGTGTGATGGCCCAGACGGTGTCCATCAACCGAGCCAGCGTCGATGCAATGCCGTAGGGCATCGAGTGTAGTTTATCGATGGACAGGCCTTGAACGCTGGCGAGCGAGGCTATAAATTCGCGAAACGTCAGTTTCTCTTGATCGGTTACGAAGAAGGCGCGGCCCCCCTCGCCACGCTCCAAGGCGCATTGAACGGCTTCGACGACATTTTCGACGTGGCAGGTGTCAAAGGCATACTCACCACGGTTGATGAAGGCGAACTGCCCGGAGCCGATTGCTTGAGGCAGCGCTCGGCTGAACGGGTCCCCGGGTCCCCAAAGCGCCGGTGGGCGTAGGGCGAGGGTACGGAAGCCGGGCTTGTTGCCCGCCAGTACGATCGATTCGGCCCTTGCCTTGCTTGCCAGATACGCCGAGAAGTGGTTCGGAAACGTTGGTGCGCGCTCATCGGCATTGTGGACGGGGCGTACCGGCTTCATCCATGATGATGCCTGCCGCACTGATGTAAACGAAAATGCTCGCCCCCGCATTCTCGGCCGATACCAGAAGCCTGCTGGTGCCATCCACATTGGTGCGGAAAAACGGTTCGCGCGGCCCTGAAAACCGGAACAAGGCTGCCGCATGCACGACGGCATCGGTCGTAGGCAGCGATAGTGGCGCCTCGCTTTCCAGATCGACGTCGATAGGATACGCGCCCAGTGCCCGAAGTTTGGCGTGGGACGCCGACGAACGCGTGAGAGCGAATACTTGATGGCCGTCCCGCGCGAGTTGCCGGATCAGGCACCCCCCGAGAAAGCCGGTACCTCCGGTCACGAGAATCTTTGTATTGATGTCTCCTTTTGGCATGACCAATCTCTTTCTTCGACGAAAGCGCATTCATTTCAAAAGGGCCGCTTCTAACGATGCGACCATTCATGCGCTGATAATTGCGCTGCATGAATCCTCGCCGCACAACAACTTGAACAAGCCAGTCGCCACGTCATAGACGAGACCGGAAATGGGCCACTCTGCCGGAAGTGCCGGAATCGAACGCGGTCGTTTCCAGTTGCCCGCGGGCCGTTTCCACCCCACAACGTTTCAAGAAACCGAACAGGCGTTTCGCCGATCTCCTCTCGGCTGCTGCGCTCCCTCGCCGCCGCCAATCAGGCCGCTTCTGATACTTCGGCACTACGAATTGGCGCCGGGGGTACGACGACTTCAACCAGTCCGGTCGCGACGTCATAAACGAGACCGGAGATGAGCCACTTGGCCGGCAATGCCGGAATCGCCCTGAGTGCAGCAACGTCGACAGCCACTGCCTTGCGTGGATCGCGGACTGACTTGGTCTCAACTTCACTTTCCGGTATCTGAAAATAGTGTGCCAGCATGGCTGGATCTCCGACGAGACGCGTACTGCCGCAATCCGTATGATGAAGCACGATCAAGTGAAACTCCCCGCCGCCTCCCGGAATCGCTCCGGCAACCTCTCCGATTCGTCC
>JASHPL010000410.1 GCA_030038125.1 Candidatus Sulfotelmatobacter sp.
AGGCTCGGCTCAATCGATGCACGGCAATCAATGTGGGGCGACAACTCGCTCAGCGGACCCCATGGGCATTGAGGAAATCGCTGTAGCCTTGATCCATTTTCTTGATGTGGTTTTTGAGCCAATCCTGAAGAAAACTCATGAGCTGCGGGGTGACATTGCCCACCCCGGTATCGAACTCCTTCTTAAGGGCGAGCACCGGCTGGGTGAGGTCGTGATGTTGGCTACGTTGCGCAGCCAGGCCGGGAAATTTGCATTTCTCCAGCAATGCTTTTTCCGTTGCAAAGTGATTCACGGTGTAATCGATCAGACGCTCGAGCAGACGGCCGGCGGCCTGCTTACCATGGCCCGCTATCATGGCATCCTGCAATTCCTGCAGCACTGCGAACAGCCTCTTGTGTTGACTGTCGAGGAGGTGCACTTTAACGCTATAACTTTCATCCCACTCAAACATGGATTTTTCGCCTCCCCATGCCAAGGTTGAATCCAGAGTAGAAGAGCGTTGATCGCTCCGGGCAGGCCACGGAGGTATCGAGCGTCCGACCCTCGTTCCATTGTGAAACGGCAAACAGTTCGGGAACGCGCTTTCTGATAGCCTAGGATCAATTCATCCCGGCACGCATTTCTTGAGGGCTCATGTCAGGAGGTCTTCGGTTGGTGCTCGCGCTTTCGTCTCTCCTTATTATTGCGGCCGCGCTGTACGCGACAGAAAATTCAAAATCTTCAAAGCCTCCATCTGCTGCCGGGCCACCGAAAGCCGCCGTCCAGCCTTACGTCGAAATCTTTCATGGCACGCGTGTGGTCGACAACTACCGCTGGCTGGAAGACGCGAACAGCCCCGAAACGCAAAAGTGGGTTGGGGAAGAGATGGCTTACACGCGATCGATTCTCGATCCACTTCCCGGGCGCGAGGCGATTGAAAAGCGCCTCACCGCGCTGCTTTCGATCGGCAGCATCACGCCGCCACAGATCGCCGGCCGGTATTACTTCTACACCAAGCGCGAAGGCATGCAGAATCAGCCCGTGCTGTACGTGCGCGAGAATCTTGAAGAAATTGCGCGCGAGGAAGCGCGCGCACATATTGGCGGAGCCGCGCCGGAGAACACCGAAGATTCGAAGCCGGCTCAATCGAGTTCGAATGCTCCCGATCGCGTTCTGGTCGACGTTAACCAACTCGCGGCCGACGGAACCGTCGCGCTCGACTGGTTCCAGCCCAGCTACAACGGCAAGTACGTAGCCTATGGAACTTCGACCAGCGGTTCGGAAATGTCGACGCTGCACATCATCGAAACGAAAACCGGCACGCTGCTTTCCGACACCATCGAGCGCACGCGTGCCTGCTCGATCGCGTGGCTGCACGACAACTCGGGCTTCTACTACACGCGCTATCCCAACAAGGGCGACGTTCCGGCCGGACAGGAGATGTACAACCGGCATGTCTTCTTTCATCTGCTGGGCACGCCGGTGGACACCGACGACAAAGTCTTCGGGGAAGGCCGCGATCCGGAAGACTGGCCGAGCGTGCGGCTTTCCAACGAGGGACGCTGGCTGCTGATCACCGTCGAGCAAGGCTGGACCAAGTCCGAACTGTTTCTCATGGACCTGCACAAAGGCACGCCGCCCACGCGGGTCACCACGGGAAAGAATTTCCTTTATTCCGCCGATGTCTACGATGACAGGCTGTACATCACGACCAACGAAGACGCACCTCGCTACCGGCTATTCGTTACCGATGCCGGCGACTACGAGCGCTCGCACTGGGAAGAGTTCATTAAGCAGTCCGACGCGGTCCTGCAAGGTGCGGCTGTGTTCGGGCAGATGATTTTCGCGCAATACGAGCAGAACGCGACATCGCAGCTGAAAATTTTCGATCTCTTTGGCGAGAAAGTTGCCGATCTGCCGCTTCCCGCGCTGGGCACGGTTTTCGAGACCAGTGGCCGATGGAATCGCGACGAGGTCTTCTATGGATTCCAGTCGTTCACCTTCCCACCCGCGATCTACCGCTTCGATCTGAAACCAGTGCACGCCGTAACCACCGAGGGAAGCAGCCGCTTGGAGAGTGAGGCCGTCAAGAAGCCAACGCTCTGGGCGAAAGTGGACGCGCCGTCGATCGATCCCTCGGCCTACGAAGTCGAGCAGGAGTGGTTCAGCTCCAAAGACGGGACGCGAGTGCCCATGTTCGTGGTGCATAAGAAAGGACTGGCGAAGAACGGACACAATCCCACGCTGCTCACCGGCTACGGGGGATTCAACGTCAGCCTGACGCCGGCGTTCAGCCGCACCGCGTATCTCTGGATGGAGCACGGCGGCATCTACGCCGTGGCCAACCTGCGCGGCGGATCGGAGTTCGGCGAAGACTGGCACCGCGCCGGCATGCTCGACAAAAAGCAGAACGTGTTCGATGACATGATCGCCGCCGCCGAATACCTTATCTCGGCCAAGTACACGGACACGCGGCATCTCGCCATTCAGGGGGGATCGAACGGAGGCCTGCTGATGGGCGCGATGATCACGCAGCACCCCGAGCTGTTCCGCGCCGTCGTCTGCCAGGTACCGCTGCTCGACATGATCCATTACGAGAACTTCCAGATCGCCAAGCTCTGGATTCCCGAGTATGGCACGGCGGAAAATCCCGAGCAGTTCAAGTGGCTCTACGCGTACTCGCCCTATCATCACGTGAAGGCGGGAGAGGAGTATCCCGCGATCTTATTTATGACCGCCGACACCGACACGCGCGTCGATCCCATGCACGCGAAAAAGATGGCGGCCGAGATGCAGGCCGAAGCCGCCAACGGGGCGAGCCGCACGCGTCCGATCTTATTAAGGATCGAAGCGAAAGCCGGACACGGCGCAGGCAAGCCCGTCACCAAACAGATCGAAGAGTACACGGACGTGTATTCGTTTCTGTTCTGGCAGCTGGGGGTGAAGGAGTAGAGCGATCGCGGGTTGTTCGTTGCCGGTCGTTGGTCTTCGGTCGTCAGTGGCAGGCTTATCTCTTGGGTCAGAGCAAAACCCCCACGGTTCAAGTTCCCCAGGGTGGTTTATCCGCAGTCAAGATTGGAATTCCCACCCCTTCGACTCACTGCGCTCGCTCAGGGCGGGCTCCGCCGCACACAACGCGGCTAGGATGGGCCACCCTCCTGTCTCGCAAAAGACACGCGGGGTACCTGCCAGGATGGGGCACCCTGCACCCGTACCGTCGAGGTCGGAGGTTTTCCACAGGCAGATTTTTGTTGAGCGTGACGCGATGACCTTGACTGAGGATACAGATTCGGCATTCTGGAAGTATGCGGTGGGCGGGTGAGTTTACCGCAGAGAACCTGGAGGCAAGTAGCGGATGTCGGAAATGGAAAAGGGTTTGGATGGCAGGGAGATCAGCCTGGTGTTGCCCTGGTTGCTGGCGGCGGCGGATGCCCACCCTGGCGGAACAAAAGCAGGCCTGCCGGGGACGAGGGGACATTGGTGGAGGGCGATGAGGAGATATCCGAAACGGCTGGGCGAGGTTTCGCAAGCAGCGTTTTTGCTGAAGGCGCGGACGATGGGATTTGGAGTCGCGCTGCCCTGGGGCGACAGCGAGCGATACGATTTCATGGTATGGGCGAAGGAGGGCGGGAGAATTCTGCGGGTGCAGGTCAAGGGAACGGGCCGGTTGCATCGGGGAGGGTATGAGATTCAGCCGGTGCATACAATACGGGGGCGCGGGAAGAGGCTGTACACGGCGCGGGAGATTGATGTTCTGGCGGCGCACGTCCAGCCGCTAGATGTCTGGTACTTGCTGCCGGTGGGCGCGATCGGAAAAGCGAAGTGCTTGAGGCTGTACCCGGAGATGGAGTGGAAAAGGCGAACGAGTTCTGGGCCTGGGAGATGGGAGAAGTATCGGGAGGAGTGGATGGTCTTGCGGGAGTGCGGGTGCGCAGTGACGGCGGAGTAGATGTTCAGGTGACGAAACCAGCACAGCAGTTCGGCATCGAGGCGCATCGCAGTTCGGGAGCTGAAATCTAGAAGTCAACGTCCCCCCTATCCGCAAAGAACGCGGCCAGGATGGGCCACCCTCGAGTTCATACTTGATCATGCCGCGCGGATGCTCTCCAATCATTGTCCTACGCGTCCAACCCAAGGCTGGTCGCGGCGTAAGCGAGCTCGTGACCAGGGAGGTTGAGGAGTTCAGAAATGTAAATTTTTTGTCTTGGCAACTCGAAGAAAAGGATAAAGCACGTTTCTGGACTACACTGGTCTTCGCGCGATTACTGGAGCAGCACCCGCTTGGAAATCATGCCCCGTCACTTCCACAGAAGAGTGTGTTTTTACCTGCATGGTCCTCTCCTGGTTTGCGCTATTCATTTCTGGCTCTCAGATCGTGCCGCAGCCCAGCAATCGCCGGCGGCCGCGACCGCAAATAACATCAGCGTGATGCAGATGAATGGAGTAAAAGTAAACGATTGCGGCCGACTCCTGCGGGGCCTTTCGGTGACGGTTCTCGATGAGAAAAGGCTGAAACTCGACCGCCAGGCAGTGGTAAAGGTTCACGATGAAATGAAGAACACCACGACCTGGGAAACGACGTCGGAGGAATCCCAAGCAACTTTTTGCGGCGTGGAACTGGGAAAGTATGAGGTTGAAGCGAGCGCCGTCGGATACCTCGCGGAAATGAAAGACGTACAAGTTACGCTTACCATCCAAAGCCCCGAAATCGAAATCATCTTGCACAAGGATCCATCCGCTGTAGAGCTGAGCGATGCCGACGCCGCGATACCCGCGAGTGTGCGCAAGGATGCGAAACGGGCGGTTCTGGCTCTGAAGTCGGCAAACTATAAAGAGGCAGAGAAAAGACTGGACAAGGTTTACAAGGTCGCGCCGTCGAGCGCACAGACAAATTTTCTGTACGGATATCTGTTCGTGCAGCTCAATGATGCGGAGAAGGCGGAAGAATTTCTCGGGCGCGCGGCGAAACTCGATCCGCACAGAGTTCAGACGGTGACGTTGCTCGGGCGCGTGGAGTTGCAGCGTAAAGAAGATGACGAAGCCGAAAAGACGCTCGAGCAAGCTGTGGCTGACGATTCCAACTACTGGGTGGCACATGACCTGTTAGCCGACGCCTACCTCAGGCACAAGGAATACGAAAAAGCTCAGGAGCAAGCCCAATTGGCCATCAATGACGGGCAAGCCGCCGGCAACGTAGCCCAGCTGGTCTTAGGAGAAGCGTTGGCGAACCTCGGGCACGATCAGGAGGGAATCGAGGCGCTGAAAACTTTTCTGCAAACCAACCCCAACAACTCAGCTGCGCCGGCAGTACGGGATCTGATTACGAAACTGGAGAAGCGTGACTCTAGTGCATTCCAGGCGCCTGAATTGGCCGCTACGTCTGATTTGGCGCTAGCCGCATCGGTGCCGTCCTTGACCGAGAGTACTTGGGGTCCGCCCGGGGTTGACGACATAAAGCCTCCGGTGGCCCCGGGAGTTCCGTGTCCCTACGAGCAGGTTCTGGACGGCGTGGGTGAGCGGATGAGGCAACTGGTGGATAACATCGCGAAATTTGCGGCGGTCGAAGATCTGGTGCACCAGCAGCTCGACAAGACGGGAAACCCCATCAGCCGGGAAACGCGGAAGTTTAACTACGTCGCATCGATTAAGGATGACCCTCCAGGCTCTCTGGATGTCGAGGAATACCGCAACTTGCGATATGGAGTCACGGATCTTCCAGACCATATCGTCACCAAGGGCTTCGTAACCCTGGCACTGATCTTTCTGCCGGACGTGCGGGTTGACTTCCAGATGAGTTGCGAAGGCCTTGGCAATTGGCATGGGCAAACAGCATGGCTTATGCGTTTCCAGCAGCGCGACGACAAACCCAGCCGCTTCGGCGATTACGTGACTGGGGGCCGAAGGTATCCGATGAAGCTGAAAGGCCGCGCCTGGATCGCGACGGATAACCTGCAGATCGTACGCATCGAGTCCGATCTGGTAACCCCACTGCCCCACATCGCGGTCATTCATCAGATTGCGGAGTATGGCCCGGTTCATTTCAACAAGATGAATGCGGACCTGTGGCTGCCGCAGCACGTTGATATCTTCATGGAAATGGACCGCCGCTACTATCACCGGCGGCACAGCTTTGATCACTACATGCTGTTTGCGGTCGATTCTGAAGACAAGGGTCCATTGAAGGACCTCAAGGGCAACTCTTCGGCTCAAACTCCCTGAATTCCTGTTCACCTCCCACCTTCAGAGCCGGACGACAGAATGCCGCGATCAACATACGCGAACCTCAGTTTTTCCTCGTTGGCATGGGTCAGTGCGGAAGTTTTGAGAGTCAAAATCCCCATGCTGTCGCACGCCGCGCGACAAGGGTGGGGCACCCCGCGCATAATACTGCTGCGTAGACTGGAGACCGCATGGCCACGAAATATCGAGTGATCAAAGTGAAGGGCGCCAAGCCGGAGACGTTCATTGTGGTGGGAATCGATTTCGCAGAGAGCACGATTACGAGCACGTCGGAATCGATGCCGGAATCGCAAATGCGCGCGTACCTGAAGAAAGCCGGCGCCTCGGAGAAGGAAACCAACGACTGGATCGCGCAATCGCGAGCGTATCCGAGTTAGGAAAGCGAATCAGTGCAGAAACGCATCGCCGATGATGGAGTCGATGGTGCGTTCGCGCTTGCGCTCTTCGTCGGAGCTCTCTTCCGAACGTTTGTCCTTCTCGGTTTCATGGGAGCGATCTTCAGCCTGTTCCTTGTCTTCTATAAATTCGGGATCTTTGGGGAACGTTGGTTCTGGATCGTCGGCCATAGCCAAGTATCCTCGCTGGAGTAATTTCGGCAACCTGTAATCATTCCATCAAAATGTGGGCCTTGTGTCTATTGGGCCGCGACTCAGGCATGATCTTGCGCTTGGCAGTCGCCCTCAAGCAGAATGGAGCCCTACGTTTCATCTCAATCGGATATCACTCCGAGGAGTACTTCGATGAATTTGGTTCGTCGAATCTTCCCCACAGTTATGCCATTCGTCTGCGCGGCTACCCTGATGACAATTCTAGCCGCACAATCCGACGACACGACGCTGGTTTATCCCAAAGCGAAGACGGTCAATCAAATCGACGACTACCACGGAGTCAAGGTCGCCGATCCGTACCGCTGGCTGGAGGACACAGATTCTGCCGACACGCAGGCGTGGGTGGAAGCGGAGAATAAGCTGACCTTCGGCTATCTCGATCAGATTCCGTACCGCGACGCCATTCGCGATCGATTGATCAAGCTGTGGAACTACGAGCGTTTCACTGCGCCGGAACTGGAAGGCGGTCGATACTTCTACGAACACAACAACGGCTTGCAGAACCAGAACGTGCTGCTCGTAGCCGACTCACTCGGAGCCGAGCCGCGCGTGCTGCTCGATCCGAATACGCTCTCGAGCGATGGCACGGTGGCACTCGCGGGTCGCGCCATTACCGACGATGGCAAGCTCATGGCCTACGGCACGGAAACTTCCGGCTCCGATTGGATGGAGTGGCACGTGCGGGACGTCGACAGCGGCAAGGATCTTCCTGATCTGCTCAAGTGGGTGAAGTTCTCCGGCGCATCGTGGACGAAGGACGACAAGGGATTTTTCTACAGCCGTTACGACGAGCCGAAGGGCACGGCGCTGCGGGAAGCGAACTATTTTCAGAAGCTCTACTATCATCGGCTGGGCACGCCACAGTTGGAAGACAAGCTCATCTACGAGCGGCCCGACAACAAGGAATTGGGCTTTCAGGGCTACGTTACCGATGATGGCCGCTATCTGATTATTACTGTCTGGCAGGGGACGTCGCCCAAGAATCGTCTTTACTATAAGGATCTGACGCGAGCGAATTCGCCGGTGGTCAAATTGCTCGATGATTTTGATGCGCAGTACAGCTTCGTCGACAACGACGGGCCGGTCTTCTGGATGCAGACCGATCTCAACGCTCCCCGTCAGCGCCTGATGGCCATCGATATTCGCCATCCTGAGCGCAGTAACTGGAAGACGATTGTCCCGCAGGGCGCCGATAAACTCGAGGGAAGTAATGCAGTCGACAATCAATTTCTGCTGACTTATTTGAAAGACGCGAAGACCGAAGTTAGGGTCTACAGCCTGAAAGGCAAGTTCGTGCGCAATGTCGACCTGCCGGGAATCGGGACAGCCGCGGGCTTTGCCGGCAAGCGCAAAAACAAAGAAACGTTTTATGCGTTTACCAGCTTTATCTCGCCGACGACGATTTATCGTTATGATCCGGAGGCGGGAACCAGTTCCGTCTTCCGCCAGCCAAAGGTTGATTTCGATCCCGCGCGCTACGAAACCAAGCAGGTTTTCTATAACAGCAAAGATGGCACGCGGGTGCCGATGTTTCTGACCTATAAGAAAGGATTGCAGCTCGACGGGCAGAATCCCACGCTGCTCTATGCGTACGGAGGATTCGACGTTTCGCTGACACCGTTTTTCTCCGTGCCCAACCTGGTGTGGCTGGAAATGGGAGGCATCTACGCGCAGCCCAATCTTCGCGGCGGCGGGGAATACGGCGAGGAGTGGCACCTGGCCGGAACGATGGGGCACAAGCAGAATGTTTTCGACGATTTCATCGCCGCTGCCCAGTGGCTGATCGACAACAAGTACACGTCCACGCCCAAGCTGGCGATTCGCGGCGCCAGCAACGGCGGGCTGCTGATTGGCGCCGCGCTGACGCAACGTCCCGATCTTTTTGGCGCGGCTCTGCCGGAAGTCGGAGTCATGGATATGCTGCGCTTTCAGAAATTCACGATTGGATGGGCGTGGACTTCGGATTACGGATCTTCCGACAACGCAGAAGATTTCAAATGGCTCTATGCCTACTCGCCGCTGCACAACCTGAAGCCGGGGACGAAGTACCCGCCGACCATGATCTCGACCGCCGATCACGACGATCGAGTTGTGCCGGGTCACAGCTTCAAATTCGCGGCCACCATGCAAGCGGATCAGGCGGGACCGGCGCCGGTGCTGATCCGGATTGAAACCAAAGCCGGACATGGAGGCGGGAAACCGATTTCGAAAATCATTGATGAAACCGCCGACGAGTGGGCCTTCGTCGCCCGCAATCTGAATATGGATGTGGCGCTGCGGTAGGCCGTGTGCCGCTGGTTTTTCTCCGTGATACAATTTTCGGGCTTCGCTGTTAATGCCGCCTTTGGCGCGCTGTTTCAACCTCTTCCAGGAGGGAATCCATGCGTCTCCGCTCCCGCTGGTTGGCGTTTCCCCTGACTTTCGTTGCGACCGCTCTTACGATCCCCACCGCCTTCGCGCAAGATGCGCTACCGAACCACTTACCCAAGCGGCTGGTGGCCGATTACGGATATTGGAGCAAATACCAGACTCCGCCCTACAGTCACGCCCAGATTCCGTATTACATGCTGACGCATATCAACCACGACGGCGTGTCGTTCGATGCCAAGGGCACACTCTCCGTGCCCGATGGATTCATCGAGCCGGAGTTGAACGAGCAAGCGCACGCGCGAGGCGTAAAAGTTTTGCTGTTGCTCGGCGGCGATTTCACCGGGCTCGAGAGCAGCGGCGACGTCAAGACTCTGGTCGACAACATCGCGGCCTTTGAGAAGCAGTATCACTATGACGGTGTCGACATGGATTGGGAGTATCCGGCCACGACTGGGGATCGGAACTTTTTTGTGGAATTGATGAAGGCGCTGCGAGAGTCGAACCCGAGTTACACGCTTTCCATCGACATTCCACCGTGGGGCGTCCCTGAATACGACCCCTATTACGACGTGAAGCACCTGCAACTTTCCCTCAACTATTTCAACATCATGATGTACGACTGCGCTGGTCCGTGGGATCAATACGGGCAGCTCAATTCACCGATTTTCTGGGATTACCACGACCCCGCACCCTGGGAATGCGTGCCTGGCGGCAGCGCCCAAGAAGCCGCCGATTATTTCCTGAAGTACGTTCCCGCGAAGCAGCTGAATATGGGAACGCCCTTCTACGGCTATTACTACACCCCGATCAAAAAGATTTTTGAAGAGTGTCCCGCGTGGGTACTCAATAATCCAAATAACGATGACACTTGCGGGAATTCCGTTCTGACGCTGAACTATGGCCCGAATATAAAGCCGCTAATCAACCAGAAGGGCTGGTACACGCTGTACGATCCGATTGCGTATGTTCCCTACATGCTGAAGAAAAATGGCAGCGACGGTTACATTACGTACGACGATTTCTTCTCGACTTATTTTCGTGTGTGGTATTCGGATTGGGATCGAGGGTTGGGCGGAACATTTATGTGGTCGATTGATGAAGACTACGACGGACACTCGCAGGATCTGCTCAACGCCATGTACACGGGAACTCTGACTGGGCCGTAGCGGGCTGAAGAATTCCTCGCCGTTCTCTGCGCGCAAGCGCGGAAGTTGCTCCGCCGGTTAAGCCGCAAGTGAGTTCGCGGCATCTGCGGCGTGGCTGAAGCCGTGCTCTTCCGAAAGCCTGTTCTTGAAATACGGACACGCTCTAATCAGAATTTCGGGATCCTGCGACTTCTACGACCACATCGAACAAGATTCTCGGCCCGCGCCGTACTTCCTCCACGCGAATCCGTTCATCGTTGCCGTGCTCGGTATTTCCTTCCTCGTCTGTCGCCGTATACGGGTTGAATCCATAGGCGACGATTCCCAGCGGCCGGTAGCGCTGATTCTCGGTATATCCGCTGGTGATGTGGGGCACGACCGGTGTTCCAGGAAAGTATTTTGCCGATACGGCGCGGATCGCCACGTAGAGCGGGTTATCGGTTCCGGAATAATTGGCCACGAGGAATTTGTGCTCTTGCGGCTCGATGGTCACGTTAGGATCATTCACCACGTGGCGCAGAGCCTCCAGTACCGCTTTTGGATCGCCACCGGGAAGGATTCTCACATCCAGGTTGGCCCACGCTACTGGGGGAATCACATTGGTCTGCTCCGAACCTGCCAGCATGGTCAGCGAAATCGTGTCGCGCAGCAGGAAGTTCAGCGACTCATCGTGTTCGACTTCGTCCTGAAATCTCTTGTCCTGAATCGCCTGACGAATGTTGCGGAAATACGCGGCGCGTTCAGGAGGTTCATACGGAGCCATGTCTTCGAGAAACTCTGCGACCACGGGCAGAACCTGGAGCGGCGTGCGATAGGCAATAATCCGATCCAGCGCTCGCACCAGCCGATTGGGTGCGGAATCCGCATTGGGACGCGAACCGTGCCCAGCCCGCCCATGGGCCACGACACGCAGCCAGTACGTGGTTTTCTCTCCGACATCGACACCGACGTACTTCACTCTGCCGTTTTCCAGTAAATTCTCGCCGCCCTCGTTGATCAAAAATTCCGCATTTTCCAGTAAATCCCGCTCATGTGCGATGAACCAATCCGTGCCGGTATCGCCGACCTCTTCGTCGGCGACGGCCAGAAAAATGACGTCG
>JASHPL010000038.1 GCA_030038125.1 Candidatus Sulfotelmatobacter sp.
TTCGATTCTTCACCATATTCCCTGGAAGTACACGGTTGTGGTGTTCAGCCGCGATGTCTCGATCCTGGCCGCCAGCGCGGTATTGTTCGCGATTGCCGGGCTGCGGGATTTCCGTCCGAGTATTTTTGGGAAGGCCAACACCTTCTCTCAGATCAGCGCGATCTTCTTTGTCCTGTTGTTTGCAGTTCGCCGATCGCGCTGGATCTGGATCGCGCGCGTGGTTTTTCTGCGCGCTACATTCATCTTCACGATTCTTTCGGCGCTGCACTACGTCATTCTGGTGCAGCAGCGATTGCGTGAACACGCTCACGCCTTACCGCCGGCTCCGACTACGAGAGTTATTTGACCAGCTTTCTTGCCCACCCCTAGAATCTTAGGTTCGTTTGCTCGGTAAGATCACGATGCCGCTTCGCCTGTACAACTCGATGTCGTCGCAGGTCGACGAATTCCGCCCACTTAGCGACAACGAAGTGCGCATGTACGCCTGCGGTCCTACGGTTTACGACTACGGCCACATCGGCAATTTCCGTACATTCGTTGCGGTCGATATTCTGCGGCGTGTCCTCGTCCAGTCGGGATACAAAGTCCGCCACGTCATGAACATTACGGACGTGGACGACAAGATCATTCGCAACGCCGCACGCGACGGCGTCACGGTGCAGCAATACACGGCAAAGTACGAGAAGACGTTTCTCGAAGACGCGGCCATGATCAATATCGAAGAGCCGATACTGGTGCGCGCGACGGAGCACATTCAGGAAATGTCTGAGTTTGTCCGCCGGTTGGTGGAAAAAGGGATCGCTTACCGCGCCGAGGATGGGTCGTACTACTTCCGCATCGCGAAATTTCCGCAATACGGCAAGCTTTCCAAGAAAGATTTCAGCGGCATGCTCGACGGGGCGCGGGTCGACGTGGATGATTATGACAAAGACAGCGCTCGTGATTTTGCCCTGTGGAAGGCGCCGAAGCCAGGCGAGGCTTCGTGGGAGACGCCGATTGGGCGCGGCCGTCCGGGCTGGCATCTCGAGTGCTCGGTCATGTCGATGGAGGAACTGGGAGAAAGCTTTGATCTGCACGCCGGCGGCGAGGATTTGCTTTTTCCCCATCACGAAAATGAAATCGCGCAATCCGAATCGCTCACCGGCAAGCCCTTCGCACATTTCTGGTTTCATGCCCGCTTTCTGCTGGTTGAAGGCGAGAAGATGTCGAAGAGCCTGGGAAATTACTTTACCCTCCGCGACCTCGTGCTGAAAGGCCATAAGCCGTCCTCGATCCGCTATCTGCTCGCCTCAGTTCCCTATCGCAATCAGCTCAACTTCACTTTTGATGGGTTGAAGCAAGCGGCCGTATCGGTGGAGCGCCTGCGAAATTTTCGCTTGCGGTTGAGTTCCGGAAATTTTCCAGCGGGAGCCAACCCTGACATGCAGAGGCTCGCCAGCGAAACCACCGATCGCATGCGAGAGGCGCTGAACGACGATCTCAACACGGCGCAAGCGCAAGCGGCGATTTTCGAGATGGTGCGGCAGGCGAATGCGGCTTTCGACACCGGCGCAATCAGGAAGGACGACGTCGCTCCTTTGCTCGCGGCTCTCGCCAAGTTCGACGAAATCTTTGCCGTGCTTGATGACGATGATGTTCCGAAAATGAAGCGAGTGCTTGACTGGGCCCGCGCCGAAGGCCGCGAAAAAGATATCAGCGCTGCGTTACGCGAGGCCGTGCAGGCGGGAGAGTTGTCGGATTCTGCAATCGAATCGAAGATCGCCGAGATGAAGGCGGCGCGCGCATCCCGCGATTTCAAGACCTCCGATCGCATCCGCGCGGAACTGACCGACGCCGGTATCCTTGTCGAAATCACAAAAGATGGCATCCGCTGGCGGCGGAAGTAATCAGAACAGTGTTAGGCTGATAAAAGGTCGAGCTTTCTGGGGTTCGAACTCAAATACTGATGGCCGAAAGCTGATCTGCCGTTTCCGTGAAATCTCTCGACCAATATCTTCGCGACGCCGAACAAGCTCATGGACATCTGTGCGCGGGCCAGGTGCTAGGAGTACGGCTGGCGATGCTCGGGTTGCACAAGCTTGCAATTGACGACCCGCACGGAAGAGACCGCAAGCGGCTGGTGACCTTTGTTGAGATCGATCGCTGCGCTACTGACGCTGTGGCAGTGGTGACCGGGTGCCGGCTGGGGAAGCGAGCGCTCAAGTTCCGCGATTGGGGAAAAGTTGCGGCAACATTTGTCGATGTGCAAAGCGGCCGCGCGATCCGGATTGCCGCCAAAGAATCGTCAAAATTGCTGGCGCGCCAGATGCATCCAGAAATCGCCGACAAAAATCAGCAGCAGATGCTGGCTTATCGCGAAATCTCGGACGACGATCTGTTCACGACCGAATGGGTGAAGGTCGAATTGCCTCCGGAGGAATTTCCCGGATACAAGGGAGATCGCGTGGTGTGCGACGCTTGCGGCGAGGGGATTAATTTCCGTCGTGAAGTTCGCCGCGATGGAAAAGTCTTGTGCCGCGGATGCGCGGGAGAAAGCTATTATCTGCCTTCCCACCAATGAACTTTCACGCTTGCTCATACGCGTGTGCGAGGCGCAAGATCGTTGCTTCATCGAAGTGCCTGCCCAGAATCTGCAGTCCGATCGGCAGTTTTTCTTGTGTCTCTCCGCAAGGAATGGAAATTGCAGGAATGCCCGCTAAATCTGCAGTCACCGTGTAGATGTCCGCAAGATACATCGCCAGGGGATCGTTGGATTTCTCGCCGATTCGAAACGCAGGCGTCGGGCTGGTGGGAGTGACGATGGCATCGACCTTGCGAAACGCTTCGTCAAAATCACGCGTGAGCAGGGTGCGCACCTTCTGCGCCTTCAGGTAATAGGCATCGTAGTAGCCGGCGCTGAGCGCATACGTGCCGAGCATGATGCGCCGCTTCACTTCCGCTCCGAAACCTTCATCACGGCTGCGGCGATACATTTCCGATAAAGTCTTAACTCCGCGCGCGCGCAGGCTGTAGCGAACGCCGTCGTAGCGCGCCAGATTAGAGGACGCTTCCGCTGTCGCAATCAAGTAGTACGTCGGGATGGCGTAGGGCGTGTGCGGTAAAGAAATGGGGACGATTTCGCAGCCCAGGTTCTTCAGCTTGTCAATCGCGCATTCAATCGCGTGACGGACTTCATCGTCCAGACCTTCGCCAAAATACTCTTTCGCCACACCCACTTCCATGCCTCGAATCGGTTTCTCGAGTTCGGAAACGTAGTCGGGGACGGGAAGATCGGCGGAGGTGGAATCCATCGAATCGCGGCCGGCAATGACTTGCAGAACCGTCGCAGCATCTTTCACGGTTTTCGTGAGCGGTCCAATGTGATCGAGCGAAGAAGCAAATGCGATGAGTCCATACCGCGAAACGCGACCGTAGGTCGGAGTGAGTCCTACGACGCCGCAGAACGAGGCGGGTTGACGAATCGAGCCTCCAGTATCGGATCCTAACGCTGCGACTGCCATATCCGCGGCTACTGCCGCTGCAGAGCCTCCGGACGATCCTCCGGGAACGCGGCTCAGGTCGCGCGGATTGTGCACAGGAAAGTAGGCGGAGTTCTCGTTTGACGAACCCATGGCGAACTCATCGCAATTGGTTTTGCCGAGAACGACGGCTCCGGCAGCTTCCATGCGCCCTACGGCGGTGCAGTCGTAGGGCGGGATGTACTTGTCCAACATTTTCGAACCGGCTGTAGTGCGCACTCCGCGGGTACTCATCACATCTTTGATAGCGACCGGAACGCCGGCCAATGGTGGCAATGGCTTGCCTTCCACAGCCAAGCGATCGATTCGGTCGGCTTGCGCGAGCGCGCGATCACGGCAGAGCGTCAGGAATGCGCCGATCTCATGGTCGCGTTGCGCGATCTGCTTGTAGTGAGCTTCAGCAAGGGCGAGCGGGGTGGTCTGGCGTGCCTGCAAGGCGGAATGGGCAGAGCCGATGCTAAGAGATTTCAGTTGCATCGAGATTTCGTATCAGCGAAACGTCAGGTGAAACCCGCTCGACTATCTTTCGATCACTTTGGGAACGCGGAAGAACTGCTCGTCGGCGTCGGGCGCGTTGGCTAGCGCTTCCTCCCGGGGCAGCGATTTGCGAAGTCCTTCCACAATATCGTCGCGGCTGGCGTAAGCAAAACGCTCGCTGCCCTGCTTGGACTCATCCACTCCATAGCGATCAGACACCTGCGCCATAGCCGGGACATTCGAAGTGTCGAGCTCATTCAGGCGGTCGACATATTCGAGGATGGAATTCAGGTCGCGCACCATGCCGGTACGTTCCTGATCGCTGAGTTCCAGGTTGGCCAGATCGGCAACGTAGGCGACGTCTTTTTCCGTGACCTTCATAGATTGCATCAACGCGGGTGATTGTCTCGGCCGGGGCGGGCAACTACAAACTCGATTCTGCGAACCGGATCGCTCGTGTACCGATTGATCGACGCCAGATAGCGCGGGGCGAGCGCCTGCAGTTCGGTTTTCCAGCCGGAATCGGCGACTTCAATGCGCAAGACGCCCTGCTGAAAATCCAGTGCTCTGGTGCGCTCCGCCACGGCTGAGCCGCAGACCACGGGCCATGCCAGGAGCGGAGCTTCGGATGGCGTCGCGAGCTTGAGCGACTGCGCTATAAGCTTTTCCAGATCCAGGCCAGCTTGCTCAAGTTGTGCACTCTTCATAGGCTGCAAGTCCGATTTCGAAATGCTGCGACGATCTTCCGGCTAAGCTAAAGAGAGGTTATGAGTGAGCCAACCGCTAAGTGCCTAATTATCGCACGCGTGGAGGCCGGCTCTTTGTAATCTGCACTCTTGCGCATCCTCCAGGGCCTTCCACTCGGTTTTGGGGAAAAGAAGGGAACAGGAAGAATGCTTTCGTCCGCGATTCACAATCCCCACCCCGTCGCACAAATCGCGACAAGGATGGGGCACCTTTCGATCAGGCTGGAAACTCGCGGTGGACGAAGTCGAGGGCCTGATCGCGAGAGACGAGACGGCCTTCGAGTTGAGCGTCTTCAACCGCATTCAGAATCTCGCGAAATTTCGGCCCGGGAACGTGGCCGGCGGCAATGAGGTCGTCGCCGGTGACGAGCGGCGCGGGATGCATAGTTTCGGGCGGAGTCTCGTTACGCTTTTCGAGCACATAGTCGTATGCCCCCAAATTTCCGTGGCTGGCGAGGCAATCCGCGCGATGCAGCGCCAGATGCTCGTCGAACGCAGGCATGCGCATAAATTTTTTCAGCGTCGATTCCTTCATGCGAAAGACGTGGCCAAAGCGCATGTGATTTTGAATGAGAGCAAGAATCTGAGCGGTCTCGTCGTTGGAAAAGCGCAGGCGGCGGCAAATTTCCTCTGCCATCTTCACGCCGACTTCAACGTGGTCATCGAATCGAATGCGGTCGGCGACGCGGAAGGTTGGCGGCTTTCCCACGTCGTGCAACAACGCACCCCAGGCAAGGGTCATCGGGCAGGGCTGCGGCAGGTGATCCAGAAGCAATAGCGTGTGTACAAAGACATCGCCCTCGGGATGAAATTCCGGCGGCTGCGCCACGCCCTTCATCGCGGACATCTCCGGCAGAACGTACGGCAGCAAGCCGCTCTCATCCAGAAGCAGAAATGCCCGATGCGCATGGCCTTCGGTGAGCATGTGGGTGAGTTCATCGCGCACGCGCTCGCGTGAGACGATGTGAATCTGATCAGCAAGTTTCTGGATTGCGGCGAAGGTGTCCGGCTCAATCTGATATTCGAAGCGAGCGCCGAAGCGAACTGCACGGAGCATGCGCAGTTTGTCTTCCTGGAATCGCAGTTCGGGGTTGCCGATAGAGCGGATGATGCCGGCTTCCAGATCTTTTCGGCCATCGACAAAATCGAGCACTTCGCCGCTGACGGGATCGAGCAGCATTCCGTTAATGGTGAAGTCGCGGCGCACGACATCGGCGCGCGGATCCTGGCTGAAGCGCACTTCATCGGGATGACGGCCGTCGGAGTATCCGATATCGCTGCGGAAGGTGGCGACTTCGACGGTATTCGATTTCGAGGAGACATCGACCGTTTCGTGTTCGGACTTTTGATCCAGCGCGGGAACGAGTACGACGCCGAATTGCGCGCCGACGGCATAGGCTTCCGGGAAAATTTCCATGACCTGCTGCGGAGTCGCATCAGTGGCGATATCGTAATCCGCCGGCTCGCGCTTGAGCAGGAGATCGCGCACGCATCCGCCCACCAGGTAAGCCTGAAAGCCCCGCTGGCGGAGAGTTTGGACGATGCTTGTGGCAAACGACAGATCGTTCATTGATCTAGGAAGCTTTGGCCAGGTCGAGCGAAAGAAAAATGTTTCTCGACTGCAGATGATCGCTCGCAAGCGAGCAATCGTCCTTCGCTCGAAATGACAGTTTAAGGTTCATCCTCGACTTTCTTTAATAATATAGATGCATGGCAGAGGCATTCATCCTCGGGATTGAGAGCTCCTGCGACGAAACCGCGGCGGCGGTCGTGCGTTCCGGTGAGCAACTAATCTCCAATGTGGTTGCGTCGCAGATCGCCACGCATCAGCCGTATGGCGGGGTCGTGCCTGAGTTGGCGTCGCGCGAGCACCTGCGGGCGATTGTTCCGGTGGTGCGGCAGGCGCTGGCGGAAGCGAAGCAAACCTACGAGACCGTGGATGCCATCGCGGTGACGCGTGGCCCGGGGCTCGCGGGATCGTTGCTGGTGGGCATCAGCTATGCCAAGGCACTGGCCTTTGCGCTGGAGAAGCCGCTGATTGCTGTTAACCACCTCGAAGGCCATATTCATGCCGTGTTGCTGGAAGAGCGGCAAAAAGGTAATCGCGAACTGCAATTTCCTGTGCTGGCACTGGTTGTGTCAGGAGGTCACACTCACCTCTACCTGGCGGCGCAGAAAGATGATTCCTGGATGTACGAAAACATCGGACACACGCGCGACGACGCCGCAGGGGAGGCTTTCGACAAAGTTGCGAAGGTGTTGGGTTTGGGATATCCGGGTGGGCCAGTGATCGATCGGCTTTCCCAGCACGGCAATGCGAAAGCGGTGAAATTTCCGCCGGCGCAGATCAAGCATCGCGATCGACGCGGACGCAACGACGGCCGCGCGGTCGAAGCAGATGACGATCGGCGGCGTTTCGATTTTTCTTACAGTGGGATCAAGACGGCAATTTTGCGCTATGTGGAAGCGCACGATATGCGCGAATCGATTGAGCAACGACGCCAGGCGCTCGGGAAGATTGCGAAGCCAAAGCTGGAAGATTATCTGGGGCACTGCGATCCGCGCACGCTGGATTTGGTGGCGTCGTTTCAACGCGCGATCGTCGAAGATCTGGTCGGAAAGACTCTGGTGGCGGCTCGCGCCTATGATGTTGCGACAGTCTTTGTCACCGGGGGGGTGGCGGCGAATCAGGAACTGCGGCAGACGTTTGAACGCGAGGCGGCGAAGGAGGGGCTGCCGGTTTATTTTCCCTCGCGGCCGCTTTCGACGGATAACGCCGCGATGATTGCGGCGGCAGCGTATCCGAAATTTCTGGCGAAGGATTTTGCACCCATGGATTTTTCGGCGGAGGCGGGATTGGTGTTGCGATAGTCGAGTCTATTTTCCGCTGGCTTGGGCCTTGCCGGCGCTGCCCGAGAGTTCATCCAGCGCTTTGGCGAGCTGGGCCTCGATGTCGACATCTTTATAGATCGCGAAGTTGGCGCGCTTCTCCGATTCGTCCAGACCGCTGGCGCGGCTGGCCACGATGATAATCGGAATGGCAGCCGTTTCCGGCTTGGACTTCAGAATGGTGATGAGCTCGCTGCCGCACATTTTTGGCATTTGCAGATCTGTTACGATCAGCTGCGGCCGGATGCGCGAGAGTATTTCCAGGGCCTCCACTCCGTTGCTGGCAGACTCCACCGCAAATCCGCGCTCTTCGAGAAAGCGGCAGACGGTGTAGCGCATCAACATGGAGTCGTCGACAACCAGCGCGACGCTCGACATAGAGGTGGGGACTTCCGCACGCCCCGTGGGGACGATAACAGCAAGGGGATACTTTCGACAACTGGGAAGGGGCTCATATCCGGTTACATTCGTCACCAAGTTGTGCAGCCCAATAGCCCCGGAGAACGCAATACTGCCGGCCTGTCGCAGTTCATCCTAGCCGCAGGCCCCTCGCTTTGCTCAACGTCCCGGGACAGACCTTCGACGTCGCTTGGGGCAATCGGCCCTCCGTGGTGAGGTTTCCGCTCAGATCTCTTCGCGGCTGCGGATGCGCTCTTCGGTATTCATGTCCTTGAATTCGCTGGACTCGAAGATCTCGCCGCAGTCCTTGCATTCAACGAACTCGGCGTCTTCATCGCGGCTGACGATTTGCACACGGAGATGTTTGCAGGGTTGCTGCGTGGCTGCATTGGAGGGAGGAAAAGGCGGCTTTGAACTCATAAATCCGGAAGTGCCCCTAAGAACTGACCCGTGCAGGGACAAGCTCGCGGGATTGCCGGTCATTTTAGACTGGGAACGGCGCTTGTCAAGCCCTCAGAATCCTCAATCGGGGGAACCAGAACAGAACGGAATCTGGGCCACATCTGCAATCTTTTATCCGAATTTTTTGGTCGCATTTCGTCTAAGCCGTTCAGCCGTCGATAGTTACCATCCAACTACAACTGTTTGGGGTTCCCTGCGAAAAGTTGCCAGTTCTGGATTCGATCGAATAAAATGAAATGCGATTAAAACAGTCGGATTTGTATCCGACTCTTCCGGTCGGAATTCAATTCTGTTCTGTGCTGAAGCTGACGAAAAAAGCCGATTATGCGCTCATGGCGATGAAGCATCTCGCCGAGCATCCCGGCCAGAGTTCGCGCAGCGCGAAGGATGTGGCCGACGCTTACGGGATTCCGCCTGAGGCGCTGGCAAAGATTCTGCAGCGGCTGGCAAAGGCCGGACTTCTGCGCTCTCAGCACGGGATCAACGGAGGCTATACGCTGGCGCGTCCAGCCCAGACAATTTCGGCCTTCGAGGTCATTCAGGCGATCGATGGACCGCTGTTCATCACCTCGTGTGTGACGGTTCGGGGGGAGTGCGAGCAGACGGATCGCTGCAATATCCGCGAGCCGCTGCGCAAGGTGAACGAGAGCATTGAAGCGGTTTTGAAGCGCATCAAGATTTCGCATATGCGGGAAGAGCCCGAAGAGGCTGCGGGCGCAGCCAGCCCGGCGCAACTGGTAACCATCACCTGACGTACGCGAGACGCGAAGGTCCGTAAGAGCAGAGAGAGGCAATCAATGAGCACGGATGTGAAAATTCCCCAGGCACAAACTGAGCAGGCCAGCGACAAGAACGTCAAGCTGCCCATCTACATGGACAACCAAGCCACGACTCCTATGGACCCGCGGGTCCTGGAAGAGATGCTGCCCTATTTCATGGAGAAGTTCGGCAACGCGGCGAGCCGCAATCATTCGTTCGGATGGGCGGCAGAAGAGGGCGTGGAAACGGCGCGCGAGCGCATCGCCAAACTGGTGGGCGCGACAGCCAAGGAGATCATCTTCACTTCGGGCGCGACGGAAAGCGATAACCTCGCCATTAAAGGCGCGGCGGAAATGTATCGCGAGAAGGGCAACCACATTATCACGGTCGTTACCGAGCACAAGGCCGTGCTGGATACCTGCAAGCGGCTGGAAAAGTACGGTTACCGGGTCACCTATCTGCCGGTGCAGAAAGATGGTCTCATCGATCTCGACGACCTGAAGCGCGCGATGGATGACAAAACTATTCTGGTTACGATCATGGCCGCCAATAACGAAATCGGCGTGCTGCAGCCGATCGCGGAGATCGGCAAGCTTTGTCACGAGCGCGGCGTGATCTTCCACAGCGATGCGACGCAAGCGGTTGGGAAAATGCCGGTTGACGTCAATAAGCAGAATATCGACCTGATGTCGATCTCCGGCCACAAGATGTACGGCCCGAAAGGCGTTGGTGCGCTGTATGTGCGGCGCAAGAATCCGAGGGTGCAGCTCTCGGCCATCATCGATGGCGGCGGCCACGAACGGGGCATGCGATCGGGAACGTTAAATGTTCCCGGCATCGTCGGTCTGGGAAAGGCTTGCGCGATCGCGCAGGACGAGATGCCGAAGGAATCGTGCCGGCTCGCGGGACTACGCAATCGATTGCGCGATCGCATCATGGGCAGGCTGGACGAGGTCTACATCAACGGTTCGATGGAGCATCGCCTGCCGGGAAATATCAATATCAGCTTTGCTTACGTCGAAGGCGAGTCGCTGCTGATGGGCATCAACGACATCGCAGTTTCGAGTGGCTCGGCGTGTACCTCGGCGACGCTGGAGCCTTCGTACGTGTTGAAGGCTCTGGGCGCGGGCGACGATCTTGCCCACAGTTCCATTCGTTTCGGCTTGGGACGTTTCAATACGGAAGCCGAAGTCGATTACGTGGCCGATCGGGTCATCGAAACGGTGGAGCGTCTGCGCGAACTCTCTCCGCTGTATGAGATGGCCAAGGAAGGCATCAATCTGAAGGATGTGAAGTGGGCGGCAGAGTAAACGCAAGTTTCAGGGTTTCGAAGTTTCAAGGTTTCAAAAGTCTTGAATGTTTTGTTTACGTGACTTTGGAACCGTGGCACGCGAGACCTTGGATCTGTTCCGAACTTTGAGACTTGAAACATTGAAACATTGAAACTGAGGTCAAGAAATGGCATATAGCGACAAAGTCATCGATCATTACAACCATCCCCGCAACGTTGGCTCGCTGGATAAAGGCAGCGCCGACGTAGGCACCGGTCTGGTCGGCGCGCCCGAGTGCGGCGACGTGATGAAGTTGCAGATCAAGGTGAACCGCGAAACCAATATCATTGAGGACGCGAAGTTCAAGACGTTTGGCTGCGGTTCGGCGATCGCGTCTTCGTCCCTGGCCACCGAGTGGGTAAAGGGCAAGACCATCGACGAAGCTCTGGCGATCAAGAATACCGAGATCGTGAAGGAGCTTTCACTGCCGCCAGTTAAGATTCACTGCTCTGTATTGGCCGAAGACGCCATTCGCGCGGCCATCGGTGATTGGAAGAAGAAGCAGGAGACGACAAAGCTGGTCGCGGCGGAAGCGAAGTAGTCGCGAGCCCTGAGTCTCGGGTTACGAGAGCGCGACCTACTTGCAAGTTCGGCTCGGGCTGAAGCATAGCTATGACAATAGCAACTGAACAATCCGGGCCGCAGGCCGCCGCACAGGGGATCAAGGTAACTGAGAAGGCGATTGCGAAGATCCGCAGCGTGATGGCGAAAGAAGGCATTTCGCCCGAGCAGGGCGGATTGCGCCTGGGCGTGCAGGGTGGTGGGTGCTCCGGGCTGAGCTATAACATCCGCTTCGACACGCAGGCGCGCGAGCGGGATCACATCTTTCAGTTCGGCGATGTTCGCGTGTTCGTCGATCCGAAGTCGTTCATCTACCTGCATGGCATGACGCTGGATTATCAGGAAACCCTGATGCACCAGGGCTTTGTGTTTGTGAATCCGCAAGCCACGAAGTCCTGCGGCTGCGGAACTTCGTTCTCCGCCTGAGTGTGTGGCGCGAGTGCCCCGCCCGCGGAAGAATGCGCCACTCGGGAATCCTCGCATGGACCAGTCGTGGAGGGCGGAGCACGTTTATGAGCAATGAGCGATGATCAAATCCACCCTAACTCCCATTAGCAACAAGCCGCTGCCGGACGATACTCACGCCTGCTGGTCATGCGGAGCGATGCGCGCCGAGCATTTCTGCGAATCCTGCGGCAAGGTGCAGCCGCCTGCGCCGGTGGATTACTTTACATTCTTCGGTTTGCAACCCAAGGTCAATCTGGACGCGGCGCAACTGGAAGAAGATTTTTATCAACTCAGCCGGAAGCTTCATCCAGATGTAAGCGCCCGCGCCAGTGCGCGGGAGCAGGAATGGAGTCTGGAGCAGAGTTCGATGCTTAACGATGCATATCGCACCCTGCGCGATCCCATCAAGAGGACGCAATATCTACTACGCCTCGAAGGCGTCGAATTGGAAGAGCAATCAAAGAGCGCGACCGAAGAGGCGCGAACCACCGGACAAGTCAAGAAACAGATCGTTCCTCCCGGTCTACTGGAGGAAGTTTTCGAACTCAACATGCAGCTGGAAGAACTGCGCATGCAGAAGAAAGTGGGCGAAGACGATCTGGCGTTGATCAAGGAAATTGGGAGACAAAAACTCGAGCTGGAAGAAAAATACGAGAGTCTGCTGGAAGAACTACAGAAATATTGGAAGGAATGGGACGGTCTGATCGACCGCGGACGGGAAGCAGCCGCGGATGAACGCGCCGCAGTCATCAAGAAGATGGTGGACGTACTGAACCGCCGCAATTACATCCGCAACCTTGTGCGCGATCTAACGTCGGCGCTCGAAAGTTGAAAGGATTGCTTATGCGCTTAAATGAATACACGACCTTGGGACGATCGGGATTAGTTGTCAGTCCGCTCTGCCTGGGAACGATGACCTTCGGCACCGAGTGGGGTTGGGGTGCAGACGAAAAGATTTCGCGTGCACTGTTCGATCGCTATCTCGAAAGCGGCGGCAATTTCATCGATACCGCCGACGGCTACACCGGCGGAAAAAGCGAAGAAATGCTCGGCCAGTTCATTGCCGATGGCGGATTACGCGACAAGATTGTGCTGGCGACAAAATTCACTTTTTGTGCTGATCCTGCCAACCCCAATGCCGGCGGTAACGGGCGCAAGAACATCCATCGCGCGCTGGAAGGGTCGCTGCGGCGGTTGCGGACCGATTACATCGATCTGTATTGGCTGCACGCGTGGGATACGGTCACTCCCGTCAAGGAAGTTGTGGCCACGCTGAACGATCTGGTGCAGCAGGGAAAAATTCGGCACTACGGTTTTTCCGATACGCCGGCCTGGTATCTCTCGCGGGCATATACCCTTGCCGAAAAAGAAGGCAAGGATCGTCTGATCGCTTTGCAACTGGAGTATTCGCTGGTCGAGCGCAATATCGAGCGCGAGCACATTCCGGCGGCCCAGGAACTTGGCTTGGGCGTATGTCCGTGGAGTCCGTTAGCAGGCGGCTTTCTCAGCGGGAAGTACAAGCGCGAGGGAGATGGTGGATCCGGCGACGGACGCCTGGAAAAGACGAAAGACTCGGGAAACCCCGCGCTCAAGAAATTCAGCGAACAGAACTGGAACATTCTGAATGCTCTGCTGGAGGTTGCGAAGAAGATCGGGCGTCCCCCCGCACAAGTCGCGTTGAATTGGGTCGCAACTCAGCCGGGAATCACCTCGACCATATTGGGCGCAAGCAAATTGTCTCAGCTCGAGGACAATCTGCGCGCCATTGATTTTTCCATTCCGGCTGAGC
Organism: Candidatus Sulfotelmatobacter sp.; assembly: GCA_030038125.1. Taxonomy (GTDB): domain Bacteria; phylum Acidobacteriota; class Terriglobia; order Terriglobales; family Acidobacteriaceae; genus Sulfotelmatobacter. The sequence goes on from JASHPL010000038.1 coordinate 13,379, forward strand.
TTCGCGATCGTTTGGATCAGGTGAGCGCACCGGCATCGATTCATCCATATATGTTTTTTGAACCGTTCATTCAGAGGATGATTCATGGCAATGCGCCGGTTTCCCGCTGGAGTCCAGCTCGATCCAGCCGTGAGAAGGCAATGCCGGAGAGCGCGGGGAAGGAAAAAGTGGCGTAGCGGGATGGCTGAGGAATGACTGCAGAGAGAATCGTCGGCATTGACCTTGGCACCACCAATTCTCTGGTGGCCTTCATGCAAGGGGAGAAGCCTGTCGTCATTCCCGGCGAGGACGGGTCGAATCTGGTTCCGTCGGTAGTTGCGCTTGACGAAAACAATCAGGCGATTATTGGAAATCGGGCCCGGAAGTATTTGATCGAAACTCCCGATCACGCCGTGTATTCGATCAAACGCCTTATGGGACGCGGCATTGAAGACATCGAGGAAGAACTGAAGCTGTTTCCGTTTCGTGTGGCCGAGGACCTTCACGCGGGCGAAGTGCTGCGCATCAAACTGGGCGACAAAACGTCTACGCCACCTGAAATTTCTGCGCTCATTTTGCGGCAACTCAAGCGTAACGCCGAGCGCTATTTTGGCGAGGCCGTGAGTAAGGCGGTCATTACGGTTCCGGCCTATTTCAACGATGCCCAGCGTCAGGCCACAAAAGATGCAGGCCGCATTGCTGGGCTCGACGTGCTCCGTCTGGTGAACGAGCCCACCGCGGCATCGCTCGCGTATGGATTGGACAAGCAGCAGAATGGAATCGTGGCCGTGTACGATCTTGGCGGCGGAACTTTCGACATTTCGATCCTGAAGCTGCATGACGGCATCTTCGAGGTGATCGCAACCAATGGCGACACGCATCTCGGGGGCGACGATATCGACAACCTGCTGATCACGATCGCACTCGACGACATTCGTGGCGATCTCGGCCTCGATCTGCGGCGCAATGCGGAAGCCGTGCAGGCGATCCGCAAAGCCGTCATTGATGCGAAAATCGCGCTTTCGTCTCAGCCGTCCGTCAAACTTGATGTTGAGTTACCGCAGGGCAAGCGCTATCAGCGCGAAATCACGCGTGAGCAGTTTGAACAGCTGATTCAACCGATCATCGATCGCACGGTCGGGCCGTGCAGGCAGGCACTGAAAGACGCGAACCTCAAGCCGGAGCAGATCGAAGAGGTCGTGCTGGTCGGCGGATCGACGCGCATTCCCAAAGTTCGTGCGCTGGTCAAAGAAATGTTCCGCCGTGAGCCGCACATCGATCTGAATCCGGATGAGGTCGTAGCTCTCGGTGCGGCGGTGCAGGCCAATATTCTCGGCGGCGGCTCGGAAGCCACGCAAAACATGCTGCTGCTCGACGTTACGCCTTTGTCGCTGGGAATCGAAGTCGCGGGGGGCGTGACCGACAAGATCATCCTGCGCAACTCAACGATTCCCGCTTCGGCTATACAGTTTTACACCACGCAGGTGGACGGGCAGGCGAATGTCGCGATCCACGTGCTGCAAGGCGAGCGTGAACTGGCGAAAGATTGCCGCTCGCTGGCGCGGTTTGATCTCAAAGGCATTCCACCGATGGCGGCGGGCATTCCACGTGTCGAGGTGAAGTTTCTCATCGATGCCAATGGCATTCTGCATGTCTCGGCGCGGGAACAACGCAGCGGAAAAGAAGCCGAGATCCAGGTACAGCCGAGCTATGGGCTGACCGACGAACAGGTCGAGAGTATGATTCTCGATTCGTTCGACAATGCGGAAGAAGATTTCCGGCGGCGTCAGCTGATCGAAGCGCGGAACGAAGCCAGTACGATTCTTGCGGCTCTCGAAAAAGGCAAGAAGAGCCCGGCGTGGGGACAATTGACGAGTGACGAAAAGAAACAGATCGCCAAAATGGAAAAAGCGCTGAACGCAGTCAAAGCGGAGGAAGATTATGCCGCGATTCGCAGAGCCATCGAGGCCCTGAACCAGGGTACGATGCGGCTGGCAGAGTTGATGATGGACAGCGCAGTTTCCTCGGTGCTTAAGGGCAAGAATATGGATGAGACCGATCTCGGGGAAGGCCTGATCGCGCCGCATCCTATGGCGAAAGCGGAATTTAAGTGAAGACGGCATTTTATGAGTTAGCAATTAGATAATGCCGAATCAAGCATGAAGCGCCAAATGCCAATCGCTGATTGCTGAAACGAGTAACGACGCATGTCAGACGAGAAAACGCTGGGAGCCGGGACGGCAACGATCGAAGCTCCAAGTGAAAACACGGTTCAGGTCACGTTCTTGCCCGAAGGCAAGACAGTGCAGTTCGAGAATGGCAAACTTCCCTACGAGAACCATGGACTCGAGCAATCCATTCTCGACGTGGCTTTGAATTTCGGGATCCCACTCGATCATGCCTGCGGAGGCAATTGCGCCTGCACCACCTGCCACGTTTGGGTGAAGGAAGGAGCAGAGAATCTTTCCGAGATGGACGACGACGAGGCCGATCGTTTAGACATGGCCGCCGACCTGCAGCTTAACTCGCGTCTCGGCTGCCAGGCCCGCATTGCCAAGCCAGGAAAAGTTGTTGTAGAAATTCCCGCGTGGAATCGAAACTACGTGTCAGAAGAGCACCACTAAAACAAGTTGCAAAGTTGCAAAGTTGCAAAGTTCAACGTCGCGGGTACAGGATTCTGAATATCCTGAACTTGAGAGGATAGCTTATGCCAAAAGCACTCACCTGGGACGATGCTGCCGATATCGGCATTCTCCTGTCGGAAGCGCATCCGGAGCTTGATCCCCTTACCGTGCGGTTCACCGACCTGCATCGCTACGTGACCGAGTTACCGAATTTCGCGGGAGATCCCAAAGCTTCGAACGAAAGCAAGCTGGAAGCCATCCAGATGGCGTGGCACGAGGAGTTTCAGGATCGAACTCAAGCCTGAGCGCGAAATCCGGCCAATGTACGCGCATTCTGACGCGGGTTTTACAACTCCGTGACAAATAAGAAATGTCGGACCGCTATCGTGTTTTCAAGAGAACCCACATGCTGGGTTCAACTCTCTCGGCCAAGGATAAAAGGGCACCGCGAACATCCGGTGCCCTCTTTTTATTCGCTCTTGATCGGCGAGAGTTATTCTTCTTGCACGACGTTCGCCACCGGCGTCATGCAGTCGTAAGAGCTCTCGCCTGCGTTGCCGATTGCAATGTCCAGAGTCTTTGTCCCGGAAGGGGTCGAAGAGGTGATGTCGTGCCCTACATCGTCCCACAGTTGAGGAATCGGTTTGCCTGAACTGCCATTCCAATCGCCGTCGTTAAAAAAAGATGACGGCCCGGCAACATCGACTCCATTGATGTGGGTGTGCTCATCTGCAAGGCCAGACTTCGCGGTTCGACTTACTCCCTCCTGTCCATCGGCACCGATGCTGTCAAACAGCGTCAGCTTGCCGGTCGCAGCCACCGGCAAGGTTAACGTATAGCTCAGGCCAGGATTCCCGTGGAATGTTTTGCCCGCGAGTCCGGAATCGTAAATCACGACTCTGGAAGTCGATGGTCCGCTCCCCACGATGACCAGAGAAGCCCCCTCAAACAGCGGCAGAACTGGAGTTCCAACCCAAGGATCACCTCCAGCCGTGCTTCCTCCAGCGCCCGACAAAAGCGTCACTTGATAAAAACCATTTCCCGTTGCCACGGTTAAGGGAACGACTGCGCGGAAGACCGAGATCAGGCTCCCCGTCCAGCACGGCGAACCGCCCGTGCCAATCAGCGTTCCGGTCAACGTGGTGACAGCGGATGCCGGAGTTGGAGAGAGCCGCTGTAGCTTCATCTGAGTATCGGGGGCCTTGGCAGCGCCCGAGGTTATCACAGCCCAGTAAAGGAAAGCAGCTTTGACCGGCGTGATCGCACCTGTGATGCCGATGCCACCGGTTCCGCGGTTGCGTAGTCCCACACCGCCGGTGGCATATTGGGCCGATGTATAGGTGGCATGCGCAGACAGCGCTGCTGGCAGCTCGGTTTCGAACCCAGAATCGTTCGCTGTCGGGGCATCGCTCGTCCCCCAAAATGGCTGTCGTGCCTGCTCATCTTGCGCGAGAGCGAGTCCGCCCGCTAACAGCAGCATCATCCCCCCCACACATGTTCGTTTCTGCAAGGGTCCCCAAAAGCTAATCCTGCGCATATTTCCTCCTGAGAGAAATTCGGTGGATGTTGAAAGGTTGGCCTAGGCTGCGGAAGTGTTCTCTGACTTGCTTCGGGGGAGAAAAACGGAGGTAGGCTATCATGGGCCGCAGGTCGCGTCCAGACGCGATCTGTGCCAGCGAACCCGAAAATTGTGGAAAACTAGCCGACTGGCGCGGGAACCGGCTCTTCCACGTTGGCCTCACGCAGGAACTTCGCCGCTTCTTCCGGCGGAGTGGGATTGATATAAAATCCTGTGCCCCACTCAAATCCCGCCGTCTTCGTCAGCTTAGGCATGAACTCGATGTGCCAGTGGTAATGATCGTTGGTGGGGTCCTGCACCGGCGAAGTGTGAATGACAAGATTGTACGGCGGATTGTCGAGCACGCGATCGGCGCGGCCTAATAGATTTTTCATG